>CAYNXK010000001.1:0-42919 GCA_964401125.1 uncultured Aliiroseovarius sp.
GGGGGCGGGGGGCGGGGGGTTCAGGATGTCATCAACCCACTTTTGGGCGCCTGTTTTTTTTTTAATTGTAGGTGGTGGTGCGTGATCTACACAATCACGCGCCCCACGCGGACAGGCAAGACGCACATGGAAATGATAGTGATGCCCCCACCATGGCCGGATTTTGCGTAGCCAGTCGCGGTTGCCGCGCGCCTGTTCACACATCCAGACCTTGGCACCGGGAAACACAAAAATCCGCGCCACGGCTTTGTCCTGTGCCGCCGCTTTCAGAATGTTCATATGTGCCTCGGTCCAGCGCGCATTCACATAGGCACCCTTGGCCCGGCGCATGGAGATTGAAGAAAGGTTTTCGCGTGCCGTGTGGCTGAGGTTCAGGTTGCTGGCCGGTAACATCCAGATATCAACGTCAAGGCCAATCTGGTGGCTGCGGTGGCCGGTTAGCATAGGCCCGCCGCGCGGCTGGCTCATATCTCCCACATAAAGCCCACTCCAGCCGGGTTGCTTTGCAGCCTTTTGGGCGAGCCGCTCAACGAACTCAACCAGCTTCGGGTGGCCCCAATTGCGATTGCGGCTCAGGCGCATGGCTTGCCAATAGGGTCCGGTTTCTGCCAGTTGCACACCGCCGGCCAGACAGCCCTTGGCATAGCCCCCATAGGGATTTGCGCGCTGGTCAGAGCCTTGAATCATAGCGCCAAAAAGCTGTTTTGCCGGGGTTTCGGCCTGGGCTGCACCGGGCAGAAGGGTTGCGACAATCAGCCCAATAATACGCAAAGCCTTCATGCGGCCTGCCTTTCGGCTTCGCCTTCGCCTTCTGGCTTGACCCATATGAGCAGAAACAATCCGATCAGAAACAATATGATCAACGGAGCCACGCCAAAGCGCGGGTTGCCGGTTATCAATGTGGCAAAGCCAATCAACATGGGCGCAAGAAAGGCGGTAGCTTTGCCTGAAAGCGCGTAGAGACCGAAGGCTTCGGCCGCATGTTCCGGGTCACAATGACGAACCATCATGGTGCGCGAGGCGGCCTGAAGAGCACCCCCAGCAGCACCCAAAATGGCCCCGCAGATGTAAAAGACGATATCAGGCAGGTTCGAGCCCTCTTCCAGCGGTATGCCAAACAGGCTTTCTCGGCTCATACCGACAAGCACCGTGCAGACCGTTGCCAGCACGATAATGCAGAATATAATCACCGGCTTTGGCCCGAGGGCACGGTCTACCTTGCCGCCTACCCAGGCAAAAATAGCTGCCGAAATGGCCCCGACAATACCAAACACCCCGACCTGGGTGATCGACCAATTTAGCACCAAAACCGCATAGACTCCGCCAAAGCCATAAAGCCCGTTCAGCGCATCGCGGTAAAACAATGACGAGCCGAGATAGGCGGCAAGGCTGACCCGATGTCTGAGCGAGCGGATAGTGCATATGAGGTTTTTAATTGCGGCAGAGATGCTGATCCGGCTGCGGGTTCGGGTCTTTGGCTCTTTCACCCGAGAAAAGAATACTGCCATGAAAACAATGTACCAGATCACCACGAATGGCCCGATAAAGCGCGTGCCTTCACGCATTTCCGGGTCCAGCCCGAATATGGGCGCAATGCCGATCAGGGTCTTGCCGCTCTCGTTTTCAGCAAACAAGGTCAGCATGATTATCAGCGCCAATACCCCGCCCCAATAACCAAAGGCAAAGCCGGAGCCGGAAATTTGACCGATTTCCTCTTTGGTGCCTAGGTCGGGCAGCAGGGAGTTAGTGAAAATGGTTGTAAACTCGGCACCAATAAAGCCGATGCCGAAAGCGATCAGCATCCACCAGAAATTCGAGGCATCCGGGTAGGCAAACCACAGCATGGCCGCGCCGAATATATAAAAACCGGAGAAGGTCCATATCCACGGCATCCGCCGCCCGGCAGCATCGGCCATGGCCCCGAGAATGGGTGCTGAAAAGGCGATGATCAGCCCTGATACAGCCAGCCCCAGAGACCAGATTGACTGGGTGCGCGCATCGGCCGCCATTTCATCCATGCCGGTGCCCATAAAGTGCTGGGTGACGATGGCCGCAAAATACGGCCCGAATATAAAGGTCACAACCAGCGTGTGATACGGCTGGCTGGCCCAGTCAAAAAAGAACCATCCCCAGATACGCTTCTTGGC
The DNA here is from genome assembly GCA_964401125.1 of uncultured Aliiroseovarius sp. Classification (GTDB taxonomy): domain Bacteria; phylum Pseudomonadota; class Alphaproteobacteria; order Rhodobacterales; family Rhodobacteraceae; genus JAAEUB01. Next base: position 2,148 of record CAYNXK010000001.1, read on the forward strand.
ACTCGTTTCCACTATGTCTCTCCCTGCTTTCGGCAAGGTATGGCAGGCAAACGGCCTTCGGGGCAAGTATTGGTTTGGCTGCAGTCTACATTTCCGGCGGCCACGGGCGGTGGCGTTCGACACTTAGATTAGCTCGCTCAACGTGACAACACCTTTGCAAGTGTTATCTGGCGGCAATTCTCAGGCTTTGTGGTAGGTTTTTCAACACCAGATATTCGCCCACAGCGTCGCAGCCCGGAACTGCCATTGTCAGGGGCAATGCTTCCAGCGTGCTCATACCATTGCTGCGTAGAATTGTTGCCATGATTTTGCTATCACAGGTGCCGGCAAGAACTTCTGCCTGAATGCTGATCTCAGGCCCGGCGCCTGAATCTGTCAGCATAGCTGGATAGGAGTAGATGATTGCACTATAACCCTGCTCAATCTGCCCGAGCTTGGTCAAAAAGCCGCGCGCCTCGGCAATACTATATGCCGGGCTGAAGGGAGATGTAACGCTGACATGTCCGGCACTTCCGTAAAGCGCATTATTTTCCAAGGCGTAAAGCGTGAAGCCGGTTTCACCCTGCCAGAACAGCGCAACACGCTGATAATCAGAAGCAGTCAACATCAGAATATTGGTGCTTTCAATGTGTCCATCGGTAAACATGGCGTTGAAAAAGGCATCTTCTTCCAAGGCGGGTACGGAAGCCTGCATTAGGCCAGATTGGTCAAGGCGGCTGCTGAACCGCATGCCAGCATGAAAAATATCAACCACTTGCCCAGCATAGCACGGCGCTTCCAGTGTCAGATCAACCATCGCACCGGGTGCCGCCATGGCGGTAAACCCTGCTTCGCACTCGGCGACTGCCGGGGTTTCGGGTATTGTGTTTGCTTCAGGCAAAATAGCTGCCGGGTCTGACACAAACAAAACCGGCTGGCTTTGCGCGCGGGTCACTTGGTCAATTTTTGGCGGCATGTGCACAGCCGGCCCGGAATCTTCTGCCAGAGAAGTTTCCTCGACGGGTATAATAACCAACTCTTGCGGTTTGGCCGTGGCATTCTGAACAGTCAGTGTATTACTATTTTGCATGAAATACCCGGACGCTGCCGCCGCACTTACCACAAACAACACTGTTACTGCTCTGATCTTATTGATTTTCAAGACCATAATACCCTCCTTAAGTTTTATTCAGGCAAATCATGCACCTAAATTACGGCAACCTCGTGGAGGCAGTGCGGCCATTTCTTCAGGCGCTTAAAGGTTTATACAGTATTTTGTTCTATATTATCAGGTAGTTGAAAAAATACGTCACGCACTTGCCTTGATCAGGTCAAAATTTCACCCTGCAACAAGAGAAACTCAGGCTCTGTCGAAAAGTTTCGCGACTGTTTTCTTATTACCTGAAATTCCGCATAAGCTCCGCCAAAACGCTACAGGCGGGTCATAAAGGTAGGTGCCGGCTATCGCCAGAAAAGCCCAAGCGAGAAAGCAGCCAACGGCAGGATCTTGGTGGATGGGCGAAACTTACATCAAAGTTAAATCTGGGATATGGATTGGATGCAAAGCGCCCACAACATTGAAAAAGAGCGGGCCTTAGCTGCCCAAAAGCAATACCCACCAGATTTTACCGTTTGGCTCCTGATGCCAGGCGAAACCAAGGTTGGCGGCGCGGCGGTCAAGGATAACATTGCGGGTGTCAGGCTGCTCCATCCATGCAGAGAGCGTCTCCAGTTCGGACTCAAATGTCTCGGAAATATTCTCGCCCAGCATTGTTCCGGGAAATCCGGTGCGCGCTACCCGGTCTAATGGCGAAGAGCCGTCAGAGCCAAAATGCCACGGGCGCCCTTGCCGTGACATGTCCCGCGAATGTGTTTCAGCAGCGGCATTCAACTTAGCATTCATTTGCACTGGAGAAGCACCTGATGCCTGACGCAGGGCATTGATGGAATCCAGCATACGAAACTGGACTTTGTCGGCAGCGCCCGCTGAAATTCGGTAAACCTGCGGAAGCGGCTTGCCGTCGGTTCCCAAACGAGGTGCCTGAACCGGGGTACAAGCAGCAAGCGTTAGTATTAAAACCGAAAAAACAACAAAAAGACGCTTCATGATGATCCTAACAAGGTTTTTCACCCCCTATATGGAGAATCGAACATACGCAAACCAAGTTTGGCAAAAACTGGCAATATGACGCCGGTTTGATTTGCATTGCGGCATTCCAGCCATATATTAGGCACAATCACGAGGACACGAGAATAGGTAAGTTGAAAAATGACTGAATTTAAGAACACCAAACTGAACCGCCGGGCCTTCATTGGTACCTCGATTGCGGCAGCGGCAGGTGGTTTGGCTGCTCCTGCGCTTGCACAACAGGAAGATACGGTTGAGATTGAAAGCGAGATCACCGAGACCGTCCGGCGTAACATCTCCAGCTTCCGCGCTATGGATTGGCGGCCTTATTTCAGCAATCTACGCAATGGCGCGGTCTTATGCGACACCACATCAAGAGCTTTGCACTTCTGGTCTGAAGACGAGACAATATACAAGCTTTATCCAAGCAGTGTGCCCTTGAGCGAAGACCTGACCCGCCTCGGGCGGACAAGCATTACGCGCAAGGTTGAGGGGCCAAGCTGGAGCCCGACGCCGGCCATGCGTATTCGCAACCCCGAATGGCCCCCGCGCATCCCGCCCGGACCCGATAACCCCATGGGAACCCATGCCTTACATCTTTCCTGGCGATATTACCGGATTCATGGCACCCACGATACGCGTAAAATTGGCCGCCGCTCGTCAAATGGGTGTATTGGCCTTTTCAATGAACATATTGCGGTGCTTTACGGCCTGACAAAGGTTGGAACACAGGTGTTGCTCATTTAACAACATTTCCGAAAAAAAACTCAAACAGGTTTGCGCATTCCTGCTATTCCTGCTTTCTGCAAATACGAGATCAAAGAAAATACCTCTCCTTGCGATGTGCAGGGCAGAAAATGAACTTAGGAGATTAAAAATGAAGAAAACACTTGCACTCGCGCTTGTTGTGATTGTGGCTGGTTCCGCTGCTTATGCTGGCGCTCTGGTTGACCCGATCGTTGAGCCTATTGTCATCGTTGAAGAAGCTGCTGCCGGCACGGCCGCTGGCTGGCTTGTCCCGCTGATTTTGGTAGTTCTGTTGGGCGCCGCGCTTGCTAACTAGTTCTGCTGGGTACGGCGCTTGCGAGTGACGTAACTCTGTAGTTTAGTTCTTTGAACAATAAAAAACCCCGCTGGTCTGGCGGGGTTTTTTGTATCTGACCTCTGGCTCAGATCGTTTCATCAATCCAAGCTTGCAAAGTTGCCTTGGGTGCCGCGCCAACTTTGTTTGACACAACCTCACCGTCCTTGAACATGAACAGGGTTGGAATGCCGCGCACACCCATCTGAGCTGGCATATTGGGGTTTTCATCAACATTCAGCTTGGTGATCTTGATTTTACCTTCATACTCGACCGACAATTCTTCTAGAGCCGGCCCGATTTGCTTGCACGGGCCGCACCATTCGGCCCAAAAATCGACAATGACAGGAATATCCGATTTACGCACTTCTTCATCAAAAGTGGCATCAGTGATAGCAATAGTAGCCATGAGTTTTCTCCTAGGCATTAAGTTTGGTGCAAACCTAAGAATACCAAGCGTAATCGTCAAGGCGGTGCAAGCGCTGCAATAGCAAGCTTGGGCGGTATTTTCATCAAACTGGCAGTTGCTGTCCATAATATGGCACATTCCACGGGGCGACCGGGGAAAATTTGTTCCAGCGCCAGAATATAGGCACCCATTTGGCGCAATATTCCAGTGGGAATATCCTGCGGGGTATCTGGTACAATGGCATTTGACTTGAAATCTACAACCAACACCCGCTCTGGCGAAACAAGCAGGCGATCAATAATGCCGTGAATTCTCTTACCTCCGAGAGCACTAAGCTGAGCCGAAATATCAACTTCCGCCAACGAGCTTTTGGTAAAAATATGCTTGAGATCAGGCTTTGTCAGTAAAAGAGAGACTTCTTTACATAATCTATTGGCCTCTTCAGGGGGCGCGGCATCTTCCCCGCTTGCCAGAAGGTTTCTGGCAACCTCTGGCCATTGATTGCACGGGTAGTTGGGGAGAATTTCCAGCAAGTGGTGCATTTGCCTACCTTTGCGCTTGCCATCGGCACTCTGCAACCCGCCATCCTCGCTGGCAAGCACCTTCTCGCCACCCAGGTCTGAGGGGCTCATGGGAGCCGGGAAAATCACAGCCGGAGATACCGGCGAGAGAGCCCAGCCGGGAAGCGTTGGAATTGGCTCAGATTGTTTGGGCCTGGGCTCCTGGCGCGGAGAAGTCCAATTGCCGGTTTCATGCCGCAGCCCCGGCCCCAAGGGGGAGCTAAAGGATGCCGCGCCCATATCTTCAAGCCCTTTTTTCAGAATACTGTACCAGCTGTCCTGCTCAACCCCAACTTCCCCTGCCGCCGCAACAATAAGCCAGTTCTTCGCCCGCGTCGCTGCTACATAAAGGAGCCGGGAAAGCTCCTGCTCTTCAGCCTCGGCAATGAGGCCAGTGGCATTTTCCAAGGTTTGCGGCATAGAATCCGCCGGGGGCTTCCAGGCCAGGCCGCCATTTTCAATCTTGACCAGATCAGGAGCGTTGCGCGGGCGGCTTTTAGCCGTATCCGCCAAAATAACAATGGGTGCCTCCAGCCCCTTCGCCCCATGAATGGTCATGACCCTGATTTGGTCGCTTGCGGTATCCATCTGGCGCTTGATCGTAACCTCCATGGCGCCCAGCCATTCCAGAAAGCCAGTCAGGCTAGGAGTTTCGGTGTTTTCATAGGCAAGCGCCTGGGTCAGGAGCGCATCAATGCCATCCTCAGCTTCATGCCCGAGCCGGGCCAGCAAGTTCCTGCGCCCGTGATGCCGGGTGAGAACACGTTCAAGCAACTCATAGGGGCGCATAAAATCGGCATTCTTTCGAAGGGCGATAAGGGTACTGACGCATTCCGGGTACTGGTCGGCCTGATTGCGCAGGGCGGCCCATAAATAAGTGCCTTTCCCACGGGGTTGAGCAAGGGCGTAAAGGTTGGATTCGGTGAGCTGGAAAAGGGGTGATTTTAGCGTAGCCGCAAGGGAAAGATCATCCTCTGGGGTTGTCAGAAACTTCAAAAGAGCCGTCAGATCCTTGACTGCAAGCTCAGCCCCAATACGCATGCGGTCAGCCCCGGCAATGGGCAGACCAAGCTCCTTGCAGGACCGAATGATGTTATCAAATATACCGCCAGTTCTCCGGCGCACAAGAATCAGAATATCACCGGGTTTGACCGGCGTAAAATCCCCGTTTTTACCTTGAATAGACTCTTCTGAAGTGAGCCTTTTAATCTCTTTTGCCACCGCCTCACCAAGCTTAAAACTGTGAGATAGTGGAATTTCAGCATCTGCTGTATCGGTCCAGTCGCGGGCTTCCTTGTACTCTGCTTTTTCAATAGCCGGCCACAGGTCAACGCGGCCGGGCTTCTCTGCAAAGTAAGCCATATGGCGAAAGGGCGTACCCAGGCCTGGCCGGTTCAGAAGGGCGTGGTCTGCCAGTTGCAAAATCGTAGAAGCCGAGCGGAAGGAATATTCCAGCTTTCGGTTCTCAAGCCGCTTTCCTACCTGAGACAAGCGCTCATCAAAGTGCGTGTTCATGTTGGAAAATGCAGCGGGCTCTGCACCCTGAAACGAGTAGATTGATTGCTTGGGGTCGCCAACCACAAAAACAGTGCGCTCCACGCCATCTCGTGCACCCTTGCCGCTGGTAAATTCCTGCGCCAAATATTCGATGACCTTCCACTGGGCCGGGCTGGTGTCCTGCGCTTCATCAACAAGGATGTGGTCAATGCCGCCATCCAGGCGATAAAGCACCCAGGCCGCAAGACCAGGGTCGCTAAGCAACGCCCCCGCCTTCCCGATAAGGTCATCAAAATCCAACCAACCGCTGTTAAGCTTTCTTGCCTCGTACATTTTTAGAAAGGGTTGCGCAAAATTGTGCAGAACACGTGTTTTTTGGGCAGAATAGAGACTTGTACGCTGGTTTTTGTTATCTTCCACCCGCTGCATGAGCCTTTCCAGTGCCGCCATGGAATCTGCTGCCGCCCCTGTGCGCAAACCTCCTGTCGGGAAAGAGCCTATCTTTGCGCCAAACGGCCTCTTAGTCTTTTTGCCAAAAAGAAACAGGCGCTCAAGAGTTTTCAAATGGGAAACTGTCATTTGCTTCCCGGTAAGTCCTGCAAGTGTATGGGCTGCTTTCTGGTCAGAAGCCTTGCCTTGTGCCAGAATCGGAACAAGGTCAGCCAGTAACTTTCTGTCCTGATTATCAAAAACAGTGTCTATCAAGACTGCTTCATCAAAATCTTCCTTTAAACCAAACCAGCTCCATATTTCGGATTTTGCTATCTTTCGGACAAAGTGCTGGCGGTTCTCGGTTATTTCTTTGGTCAAATCATAAAAGTCCTGACCCGAGTAAAATATAGCAAGCTCGGCAAGGCTGCTTGAGGCGGGCCCCGATGCCAAGTCTTCGATAACCTCTTTGCGCAAGATCAACTGCGCCCGTTCATCCATTTCAGTAAATTGTGGCGAGACTCCAGCTTCCAAAGGGAAGCGGCGCAGAAGGCTGGCACAGAACGAGTGGATCGTTTGGATTTTCAAGCCGCCTGGGGTTTCAATGGCGCGGGCAAACAGGCGTCGAGCGGCATTCAGATCCTGAGTTGAATTCTCGCCAAGTTTAAGCAGCTCCTTTCTGAGTGCCACATCTTCTTTCATGGCCCAATCACCAAGAAGCCGGAACAGGCGGTTTTGCATCTCGCTGGCGGCAGCTTTTGTGTAGGTCAGACACAGGATATTCTGCGGTGATACGTCCCGCAAAAGAAGTCGGGCAACTCGGTCGGTCAGGACCTTGGTTTTTCCGGACCCGGCATTTGCTGAAAGCCAAGTGGATGCCGTCGGGTCAGAGGCGCGGTTCTGACCAAGAGTTGCATTATCTTGTACCATTATCCAACATCCTCGGGTTCCGGCATCTGGCTTATGTCCCATTCTCCAAGCCGGGATAGGTGATCAAAGTCGCCGGGATAGCCAAGTTTTGGGTCCAGTCGCAAGGCCGTATAGCCCTGACCACGGCTTTGATACGCCCCTATGAGTGTGCTTAGTTCAGCCTGCGTTTTGGTAACCTGTATATTATCAAGCGGCGTGGGCGAAAACTTCTGCGCACTGCCCAGCGCGATATACGCTACTTGTGCAACCGGCCCTTTTGTAATGCCCTCAAAGCCACCGGCAGATGCAATCACCGCTTCCAATACCAGCTGTTTGTCAAAAAGAACCTGCGCCTGAGGTGTGGGCAGAGTGCCAGATTTGTAGTCGTAAATTGCCAAGGTACCGTTATTTAGTCGATCTATCCGATCAGCCGTAGCGCTCAGGGTGAAGTTCAACGCCTCAAGCCGGAGCTTCCCCCGTATTTCGTGGGCTATGATGCCGCCTTCATGTTGGCGGCCCTTTTCCTCGGCAAGAAACTGGTCTGTAATGCGTTCCAGCTTTGCCCGCCAAAGGATGCGGGCTGCGAGCCACGGTACTTGTTTTTCCAAAACACTGTCAGTTATTTTCAGCAACAAGATGCGCGCTTCCGTGGGGTCAGCCGGCACAGTGTGGGTAAAAAACTGCTCCATGATCTGGTGCAAAATAGTGCCACGCAGAGGGGCATCGGGCATATGTTGCAAAGAATCCAGCGCCCGTAGGCCAAGGATGCTTTCAGCGTAAATCGAATATGGGTCGCGTACCAGACGGCTGATGCGGGTGACGGAAAGGCGCTTTGGTCTTGTCTCTATGGGGGGCCGGGGTGAGGGCCGTTTGGCCGGAGCCAAGGGGCCTTCTGGTCGCTGGTCAAGTAGAACGGAAAGGCGCAGATAGGCATCACCTCTGCGGCGCATACTGGTTATCACCTCCTCACCCCCCGCTGGCAGACCGCTGAGCAAATTGGTCAGGCGCAGTAGCCAGCGAGAGGCCACGGTTTCACTTTCCGCATCACGGATAGCCCGGGATAAAACAACCTCCCGTGCAGCAAAGGCCTGCTGAAAATCGTGCGCTGAAAGGCCAATGCGCCGATCAGGCAATAAAAGCCCGGCCTCGTGACGCATCTGACGATTGAGCCAAGGATCAGGGCTGGGCATTTCGGGCCAGATACCATCGTTCAGCCCCGCCAAAATAACAAGGTCTGCTCCCTGCACCCTAGCCTCCAAGGTGCCCCATATCATCACATCCGGGTGTGGGCTGTTGAGGTCACGTACCTCGCCGTTGTTCAGGATACTACGAAACAGATCGGCGTAATCAGCAGGGCTTAACCGGCCACCATAACTGGCTTCGCGTTGAAGTTCGCTGACAATTCGCCAAGCCTCACGCCCGGCGGCTTTTTCCCACAACCCACCAGTTGGGCGGCTTTTGTCCAGGTCAGGACCGGCGGCGAGGTCTTGCGCAAGGCGCAGGTGATTTTCCAGATGGTCACTAAGGTTGCGGTGAGGTGTATCCGAAAGCCCGGCAAGTAATTTGGCCAGCCATTCTGCCCATACCAGCCGCGGGAAATCTTTGGCGTGGTCTGTTGCCGCCCAGTTCACCATATCTTCCCCCGTAGGAAAGGGCAGGCCTTTACGCAGCACTTCCAGCTCCAGATCACGGGTCCAGCGCAGATGGTTTCCACGCGATTCAGCAGAGGAGCAAAGTGGATGCTTGAGGAGGGACAGAAGGTTTGCGGCGGTAAGTTTTTGGCCGAACAACGCACTTACATGGCGCAGAAAACGGCCGGGAGCAGACAAGGCAAGGGGGCGGCCAGCGCTATCATCCGGCTCGATATTCCAACGGTCAAGGGCGGCGGTAACTTGCCGCGCCAATGTTCGGTTTGGCGTGATCAGGGCAACCTGCTGACCATCCTCAACAGCTTTGCGCAAGCGCAGGGCAATGGCAACAGCCTCAGCCCGAGGCGATGGTGCTTCAATCAGGGTCAGGCTTTCAGTGGCGTTGAGAATCTCCCCCCGGCTAATTTTCTTACCTTCTTTCAGCCACTGGTCAGTTACCGGAGCCGGCCGAAGAGCCAGCGAGAGGAGGGCATTTCGGGCAGGGTTTGGCGGGCTTTTATCCGTCAGCCAAAGCGGAGTATCTGCTGGGCTTAGAGACAAGCTGCGCAGTAGACGGGAAAAGCGAAATTGCGGGTGGTCTTCGCCGGTCATCGGGTCGGATAATCTGTCCCACACTTCGGCAGGTAAAACCGTATCAAACCCAGGTAAAACCAGCGCCCCTTGCGGCAAGCGTGCTACCGCTCGCATGAATTGGGCCGTCGCGCCACGCGAACCGGTGGAGCCAGCAACGATTACCGGATGCGCCGGCGGGTTGTCAGCCCAGTTTGAGATCAGCCGCTCTATCACCAACCTCTGCCGAGCCTCCGAATCTGGGTGTTCGGTGCTTTGCGCCCCAAAATACTGCTCAATAATATTGAGAAACCGCAGGCTGCGTTGCCAATGGCCAGACAAGTTGCCAACATCCAGCGCCCGTAATGCAGCAGGGGGCACGCCCTCGCCCTGCATTTCGTCCATTAGCCCCGCAAGGCTGTCAGCAAGGGAAAAGAGAGCGGAGCGCGGCGCAATATCTGGCTCCTGCTCCAGAAGCCTGGCGATAAGCTGGGTCAACTCCAGGCGGCGGCGCAATGGCGGCACGGCTGCTGGCAAATCTGCCATGTCGGCATCCCGGCCAAGGTCCGTTATAGTACGGATACGTGGCAAAAGACGTGCCGGCCCATCGGTAAACAGGGAAATAATGCGGCGCTGCATCCGCCGCGTATTCACAAAAATTTCAACCCGTGCCCATGCTTCCGGGCTGGCACCTGCAAGCCGCCTTTCCAACCCCTTAATCAATGCGCGCGGCAGGTCAACGCCGGGCGGGACGGCAAAGACGCGGGGGAGGTCTGTTGACTCAAACATCTTGTTTTTCAAGCAGGCGTTCAGCGAGGGTGATCCCTTCCGGGCTTCCGACATCACACCATGAGCCAGAATAGACTATGCCAAAAAGGCGATCAGATTTCAGCATAATGTCCCATACCTTATTCAAGGAAAACATCTTTTCTTTGATGGTATGGAGTAAGTCCGGCTTTATGATCTGAACGCCAGAGTAAACCAGCCCGACACCACGGGCCAGCTTGCCGGAATTGCCGATCTGAAAATCCCCTTTTCCAGCGTGGCCCAGCGCCTTTTCCTGCGGAACAAGCATAAGCAAAGCATCCATCCGCGAGGGCTGCCAGCTAGCAGCCAAAAGGGAAAGTGGATTTGGGCCTCGCCAGATGGCATCGGAGTTCAGGGTAAAAACCGGACCCTCAGAGAGCAACGGCAAAGCTTGCCTCAACCCACCTCCGGTATCAAGAATATCAGGTAATTCAAGCGATTGAGAAATCCCCAGCGGGGTCAGGTGGCGGGCAAGGGCCTCGTGCCTATAATGTAGGTTCGCCGTGATCATTGCCACACCCGCAGCATTGGCCAACGCAACCGCATGGTCAATCAGCGGCTTACCCGCAACTTTGAGCAGCGGCTTTGGTTGCGTGGCCGTCAGGGCACCCATGCGAGTGCCAAAGCCGGCAGCCAAAATCATGGCCGAGCTGGGCTGGGTCATTGACCGTCTTTCAGGCGGCTCAAATGGCTGGGCGTGGGCGCAGGTAAATCTTCAATGATTATTTCCCGCAGCTCGGCAAGCGCCGGATGGCTGAGATCCCGCATCAGGTAGGCCCAGACACGCGGGATCAGATCAATATAGCGGGGCTTGCCGGAATTTGCGGCTAGGCGGGCAAAAACACCAAGAATGCGCAGGTTGCGCTGGGCGGCACAAGCAGCCGCAGCAGCACGAAACCGGGTGTTCTCAAAGCCCGAAAGCTCAATGTATCGGCTAAGCAGGTTTTCGGCCAAACCTATGGACACATCGCGCCGCGCATCTTCAGTCAGCGAAATAAGATCATAGGCTGGGTGGCCGGCAATGGCATCCTGAAAATCCAGCAGACCAATGCGCTTGGTGCCGCTGCGTTCCGGTAGCCAGATCAGGTTTTCTGCATGGAAATCCCTGAGGGCAAGAACCGGGGTAAAGGGTTGGTGGGCATCCAAAGCCTCACCAAGCACCTCGATGGCGGTGCGTTTTAATGCGAGCGTGGTTTCCGGTGCGTACCATTCGTAAGCCAGCCCGGCGGGACCAGCCATTTCCTTTGGTTTGGGCTGTACAAGCGCGCTTGGCGGTGGGTAGCGGTGCAGGTCGATCAACAAATCTACAGCGGCTTCGTAAACCTCCACTTCCTGAGCGGGGTGCGCTTTAACGAAGCGGGCAAACAGGTTGTCACCCAGATCTTCCAACAGCAAAAACCCCGCAATCATGTCTGCGTGCAGAATTTTTGGCGCACTAAAGCCAAGTTCGCTAAGATGGGCCGCGATGTTTGTGAAGGCCAGAGTGGATTCGCCTGTCTCAGGGGGCGCATCCATAAGGATTGCAGTTGCGCCAGCCGGCCCACCAGAGAGGCGCTCATACTGGCGCCGGGAGGCATCCCCCGCCAGAGGTGTACACAACGCGCCATCCCATTTGGCATTTTGGAGAAAGGTTTGTTTTAAAATCTTGCGGTCAGTCATGAACATGTAACCCCAATTGCGTAAGCACTGCGCGCCATTTTTTGTCAGTATAGCTGAACCGTGCGGCGCGGTGCCCTTTTTCTCCGGTTTGTTCCAGTGAAATCATGAGCGCATTTTGTGGCGCGTATTTGCCCAGCCTGTCAGGCCATTCTACCAGACAAATCGCGGCGTCAAAAGCATCCAACAGGCCCAACTCATCAATTTCTGTAACATTACTCAGGCGGTAAAGATCCGCATGCCAGATATCAACTTTGCTGTCATCATAGGTCTGTACAAGGGTAAATGTGGGCGATGGTACGTCTTCTTGCAGGCCATGCGCGGCCAGACGCGCCTGAATTAAAGCGCGGGCAAAATGCGACTTTCCGGCACCTATTGGCCCATCGAGCAGAAGCACATCGCCCAGACCAAGTAAGGGGGCCAGTGTCGCCGCAAATCCTACTGTTTTTTCGGGTGTTTCAAAAATAATATGGGCGGTACACTCATTCTGCATGTATTGTTTTTAACGTGCCCGAACAGACCCGCAAGTCAGTTTATCAATTTGCATGCGCCAAGACCGGTTCTAGCCCAGATTGTGCCTGTTCTGGTTGCGATAAGATGAAAGATACCAAGGTTGCGCCCTGCGTCATCGGCACGATGTGGCAGTTAAGCACACGACCGTCTTTTAGTGTGACCGGGGCAGACCACCTTTTCCGGCCTCCTTGCTCTTTGATAAAGCCGCGCAATTGCCGCCAAACCGGGGTAGGGCTGCAATTTTGGTTCCAGGAATAAGTGGCGTCGGATACTGTGACATCGGATACCGTGGTTGACGGGTCATTTTTCCAAAGCTCGGCATAGGCGGTGTTGCACATGGAAAGCACACCCCCGGCAGTGAATACAGCAACCGCATCATCAAGCGCATCAAGCGCAGCTTGGCCCATTTCAAGCTCGTGTTTGAAACGATGTGTCAGGGAAACTTCGGAGGAGATATCTTCTATCAGAAAAGCGACCGCGCCATCCGGGTGGGGCCGCCCTGTCACACGATAGGTCTGCCCTGTTGGCAGAAACCATGTTTCCAGATAAGTACCGTTAACTGCCTTTTCTTCCAAATCTGACATTTCCTGCCGCCAGGTTTTGTAATCCTTCGGCTCTGGCATCATGCGTTTGTCACGCAGCCGGTCAAGAAAGGCAAAAAGTGTAGGCTGCCCGCAGAGAAATCCGGCAGGAAGCATGGTCAGATCAGTCAGAGCCGGATTGAAAATCGACAACTTACGCTTCTGGTTGAATATGGCCAGTCCGATAGGCAGGTGGGCAAAGGTTTCAGTCAATGTGCCGACAAACTCTGATAGTGTAGCTTCGGCCCGGACCAGATCATCAACCGGCATGGCGGTAAAAAGCATGCCGCTCTCCATTGCTGCACTGTGGATGTCAAACCAGTTGTTAGCCTCGCCATCAGGCATTTTCAGGGCTGCACGCTGCACGCTGGTAACTTCAGAAGAGGCTGCTGTGTTGTCAAACAGGCGCGTTGGTGGCCATGGGGCAATAGTATTTCCAGAATGAACAATTTCAACAATATCCAGATAGGCGCGATTGGCCCAGATAATCTCGCCCTTCGCATTTTCGCGCCAGTTTAGAAATGGAACAAGTCTGGCAGTAGACCGGTGGGTCTCCAGCTCGCTTTCAAGCGCCAACAGAGAGTGCCTGTCCAGGGAAGTATGCGGTGTAGAGGTCTCAACATCAGACAATTCAAGGCGCAGCATCCCATGAATAACTTCCGTTTCTATTTGTGAGGTTCCGTCGTTTGAAAGCAAGGTGACTTCACTGGCATCAAACGTCTTTTCGACCAGATCATCAAGGGCTTCAAACCGTGGCTTCAGAACAGAAACCAGCTTGGCCCAATCACTTCCGGCAACAGAGCTGGAGGCCAAAATTTGCCGGGCGGTGCTGGTAGAATCTGCGAGGTCTTCATTTTCAAACAAAAATGTAATCCGGTTCTTTTCCGACTTGGCAGCCCGGCGCAGGCTTTTGTCTTTTCTGCTCTGGAAAACCGCAAAGCCAATCAGGGAGGCAACGGCGATCAGGAAAGATGCCAAAACCAAAATAAAAGCCAGAGCCGTATAGAACATTTTCCGAATCCTATATTTGTGCGCAATCCATGGTAGAAAGAAGATGCTTAACGAAACCTTAAGAGAGAGCAAATTGCGCACAATTTGTTTGAAATATAGAAGAAGGGGCGGCAATCGCCGATCAACCCACAGGTATCGCAGTAAAAAGTGCCTCACACCTCAAAATGGGTGTTCAAGCCAAGTACTGGGGTTTTTTCATCAGCTTCAATTCCGCCACCGCCACCGCGCGGCCAGACGGCAACGGCAATCGCCCCGGACCTTTGCCCCGGCAGAGGTACGCCTGTGTAGGGTATGGTGCCATTGGTGAAGCTAAGCTCGGCGCCGGTTCGTTCCAAAAGTGTTTTGGCGATAAATAGACCAAGGCCCATGCCTTCATATTTTGGGCGCTCCTTATCAGGCTTTCTGGTTTTGCGTCGGCCCATGAAGGGCTCTCCAATATTGCTGATAACATGAGGCGCGTATCCGGCACCGTCATCAACAATACGCACTGATATGGATTGGTCGGTCCAGTACAGGTCAACCCATACAGAGGCAGAAGCAAAATCAACTGCGTTTTGGATGAGATTGCGCAATCCGTGCACAATTTCGGATTGTCGGTAAACAATTGGCTGGTCGGCAGCATCAGTTGTTTCATCGCCCACTGTTATGCGAAGTGTAATGCCCCGATTGGCGTGTGGTTCAGCCGCTTCCTCAACAATAGAACTGAGTGGTGCCTGATGTATCAACATATCGTCCTTACCAGCGCGGCCCATGGATTGCAGAATAACACGGCAGCGCTCCGCCTGCTCCCGGATCAGGCGGGCATCTTCGTATTGTTCTTGATTGCCCCGCAACTCGTCGGACAGCTCACTGCTAACGAGGGCTATTGTGGCCAGAGGGGTGCCCAGTTCATGTGCGGCTGCGGCCACAACACCGCCAAGGTCTGTCAGCTTCTGCTCCCGCGCCAAAGCCATCTGCGTTGCCAGAAGGGCTTGCGACATCGAGCGCATTTCCGTGGTAATCCGGTGGGCGTAAAACCCAATAAATGCAATGGTTATCAGAATGGATATCCAAAAACCGAAGACAAAGACCTCAGGCAAGCGCAGGATGTAGCCAGCTTTCGTATGGAGCGGAATATGGAATAGCGCAACAATAGAGGCTGATGTGGCCGCAACCAATGCCACGATAAATATAGCCCGCAGACTAAGAGCTGTGGCAGCAACTGTTACCGGGGCAACCATCAAAACCGCAAACGGGTTATGTAGCCCACCGGACAGATACAAAAGCGCGGCCAGTTGCAGGGTGTCAAACAACAGCATGGCTGTGACGTTGGCTTCATTCAGGCGTTTGGTTGGCGGATAGCTAACAATGAAAACTATGTTTGCCAGCACGGCAAGGCCGATGATAGCCGCGAACAGGACCGTATCCAGATCCAGATCAAACAGGTAGCGGGCTGTCAAAACGGTAAAAACCTGCCCCAAAATCGCCACCCAGCGCAAGGCAACAAGAGTGCGCAGCCGAACCCAGCTGTCAGGCAGGCCTTGTAGGTACATCCCTGTGAGCGATTCAGCCATTTTCATATGCCCTTCCCAACGATTGCGGCAATATTTCCCCTTGTATGTCAGGGGAAGCTATTGGATCAATGCGCCATAACCGAAAGGAAGGTATCATGGTACGTATTTGGGTGTTTTCCGCACTGGCTGTATTTGCTGCAATGCTGGGTGTCGTATGGTATATTGACTACACTCAGTCCGATAAGTTTGCAGCTTGCCGTGGATCAACTATCGGCACCGGTACCGCCTCAATAGGTGGGCCGCTCAGCTTGGTGGATGAAACCGGGCGCGAGGTGACTGATGAAGATATATTCATCAAGCCAACCCTGCTTTATTTTGGCTTTACGTTCTGCCCGGATGTCTGCCCGTTGGACCTTGCGCGCAATGCCGATGCACTTGACTTGCTGCAAGGCCGGGGCTTTGACGCTCAGGCCGCCTTCATCTCGATAGACCCGGAGCGTGATACGCCAGAAGTCGTGGCGGAATATACTAGCTACATGCATGAAGATATGATCGGACTGACCGGCACAATGGAGCAAATCAAAGCTGCCTCTCGGGCCTACAAAACCTATTTTCGCAAGCAAGAAAGTGATGACCCGGAATTCTACTTGGTGGACCACTCGACCTTCACCTACCTGGTTCTGCCGGAATACGGCTTTGTAGAGTTTTTCAGGCGAGATACGTCAGCCGAAGTAATGGCCGAGCGGGCGGCCTGTTTTATTGATGCCGCCGGATAATAGCGGTTAAAATTGACCCTACCCGCAAGAGTGTTTAGACTGCCAAAAAACGTGAATAGTGGAAAGGGACGCTCGTGTCAGAACAGAACCTGCAAGACATCGGTGAAGACACCTCATTGTTGTTGGTAGATGATGACGAACCTTTTTTGCGACGGCTTGCGCGGGCAATGGAAAAAAGGGGCTTTGCGGTAAAAACAGCCGATTCTGTTGCCGCAGGGAAAGCCATATCCAAATCACAACCCCCTGCCTATGCCGTGATTGATTTGCGGCTTGGGGATGGCAACGGGTTGGATGTAGTTGAGGTGCTTCGGGAAAAGCGGCCAGACGCCCGGATTGTGGTCCTGACCGGTTATGGTGCGATTGCAACAGCCGTTGCCGCAGTAAAAATTGGTGCCACAGATTACCTGTCAAAGCCAGCCGATGCCAATGATATTACCAATGCCCTGCTGACCAAGGGCGATGAGCTGCCACCACCGCCGGAAAACCCGATGAGCGCAGATCGGGTACGTTGGGAGCATATCCAGCGAGTATATGAGCTGTGTGACCGGAACGTATCTGAAACCGCACGGCGGCTTAATATGCACCGGCGCACCCTGCAACGGATACTGGCCAAACGCAGCCCACGGTAAACGCTTCAGGGTCTGGCCCCGTTAACTCTGCGCCAGATGCGAAGCCTTCAAAGCAAAATAATCCGGGGGGTTGCATCCGGTTTCAGCGCAGTTGAGGGCGGCGGCTTGTGTGGCCCAAACCAGTAGATCACTGATGCCTTGCCGATCCATTTTCTGAATACCCCCAGCGGTCAAAGTATTGTTTCTGGCCAAATGGGCCAGCAAGGTCGCCATGAAAGTATCACCAGCACCAATAGTGTCCCGCAATTTTGCTACGGGTGCTGCTTTGACATGAATCGGCGACCCACCAGCCAATGCAAACGCACCCTTGGCACCAAGTGTCACAACAAGAATTTTTGCCGAGGACTTTTCTGCCAGCAACCCAGCTGCCGTCAAGGAACCCGCCCCCGGATAGAGCCAGCTCAGGTCTTCATCGCTAAGTTTCAGCAGGTCCGTATGGGCAAGTATTTTGTCCAGACGTGCAAGATATCTGGCACGGTCGGCAATGAATGGGGCACGAATATTGGGATCAAGGGCGCAAAAGAGGCCGTGCTGGTGCATACGGCAGTAATAATCGGCCCAGATATCGGCATCTAGGCCACCACTCAGGGTTAATGAGCCTAAATGCAAGGCTGTGGCGTTTTGCGGGGTGCAGGCAATCAGGCCGTCTGACGATACCATGCGCTCGGCTGTGCCAGTGCGATAAAACTGGTATGTTGCAACCCCGTCCTGCAAGCTGGCCACCGCAAGTGAAGTTGGCTCGCATCGGCGTTCGGACAGTAATTTTACACCTGAGGCACGAAGGGTTTCTGCAAGCAGATCACCAAGGCTGTCAGTAGAAAGCGGCGTCAGGTAGCCGGTCGCCTGCCCCTGCCGGCCAAGCGCCCGTGCGCAATTATAAGGAGACCCGCCCGGCAAAGCCTGAAAGCAATCGGCCGCCGCAGCTTTGAGTGGCACCATGTCGATCAGATTTTCACCACCGACGATGATCATTTGGCAATGCCGCTTGTTGCCGTCTCAAACAGCTGGTTTCTGGTCGGGCTCATGAGCTTTCATCCAACAATATGAGGTGACGGGCAACAAAAGCTACACGCACTTCAACCGGAGGCCGCAGTTCTACGCTCAGACTTTGAATTGCCATAGCGTCAGGCTTGCCAAAAAGCTTGTTTGATTCGGCAATGCTAAACCCGGCAATCTGTGTGGCCTCCAGCCAGGCGGAAATGCGATCTGCTTTTTTGATGGCCTTTTTGACCGTAACAGGCACCTGTGCAGGCAGCCCGAAACGGATATTTATAACTGCCTGCAAGCGCTCATCCAGCGCTCCATATCCCGGCCCGACAGCGGCTTTAACTGGTGAAATCATGTCGCCAATCACATATTCAGGCGCGTCATGCAAAAGGGCCGCCAACCGCCATTTTGCCGGGGCTTTGGGGTTCAAGCGGCCATAAATCTCCTCAACCAAAAGTGAGTGCTCGGCCACTGAATATGGCCAGTTGCCAATGGTTTGCCCATTCCAACGCGCCACAAAAGCCAATCCGTGGGCAATATCCTCTATTTCAATATCAACAGGGGTCGGGTCCAGCAAATCAAGCCTGCGCCACGAGAGCATACGTTGCCATGCGCGTGGTTTTTTCACCTGACATTCCATTCATATAAAGCCCGAAGTGCTGGGCCCCCGAAGTGCTGGGCCGATGATTAGATTTATAGCAATGCTTTACAACCAGATTTAGAGGGAAGCCCTCGCTTACATTGCCTATTAACCAGGTCAGTGTTAGTCAGCACCAAATAACTCAGAAAAGGATCGCCCGTGAGTAACGACTATTATGTAAAAGACATCTCTTTAGCAGATTTTGGCCGCAAAGAGCTGGATATTGCCGAAACTGAAATGCCTGGCCTGATGGCTCTGCGCACGGAATATGGCGCCAGCAAGCCGCTGAAGGGTGCGCGCATTGCCGGCTCTCTGCACATGACAATCCAAACGGCTTGTCTGATCGAAACGCTTGTATGCTTGGGGGCTGATGTGCGCTGGGCCTCGTGTAATATCTTCTCGACCCAAGACCATGCTGCCGCCGCGATTGCTGCCACGGGTGTCCCGGTTTTTGCCGTCAAGGGCCAGTCTCTGGTCGAGCATTGGGATTATCAGGACAGGATCTTCATGTTTGAAGATGGGCCCTGCAACCTTATTTTGGACGATGGCGGCGATGCCACGCTGTATATTTTGCTGGGCGCACGCGCCGAGAACGGCGAGCCAGAAGTTCTGGAGGTGCCGCAATCCGAGGAAGAAGAGGCCATCTTCGCCCAGATCAAAAAGCGTATGGCCGCAAGCCCCGGCTGGTTCACAGCACAACGTGCCGCACTTAAGGGCGTGTCCGAGGAAACCACTACCGGCGTTCACCGCTTGTATCAGCTGATGGAAGAGGGCCAGTTGCCGTTCCCGGCGATCAATGTAAATGATTCTGTCACCAAGTCGAAATTTGACAACAAATATGGCTGCAAAGAAAGCCTGGTTGATGGCATTCGCCGCGCCACCGACACCATGATGGCCGGCAAGGTTGCCGTGGTTTGTGGCTATGGTGACGTGGGCAAAGGCTCGGCGGCATCACTGGCCGGGGCCGGCGCGCGGGTGAAAGTGACTGAGATCGACCCTATCTGTGCGCTTCAGGCGGCCATGGATGGCTTTGAGGTGGTGCGGCTGGAAGATGCGGTGGCAAGTGCTGACATCATCATTACCACCACCGGCAACAAGGATGTGATCCGTATCGAGCATATGCGCGAGATGAAGGATATGGCAATCGTCGGTAATATTGGCCATTTTGACAACGAAATTCAGGTGGCGGCGCTGAAAAATCACAAATGGACCAACATCAAGGAACAGGTGGACATGATCGAGATGCCCTCGGGCAACCGCATCATCCTGCTGTCCGAGGGCCGCTTGCTGAACCTTGGCAATGCCACCGGCCACCCCTCGTTTGTAATGAGCGCAAGCTTCACCAATCAGGTTCTGGCGCAAATTGAGCTGTGGACCAAAGGTGGTGAGTACAAAAACGAGGTTTATATCCTGCCCAAACATCTGGATGAAAAAGTTGCCCGCCTACATCTGGATCGGGTCGGGGTGAATTTGAGCGAACTCAGCAAGGAACAGGCGGAGTATATCGGCGTTTCCACCGGCGGGCCTTACAAGCCCGAACATTACCGCTACTGAGAGATATCAAGCCAACACAACAACGACCGCCGCCCGGGGAAATCCTGGGCGGCGGTTTTTGTTCTACTCACCAAAACCGAAAGTCTCGGTCACATAATCCAGATCCTTGTCACCCCTGCCAGAGAGGTTGATGAGAATTGACTTGTTGGGGTTGTTTTTGGCTTCCCGCATGGCAAAGGCCACCGCATGTGCAGTTTCAAGTGCGGGAATAATGCCTTCATGCCGCGACAGGGCATAAAATGCTGCCAGCGCCTCTTTATCATTCGCCGTGGTATATTTGACCCGGCCGGTTTTTGACAGATAGGCATGCTCAGGGCCAACACCGGGGTAATCCAGGCCCGAGGCAATGGTGTGAACTGGCGCCGGCTCGCCATTGGCATCTTTCAGAACCAGAGTGCGGAAGCCGTGAATATCCCCATCTTCGCCATAGGTAATTGTCGCGGCGTGCTCTCCCAGTTTGGACGAAGTTCCCAGTGGCTCAACCCCATGCAAAGACACGCTTTCTTCATCAATAAACCCCAAAAATAAGCCTATGGCATTTGAGCCGCCACCAATGCAGGCGGCAACCATATCCGGCAATCCTCCCGTCATCTCGTGAAACTGCTCGCGTGCCTCAATGCCCACTACGTGTTGAAAATCACGCACCATCATCGGAAAAGGGTGCGGGCCTACAACCGAGCCGATGGCAAAAAAGGCCGTGTCAGCTTGGGGCACGTAGGCCTGGAAGGCGCTGTCCACCGCCTCCTTTAGCGACCGGCCACCGTGGCTAACCGGAATAACATTTGCTCCCAACAGCTTCATTCGGGTGACATTGGGGGCTTCTTTTTTAATATCAACCTCGCCCATGTGGATTTCGCATTCCATACCAAAATATGCCGCCGCCGTGGCAAGGGCGACACCGTGCTGCCCGGCCCCGGTCTCGGCCATCAGCTTGGTTTTGCCCATATGCCGGGCCAAAAGTGCCTCGGCCATACAATGATTCAGCTTGTGAGCACCAGTATGGTTCAAATCTTCGCGCTTGGCATAGATTTGCGCCCCGCCAGAGAGGGCAGACAGGTTTTTCAGGTGTGAAATCGGCGTTGGCCGGCCCTGAAAATGCTTGCGGATCAAACGTAACTCATCAAGAAACTCAGCCGACTTTGAGAGCATGGCATAAGCCTCACGGATTTCCTTGAAATGCGGCTCAAGCGGTGGCGGCAGCATGGCCCCGCCATAATCTCCGAAAAACCCGTCTGCATTCGGTGTGGTTTCTAAATATGATGCCATTCCCTCGGCCCCTTTTCAAATTTCGTTGTGTGATTTGACAATCTAATCGCAATTGCTGCAAGTGTTGTTTTCAGGCATGTGTTGATACGCCTATTTTTCCCCTTGCCCCGTGCGGTTTTTATATTACCTTGGGCAGAGTTAGGGCATATGCCTGGTTTTTAAATGGGAGCTGAAGATATGGGAAAACGTGATGATCTGATCGAGAAATACGCAGATGATCTGAAAAATAAATGCGGGATGACACCAGATATGGCCTTGCTGACCAAGGTTACTATTGGTTGTGGTCCGGCTATTTATAATGCCGACGCATCAACTGTGGCTGGCGGGCAGGAAAGTGAACTGGAAACAGTTAAGGACAACTTCTTGATCAAAAAGCTGGGGCTTACCGATGGCCCGCAACTGATGGAGGCCATCAACGCGGTTATTCAAACTTACGGCCAAAGTGAGCGTAACAAATACCGTGCGGTTATTTATTATATGCTCACCAAGCATTTTGGCAAAGAATCAGTCTACGGATAAGCTGGTAAATTTCAAAATTTTGAGGCGCCGCAGCAATGCCGGCGCCTTTATTATTACTACCTCATTAACCTTAACATATTGTATTTAAAAGAAATGATGTAGGTTAAGCGGTTGTGTGGTTCGCTTGAATTGTCTAACGTCAATATAAGGCCAGGATGGTCGGAACCTTATTCAGAGACACGTGTGGTGCTGAGGGAGCACGTGGGGTGGAAGGAGGGTTCCGATGGGGTCGGAGCCCTCCTTTTTATTGGAGAGCAAAATCATAAAATATGATGGCCGTCCCTATAATTTACCGCCAGTAGTAGCATATCTGCCGTCAATAACTGCTGTCAGGGGCTGCTGACGTTCAGGATTCATAAAGCACCTAATTTCTGATAAAAAACCCCGCCACAATGGGCGGGGTAAGTGAGTGCTGTGGAGTCAGACCACAAGCACCGGCGGTAGGTCTTTGATTCGTTGGGTTTGGTCAGACCATTTCGGCCCGAATTTGCTGCCTAAGCAGGTCGATAGGCACCTTTTTACCGTCGCGTTTAAAGCTCCAGTAGGTCCAGCCATTACAGGAAGGAGCGCTTTCAAAGGCGGCCCCTACTTGATGGATTGAGCCGCGCGTATCACCAGCAATCAGGGTGCCATCGGCCCGCACCTTTGCCGTTTTGCCCCGTGGGGAGATCAGCACCTCGCCGGGGCGTAACATGCCGCGCTCAACCAGCTGGCCAAACGGCACCCGTGGCTCGGCACGTTTTGATTTGGTGGTTTCCAGCGCCTCTCGGTCAAATTTACGCACCTTGCTGATGCGCTTTTGTGCAACCTCGCGGTAAGCTTCCTCGCGCTCAATGCCAATAAACTCACGCCCCAGCATTTTGGCAACCGCACCAGTGGTGCCTGTGCCAAAGAACGGATCAAGCACAACATCGCCGGGGTTTGTGGCCCCGACCAGAATACGGTGCAGCAGGCTTTCAGGCTTTTGTGTTGGATGCGCCTTGTCACCAGCCTCGTTCTTCAAGCGTTCATGCCCGGTGCAAATCGGCAAGACCCAATCCGAGCGCATCTGAATGCCCTCGTTCAACGCCTTCAGGGCTTCATAGTTGAAGGTATATTTTCCACCCTCGGCCTTTGAGGCCCAAATCATGGTTTCATGGGCGTTGGTAAAGCGTTTGCCACGAAAATTTGGCATCGGGTTTGATTTACGCCAGATTACATCATTCAGAATCCAGTACCCCTGGTTTTGCAGCTCAGCACCCATACGAAATACGTTGTGGTAGCTGCCAATCACCCAGATAGCGCCATGCGGCTTGAGCAGGCGCCGGGCCGCCTTCAGCCAGGCACGGGTGAATTTGTCATAGGCCTTGAAGCTGTCAAACTGGTCCCAGTGGTCATCAACCGCGTCAACCTTGGAATTGTCGGGGCGGTGCAGGTCTCCCTTGAGCTGTAAGTTATAAGGTGGATCGGCAAAAATCAGGTCAACCGAGCCTTCCGGCAGGCTGTTCATCACCTTAATGCAATCACCGCCAAGGATTTGATTGAGCGGCAGGCCGATTGCCGCTTTCGCGTTGGTTTTGGTTGTCATCTTTGCCTCTGTCCACTGCACTTTTACGGTGCATATTTGCATCCGTCCCTGTGGATAAAGATGATTCATTGCTGATTCGACGTCAATTTCTTTTTTGAATCAGTAGCTTAACTTTTCTCTTGATACAAGATATTGTGGATAGGTTTGAACGAACGCCTATGGTGAGGGGTTACACCCAAGTCAAGCAATGCTGCTTTGTGGCTTTTTGATGGATATCCGGCATTTGTCTCCCAGCCATAGCCCGGATGCTGTTGCGCTAAATCCACCATCAGCCGGTCACGGCATACTTTTGCCACAATTGAAGCGGCCGAAATCGACAGGCTTCGCGCATCGCCCTTGATAATTGCCTCGGCAGAAATTGTCAGATCACGCGGGAGCATATTGCCATCAATCAGCAGGTGGTCAGGCGCCGTTTTCAGCCCCGCTACAGCGCGCTGCATTGCCAAATGACTGGCGCGTAAAATATTCAGCTGGTCAATCTCAACTACGGAAGCGTGGGCAATGCAAATTTCGGCACAGGCCATGATTTCATCATAGAGCGCAGCGCGGCGCGGCGCAGTGAGAACCTTGCTATCATTCAGCCCGGCGGGAATATGCGCCGGGTCAAGCACAACAGCCGCCGCAGTCACCGGGCCTGCCAGTGGGCCGCGCCCAACCTCATCCACCCCAGCAATACGCACCAGTCCGCGTGCCATGGCGGATAATTCAAAACTGAAATCGGGGGTGGATTTTTTCATACGCTCTGGATAACCGTTCGGCACCGGAGGGCAAGAAAAAAGGCGGAAGAGTCAGACCCTCCCGCCAGTTACGGTGTCTCTTGTGAAACACCGGTGACGCGGCTGGATGTTGGGGATGCTACCCGCGCCACTGCTCGTTAACTCAAACTCAAAGGCTTAGCTGTTCCAGGCGATTCGGTAGCCTTCCTGCCGCAAGCAACGCGGCTGATAGACATGCCGCTGCACCTGATTGCCATTCCAGTTTTCGGTCTGAATTGTGAGTGCGCATTGCGCCGGCAAACCGGCCCAGTTCTGAAAATTATTGCGTAGGCAGCGTTTGCCAAAGAACGATTCATTACCAAAGCGGGTGTCAAAAGTTTTCAGGCACGAGCCGGGCAAGTTTTTCAGGTGCAGGGGGTTGGGAATCGCAGTGTTTGTCCTGGAGTTATGGTTAATCGCTGCCCCGATCAGGCCCAAAACAATCAGTGCTCCGATAACTTTGGCCGCATCGTCATTGCCAGCCCGTGCAGGCGATGCAGCAACGGGGGTGAAGGCAAGAGCAGCGGCCAGAAACATGGCCACTACCGGGCGCAGGAAAAAACGGGGGGCGAGGTGGGTCATGGGGCGTTCCTTTCTTTATTGCCGAAACAGGTTTTCCGGCGATGCCCTAATCTGCGTGCTTCCCCTCTCGCTAGACAATATCCCCGCCCTGCTATCGCATAACAGCGCCTGCCATGGCATTTTGATATTGAATAACAGGGCAACCTTGCGCAGGATGGGCACATGATGGAACGTACTCTAAAAACATTGGCCCTCGCAGCCCTGCTTGCCAGCTTTGCCCTGACAGCTCAGGCGGCGTGCTTTGCCGATTACAAAGCCAAGCGCAATGACCCGTTGCAGCTGCATTACGGGGTTATTGAGCTTCCTGATACCGCCTGCGGATCGGATGAAGCGGCGGCGGCCCAGATTGCCGATCGCATTTCCGTTGATGGCTGGATTTTGCTAAACGTGCTCTCACGCTTTGGTGCTGAAGGACTGGAACAAAGGAAAGAGAGTGCGGGAGACTACCACTTACGCTATTGATGCGCGCCGATCTGGCGGGCGGGTTGTAACTTTCGGAATCGTGGCGATTGTCACGGTTTTGCTGGTTGCCGCCATTTTGCTGTTCATGAGCCTGCCGGATGCGGGTGCTTTCAATGCGCAGGTTGAGCGAATATTCGTTGAAAATGACGACCTGACATCGGGGGCTGAGATTAAGCTGCTTGAAATTCTCGCCCAGTCCGGTACCTCATTTGCTGATACACTGACCTCGTACCGCATGGTGATTTTCGTGCTGCTAGTGTTTTCCACCGCCTTGCTGATCTCCGCGCTGGTTTTTCTTGTCACCATCATCACCCTCAACCGCCGCATGGGTGAAATTGAGCGGGCGGGCATCCAAATCAACTCACTTCTGATCAGCCGCGAAGAACGTGCAGTTTAT
The DNA here is from genome assembly GCA_964401125.1 of uncultured Aliiroseovarius sp. GTDB lineage: Bacteria > Pseudomonadota > Alphaproteobacteria > Rhodobacterales > Rhodobacteraceae > JAAEUB01. The sequence goes on from CAYNXK010000001.1 coordinate 27,533, forward strand.
TTGAATAATATGGAATTCACCCTGACCCAGGCAGCGATTGAGACCCTTTCAGTTCTGGCCGAGGCACGGATGGATGAAGAAGTGCTGTCAGGATCCGAGATCGAGGGCATGATTTCAGGCCGTCCTGCTGCCGATTGTGATGAAGCAGCCGGGGCCACCCGCATCAAACGTCTGCGCGATGCGCTGGGCAATCAAATGATGAGCCAGCTTCTGGTAAAAACCATTACACGGCGTGGCTATATGCTCTCAATCGACAAGGATGTGATCCGCATAATCTGAAGCGTTGTTGTCACTACAGGTCCAAAAATACCCATCTACCTCCTGATTGCCACCTCAGACAGTTTGGGGTTTACCTTTACGATGGAGTTCTGAGCCATCTCAAAGCTCAACGCCCACTGGACGAGATAAAGACAGCTCCGCCCGAAGTGGTGCGGCGGGTCCAGCTGCTGGAAGAGTTGGCAGATATGTCGCAACCCAGCCGGCCAAACGGGGTATCAAGCCCTCGTGCAGCACAACCTGCACGCGCACCAGCTACGGTTTCAACCATGGTGGGGTCAGGCGCGGCCTCATTATTGGCCTGCATGACAACAGCAGCTGAGGCAATCAGGCTCAGTGCTGTGGCGATAAGGATTGGTCCTCTGAATTCCATTTGGCGGCACCTGTTCGTTCCATCCGCAGTCAACCTACCAACCTATTTTGTCGAAAATTTGCCATAAAGGTGTTATTTCACGCAATATTGCCCCATATATTAACAGGCCTGTAGGGTGTTTTGCGCCTCTTTATGCCCCATTGCCATGCCTCATTGCCTTGTTGGTATAGCGCACGGGAGTGAATTTTGATCCCAAAATTCATGAAGCATGCGCGCAAATTCAAAGGCTTATAGCCTGACAGCAGAATCAAAATAAAGTCATCCGGCTATATTTCCTGGGCTTTGTCACAAAGTTTTGGCAAGCTTGAATATCAATACCTGAGCTTTTTCAACGGAAGTCAGTTAAGGTGACAACACCGTAAAAACGCATAAAGCTGGCCATCAAAGTGCATTGGGGCAAGTGCCAGCAGGGTCAGCGGCAATATGGCCCTGAGCCGTGTCGGGCCGTATCAAAATGCAGGTGGTTCTGATGGAAGCGGTCAGAGTTTGGCCCAAGAACCGTACCAAATGGGCCACAGGCCGAGCTATGCAAGGCGCGAATGATGCGACGGTCGCGCCGCTCATGCCAGCCACGCAAAACCGAGATATGGTCGCCATTTTGTAGGGTGATTCCTGAAATATCAATGGCGCGGCCCTTGCCGTGTTCTGAGATGCGCGCTCCGGGTTGATGATTGCGGGTGCGACACGCGTAATGTGCGGCTACCTTCAGTTCTGCCAGCCCGCCGCCCCGGTTTCCAACCGCCGGAATGGCCCCTTGCTGGACCCAGGTGTTCAGGGTTCTCGCCGTATTGCAATCCATTATCGCAGCCTGGCTTAGGCGCACGCCGGCAACCTCGGTCACGCGCACGGGGTTTGCCACACCGCAACCGGGCAGGCGCCCCGGAATGGTGGCAATGGTCTCGCCTCTGATCTGGCTGACACCACAGACCGAGCCAGCCATTCCGCTGGCATGAGGCTCGGGGCCAGACGATCTTGATGAGCCGCAGGCGACCAGCGCCAATGTTGAGAAAACCAAAAAACCAAGGCTGAATATTCGATGCTGCATGCTCACTCTTTTCTGTTGCGGCCAAAATCTGGCGCCTCTGTATCTTGCCCGGCTTCGATGATGCCTCGTCTGATGGCGCGGGTGCGGCTGAAATAATCATGCAACAGGTCGCCATCACCGGTGCGAATGGCACGTTGCAAAGCAAAGAGCTCCTCGGTAAAGCGGCCAAGAACTTCCAGTGTTGCCTCTTTGTTGGTCAGAAACACATCACGCCACATGGTCGGGTCCGAGGCCGCAATGCGGGTGAAATCACGAAACCCGGCGGCGGAATATTTAATGACCTCGCTGTCAGTAACCCGGCGCAGATCATCGGCCACACCCACCATTGTATAGGCAATCAGATGCGGCGCATGGCTGGTTACTGCCAGCACCAGATCATGATGCTCGGCGTCCATTTCCTCCACATGTGCTCCCATGCCACGCCACAGAGAAGCCAGCCGCCCGACTGCATCCACATCAGTTTCTGGCAAGGGTGTCAGCAAGCACCAGCGGTTGTTAAACAGCTCGGCAAAGCCCGCATGCGGCCCGCTATGCTCGGTGCCTGCCAGTGGGTGGCCGGGGATAAAATGCACGTGTTCCGGCATATGCGGCGCCACCGCTGCAATCACCGCCTGCTTGGCCGAGCCAACATCGGTAACCGTTGCTCCCCGCGCCAAATGCTCGCCAATTTCAGCGGCCACCGCGCCCATCGCGCCCATGGGCACACAAAGAACCACAAGGTCAGCGCCCTGCACGGCAGCAGCGGCGCTGTCTTCGACCCGGTTGCAAAAGCCAAGGTCACGCACGGTTTTGCGGGTCTCGGCCGAGCGCGCAAATCCGACAATTTCGCCCGCCAGCCCGGCCTGACGCATTGCCCGCGCCATGGAGCCGGCAATCAGCCCCAGCCCGATCAGGGCGACACGCTCATAAAGGACCGTCACTGAGTTTTATCAGCCAAAAACAGACCAATCGCATGTGCCACCCGGCGGCAGGATGGCTCATCTCCCACTGTGATTCGCAGAGCTTCGGGCAGGCCGTAGCCCGCCACTTTGCGCACGATCAGCCCGGCATTGAGCAGGTGCTCATAGCAGGCTTCGGCCAGCACCGGGCTATCAAACCGAGCCAGCACAAAGTTGGCTTCGCTCGCATCCACCTCAAGCCCTAGATTGCGTAAAGCCTGCACCAGCCAGTCGCGCATGCGCTTGTTTTCAGCCTGGCACTTTTCCACATGAGTCGTGTCACGCATAGCCGCTTCAGCCGTGGCAAGCTGTGGTTCCGCAAGGTTGAAGGGGGCACGTACCCGGTTCAGCACATCCACCACCTGTGTTGGGCCGTAAGCCCAGCCCACGCGCAAACCACCAAGGCCATAAAGTTTGGAAAAGGTCCGTATAATCACCACATTGCTGCGGGGTTTAACCAGTCGAGCCGAGCCATCAAAGCCCTCAACATATTCTGCATAGGCTCCGTCAAGCACCAGCAGCACATGTGGCGGCAGGTTTGCGGCGAGGCGCGCGATATCCTTGTTCGCAACCATGGTGCCAGTGGGGTTGCCGGGGTTGGCAATAAAGATCAGCCGGGTTTTTGCACCGGCGCGTGCCAAAATGGCATCCACATCGACCACGCGATTGCGCTCGGCCACACTGACCGGCGTAGCACCGGCCGCCAACGCATTGATGCGGTACATGGCAAAACCGTGCTCGGTGTGAATTACCTCATCACCTGGTCCGGTATAGGCATGGCATAACAACGCAATGATCTCGTCTGAGCCGGCACCGCAAACGATGCGCGCGGCATCCAGCCCGTGTACCTTGCCAATAGTGGCACGCAAGGCTGCGTGATCGGTCGATGGATAACGATGCAGCGCATGGCCGGCGCGGCGGTAGGCTTCAAGAGCCATATCACCTGGGCCGAACGGGTTTTCGTTCGAGCTTAGCTTCACAATTTCCTGCTGGCCCTCGGCAGATGACAACCCACCAACATATGGGATGATCTTCATAATGCCGGGCTGTGGTGCAATCTTACTCATCAACATATACCCCCGTGTCAGTCTTAGCTGCCCAAAGGGATCACGGAAAGGCCGAAACCTATTCCTGCTCCGATTGCTGAAAGGTGTTGGAAAAAAGACTCAGTCAGGGGCCACACAAAGGCAGCCCCTGTAATTTGAAAGTGCACCGAAAAGCATTGTTCCTCGGTGTACTTTATCCATATGCTCTAGTTTTTGGCGTAGAATTCCACGACCAGGTTCGGCTCCATCACCACCGGATAGGGCACATCACCCAAGGAAGGTGTGCGTGTAAAAGTGGCCGTCATTTTTGAGTGATCGGCCTCAATGTAGTCGGGTACATCACGCTCAGGCAAGCCAACAGCCTCAAGCACCACGGTGAGTTGCTTGGAACGGTCACGCACCTCGATCACGTCGCCCTCTTTTACCCGATAGCTGGCGATGTTCACGCGGCTTCCATTCACACGCACGTGGCCATGGTTAACAAACTGACGCGCGGCAAACACTGTGGGTACGAACTTGGCGCGGTAGACAACCGCGTCAAGGCGGCGCTCAAGCAGGCCGATCAGGTTTTCACCAGTATCACCACGAACCCGCTCGGCTTCGGCATAAATGCGGCGAAATTGCTTTTCAGTCAGATCGCCATAATAGCCCTTCAGCTTTTGCTTGGCGCGCAATTGCAGGCCAAAGTCAGAAAGCTTGCCCTTACGGCGCTGACCGTGCTGACCGGGGCCATAGTCGCGGCGATTGACCGGAGATTTCGGGCGGCCCCAGATATTTTCGCCCATCCGGCGGTCGATTTTGTACTTGGCAGACGTGCGTTTGGTCACGGCTGGTCACTCCTTTATTTGCTTCGCGAATGGTCCGCGATTATATGAGCGTGTTGTCCTTTGGCCAAAGCCCGACAGGCATCCCCTTGCGAGGGCCTCCAACACCAATGAAAGCGCGCTTATAGCGCTCACAGAGATGGTGTCAACGTTGCCCCTTGGCTGATGTGTTGCAAAAGGCGCTCGTAAGGCGAAGTATAAAGATACAAAGCTCCCTAGCCGGCAGGTGGGAGCCCGCCAGAGGATACCACATGCACCTCATCCTGATTGCATTCTATCATTGGTTCTACCTTGGCCGGTATGCGGTGGTAGTAGATTTGGTTGCCGGAATCAGTAACCACTGGCCGCTTTTGAACGCCGCTGCATTGGGCTGGCTGGTGGGCTGGCCTGTTGCATGGGTCGTGTCAAAATGTCTCAGGGGGCAGGCTATTGATACAGATCAAGGAAGGGCTATGTTTCAGGCCATATCCAAGACCTGAATAATAATGGGAGGAGCTAGGGATGCTCCGTTTATTTTTACCACTCTATGCAATAGTCGGCACCACTTTGGCCGGGATCGCCATGATTGTGGTTCTGGTGATGGGCCATGATACGACACAGCCGATTATCTACGCGGTTGTTATCGGGGCCATCATCGGCTTTCCTGCCACATGGATCATCGCCAAGAAACTGATGGACCTACGATAGTTCGGGCTTGAGGGGGCAGGGTACAGAGGCTATCTGTGCGCTAGCGGTCCCGTAGCTCAACTGGATAGAGCACCTGCCTTCTAAGCAGGGGGTTGGGGGTTCAAGTCCTCCCGGGATCGCCACTTGAAACAGTATAAAACGTCAGGGAATTTGGCTTTTCTGTCAGGATATTGACCCAAGTTAGCGACATATTGACCCAAGTTAGCGACCGATTGGTTGGTGGCTGATTGTGCAACAATCGTCAAGAAGCGAAAGCTGCGAACGGGCCCAACACAGCACCGAGCCGACAGCTTGGAATCAACGTTAAAGCGGTGGCAAAGTAGCGCAGGCGGGACCACCTTCATGGTGCTCGGATGAGTTAAAGCAAGCGCATTTCACGGTTCTGAGCATTGCAGAGGTGTCCGTGACGTTCCGCCCTCCGTCGCCTCGCGCCAATGCCTCCGGCATAGTGACACATAGGTTTCATTACCGCCGATCTGCACTTGCTCGCCTGCAATCAGCGCCCGGCCCTGATCGTCTTGGCGCACAACCATGGTTGCTTTTTTGCCACAATGGCAGATTGTGCGGGCCTCGCGCATTTCATCAGCCAGCGCCAGCAGCTTCGCAGAGCCGGGGAACAGGTTGCCCTGAAAATCCACGCGCAGCCCATAACACATGATCGGTACGCCAAGATCATCAACCGCGCAGGCCAGTTGCCAGACTTGATCAGGTGTCAAGAATTGTGCTTCGTCAATAAAAATACAGGCACATGGCCCTGCCTTCAAGCGGTCCGAAATCTTGGTGAACATATCCTCACCGGCCTCAAATGTATCGGCGTCTTTACCAATGCCGATACGCGAGGCAATGCGGGCATGACCAGCACGATTATCCAGCCGGGCGGTAAGCAGGTAGGTTTGCATGCCACGTTCAAAATAATTATGCGCCGCCTGCAGCAGCAGGGTCGATTTACCGGCATTCATCGTTGAATAGTGAAAATAGAGTTTGGCCATACCCCGGATTACCTCAGACAATGGCTTTTGTTCAAGGGCTCATGCTTAAGCGGCTGGCAATTGGAAAAAGGGTCAGGGGGAGCGGTAGATGGACAACAAATAAGAGGTCCGGGGCCAGAAGCCCAGGGATGGAACAGACCCCAAAAATGTTACAGCCAACAAGCCACTCACAATAAGCCAAAACCCGGCCCATATGCCGCCGCAGGTATATGCAGGCAGCCCCTAACCCGAAACCGGGGCACATGCCCCGGCTACCTCTAAAGCTCCGTTCGCCGGAGTAGCTGTACAAAACCATTCCCTTAGCCTGAAAATAATGGGAAAAGAGCAGATAGTTTCCCCGCATATGTGCGCGGGGCTCAGGAACGAGGTGTAAAATGGCCGCAATGGGCTCTTATTTAAAGAAACATACCGAAACATTGGTTAAGGATGTAGGGCTTGAGGCCGCTTGCGCCCTGACCGGAAAATCAAAGGCTACTTTGGGGCGGTATTACTCAAATTCCGAGGAGCATAGTGACAGGTTCATGCCGGTGGATGCCGTGGCCGCCCTGGAAGAAGCGGCGCGTTACCCGCATGTGACCAGTGCTTTGGCCGAGCTGAAGGGCATCACAGTGTCCTACGACAGTGAAAAACACGATATTCCTGAAGGCGGGGTAAATTCCGATGTCATCGCCCTGAGCCAACGGTTTGCTATGCTGATGGCGGAATATCAGCAATCAATCGAAGACGGCAGAATCACGGCCAACGAGGCAAAGCGCCTGCTGCATGAGACATTGGCCATTCAGCGTGTGCTATTGAATATGAAGCTGCATTTGGAAGACGAGCAGGTTTAAGCTGCGCTTAAAGCCGGCCACAGGCTTACCCCAGCAACACCATCAGCCACGCCACACCCGCCGCAATCGCCGTCATAGCCACGGCGGCGCTGGCAAGGTCTTTGGCTTTGCGAGCCATGTCATGCAGGTCGGTCGAGATGTAATCCACGGCGCGCTCGACTGCAGTATTCATCAGTTCGGCGGCCAGTACCAGCAGGCCAAGGGCAAGAATCAGGGCGCGCTCAACAGGTTCCAGAGGTAGCCAAAGGGCAAAACCTGCCGAGACCACATTGGCCCAAATCCATTGATGCAGCGATTTTTCATTATGCCAGCATTCCAGCCAGCCGGCCCATGACCAGATTACCCGAAGCCTGAACCGCTCCCATTCACGTTTCAGCATTTTGTTCCCTTTCCTGCCCCACCCCTTTTGGCAGAAACCATAGGCAGTGCCTTCATTTACCACACCGAAATGGCTTCGCCCCACCTATGAAGGCATAGTTGCATTAACTTGAAGGCGAGGCAATCAAGCCCACATCTTGGCAAGATTAAAGCGTCCCGAACAGGTTATGAAGATGTTCGTTCTCGCCTTTCGGCCCGGATTGCGGTGGTGAGAGGTGGTTTTTTTGACGCTCTGTTGATGCTTGCTCCACAATCCAGTTGGAACGGCCCAGTTGAAACGGCCCAGTAGAGCGCGATTGCCATGATGAGCCGGTGGATGCGGGCAGGGCATGGTTACATGCCCGAGCGGAGAACATGGTTTGCACGGGTGATGGGCCGGCTCAAACCGCCTGAGCACGCGCAGCAGTTTCTTTCCGCCCTCACCGTCGCATTCTAACTGCTAGATTCTACCGCCATGCCAGGTCAGATGCCTTCGCAATCTGGCACGACATCACCTGTGAAATCGCAGTTGGCTGAAAACCACCCTCTGGGCATTGCTCGTGCGGTAGCCAGTAAGTTGACAATACCCTACATCTATACGCGGCCAACACCAAAACTACCGCTTTCGGGCCTCAATCCATGATCTGAAGCACCGGGCCGGGCATGTTGGGCTGATTTCCTATTTCATAAGCCGCCAGCACCTGCGATTCTGCCCGGTCAGCGGTCTCTTCACTGTCGCTATGGACTAGGCAGAGAGCATCACCTTTTTGCACCACATCACCAAGGCTCAGAAGGCCGGTCAGGCCCACAGCCGGGTTGACCTTGTCAGAAGCGAGGCGACGCCCGCCACCCAACTCGACCACGGCAAGGCCAATTTCGCGGGTGGCTATTTTGTGTATATACCCAGCACTCGGAGCATTGACCGCGCGGGTGATTTTTGGTTGCATCAGGTATGTGTTGGGGGTTTCAATAAAATCCACAGGCCCGCCCAAAGCCGCCACCATACGGCCAAAGCATTCAGCAGCCCGGCCATTTTCTAGCACTTCCAGGGATTTGATCTGCCCGACTTCACGGCTTTGCACCAGCCCGCTGAGCGCCAGCATTTCACCGCATAGCGCCAGCGTTACCGTTTTTAGCCGGGGGTCGCGCCTTGTGCCTGTCAGAAAATCAATTGCATTTTGCACCTCAACAGCATTGCCAGCCGCCGAGGCCAGCGGCTGGTTCATATCGGTGATCAGCGCATTACAGGGCAGCCCGGCGGCCCGGGCCACCCTTGTCAGGCTGCTTGCCAGCTCACGCGCCTTATCCGGGCTGTCCATGAAGGCACCATCGCCGCATTTCACATCCATCACCAGCCCGCCCAGCCCGGCGGCCAGCTTCTTCGACAGGATCGACGCGGTAATCAACGGTACGCTTTCCACCGTGGCGGTAACATCGCGGATGGCATAGAAACGCTTGTCCGCCGGGGCGAGGTTGCCGGTCTGGCCGATGATGGCGCAGCCGACCTCGCGCACCACATTGTCGAACAGATCATTGCCGGGCTGACTCGTATAGCCGGGGATCGCATCCATTTTATCAAGCGTGCCGCCGGTATGGCCCAGCCCGCGCCCCGAGATCATCGGCACGTAGCCACCCGCCGCTGCTATGATCGGGGCCAGCATCAGGCTGACATTATCGCCAACCCCGCCGGTTGAATGTTTGTCGATGACCGGGCCGGGCAGGTGAGACCAGTCGAAAACATCGCCGCTGTCACGCATGGCCAGCGTCAGGGCGGCGGACTCATCCGGTTGCATGTTTTGAAAGAACACCGCCATGGCAAAGGCGGCCACCTGGCCTTCACTGGCGGAATTGTTGGAAATGCCTGCGACCATGGCTTTGATCTCAGCTTTGGTAAGCACTCTGCCATCACGCTTATGGCGGATGATCTCGGAAATCAGCATGGTGTGTCCTTTCCTGAAAGGCACATATTTGAGCATTTGGCGGAAAGTCTCAAGCCCACGCAGCGCCACCCGGCGCCATGCGGCTTGCAAACCAGCTCTGCCCCGGCAATACACGCATATGATCAAACGTGAGGCACAAAAGGGCGATGCTCGCTCTACGGCGCTATATTCGGACTGCGAGCGCTACCGCTATCAGTTGACCCGTATTTGGCAACCCGCCGGGGGCAAGGTGCTGTTTGTCATGCTGAACCCCTCGACCGCCACTGAAGCCCAGAATGACCCTACCGTAGAGCGCTGCGAGCGCCGCGCCCGGGCGCTGGGGTTTGGAGCCTTTCGGGTCACCAATATTTTTGCCTGGCGCAATACAGACCCGCGCAAAATGCGTGCTGCTACCGATCCCGTGGGGCCTGAAAATGATTCTACGATTTCCGAAAGCTGCGCCTGGGCTGACCGGGTCATTTGCGCCTGGGGCACCCATGGTGAACATTTGCAGCGGGGACTGGAAGTGGAAGCCCTGATGCGCACCACCGGCATGACGTTGTTTCATCTGGGCCTAACCAAGGCGGGGCACCCAAAGCATCCTTTATATATTGCCTACGCGCAACAACCGCAGCCATGGCCTTCAACCCTTTGTGCATGACGACCCTGCCAGCCAGCGCATGACTAGGTTCACCATCCGCACACTGATCATGCCGATAATCAGCAGGCATAACGTCTCTAATGTACCTTGCCGTGTGGGCATGCGGCGATAGGACACGGCCCTGACGGTGATTGCCTTATGGTCACATGGGCGGTCATTTGTTAGAAAAAAGATTCCCACAAATGGCCACCTTTTACCACCCTCAGATATCCAGCGCCGTGCCGTGTGTAAATATTATGGAAAACCAAGTAATGTCATGATTTACTACATTTAATCTAGACTTTCGGTAGCTAATATGGATAGTAAAATCAACAATGCCCGTCACACTTTTGGGTATTGTCCATCACTATAATTCCTGGAAAAAATGGAGAACTCCCTGGATGAAAAAAACTAATTTACTTGTAGCAAGTGCAGCATCTGTATTGGCGCTGAGCGTAGCAGCGTTCGCATCTTCTGACGGTGTAAAGAATACTTCCGGTGAAGTGGCGGCGGAGCAGCGTCACACGTTGGCAACAAGCACTTATGGTGCAGGTTTTGGCCCGCAATCGCCACGTAATATAGACGCTGTTGCGGGTAACAATCCCCGTTCGTTTGAAGCAGCTCCTGCGCATACTGAAATGAATCTCTGCAACATCCATTTCCACGAAAATGCTGAGCACAAGGGTGGTGACTTCACCACTTTTGCGGGCTACGGAGACGGCTATGGTCACGGCACTGGATTCACATACAATGGTGAGCTGACTGAAGCTGAGTTGGCGACTTTTGGTCACAAGGTTGGCCTGAGCGATCAGGGTTACTTGGCGCCAGGGGACACCATCGAAGTTCACTATGTTCACACAACTGCAAAAGTAGAGCCGGGCCCAACTCTGGGTTCCTGCCTAAGCGAATCTATCAAAAATCCACAACTGCGTGTTGAAACTCAGGTTTTTGTGTTGGTCAATGACGACAGCGCTCTGGACTTCAATATTTTGACCCATCACGAGGTTGTTGAAGGTCTGCACCAAGCGACCAATATCCCAACAAACACGGGCATTCCTGTGCAATATGCTGGCTCCACAACGGGCCCCGGATACAATAAAGCGGGCTCTCCATTCCAAGTGACCTGGAGCGTTCGCCCACAAGTCGCAAAAGTCTCTATTAGCTCAGTTGATAAATGGCTGCAGGACAATACATTTGCAGAAGTTCATGCACATGGTGTTCGTAATCTGGTTAAGAACCCAGACCTTCTATCCCATATCGGCAACTGATCACCAAAAAATCAACTTGCGAAAGGACGGGGATAACAACGCCTCTACTCCTTATCACCACAAGCCTCGCTGCGCTTAGCAGCGGGGCTTATTTTATTTTGGCACCGTCAAGTTATGACTGTTGTTTAAGCGAATTTTTAGCAGTCGAATTTACGCTGCCGCGCTTGTTCAGAGCTTCCCTAGCGTGGCAAGGCGATTTGCGTCGGGCCAACAGATATTCAACATCACACAAGCTCAGACTAAAACGGGAATACAACCAAACAGGGGCTTGATGATTATATTGGGCAAGCGGCAGCCTTTAACGTCGGGATTGTTTATGTGCAGCCCGGTTGTTACCGTCGCCTCGACCAAGAGGAGGCAGGTATGAATGGCAATTGGCTAACCATGAGCGCGGCAGATCTGGGGCGGGCAATTGAGGCGGGTAGCATTGACCCGGTTGAGCTGACGAAATGCTATCTTGATGCCATAAACGCGCACCCTTTGCAGAGCCGTATTTATGCACGCCTGACCGAAAGCCGTGCTTTGGCCGAGGCAGGTGCGGCCAGAAAACGTGCCATATCAGGCCACCGAATTGGCCCGCTCGATGGTGTGCCCATCTCATGGAAAGACCTTTATGATACGGCAGGCGTGGTGACCGAGGCGGGCAGCAGGTTGCTCAAGGGCCGCGTGCCAAAGCGTGACGCCGGGGTTTTGCAAAATGCCACGGCGCAGGGGTTGATCTGCCTTGGCAAAACCCATCTGACTGAGTTGGCTTTCTCAGGCCTGGGCCTCAACCTCAGCACCGAATCACCGCCCTGTGTGAATGATATAAATGCCGTGTCCGGCGGGTCATCTTCCGGGGCAGCCACATCGGTTGCCTTTGGGCTGGCAGCGGCGGGCATTGGCTCGGATACCGGCGGCTCGGTACGCATTCCCGCAGCCTGGAATGACCTTGTCGGCTTGCAAACCACTGCCGGACGCTTGCCGCTTAAAGGCGTCGTGCCCCTCTGCGCCCGGTTTGACACTATCGGCCCGCTCTGCCGCTCAGTCGAGGATGCAGCACTGATGCTTTCTACCCTTGAGGGAAGCAAAGCCGCCGACCTGACCGGGGCCAGCCTTGCCGGTACACGGTTGATGATATTGGAGAACGGCCTGACCAACGCCCGCACAGCCCCTCTTGCTGCATTTGAAGCTTCGGCGAAGCGGCTAGCAAAAGCTGGGGCCATCATTGATAGTGCCCACCTGCCACTTATTGACGAGGCAATGTCACTAGCGGGCGTGCTTTATACCACTGAAGCCTACGCAACCTGGGCCACCGAGATTGAAGCCGCACCTGAAAAAATGCACGCCGCCATACGCATCCGATTTGAGACCGGCAAACGCTATTCGGGCGTTGAATATGTGCGCGCCTGGCAGCGGCTGGACGCAATCCGCGCCGAATATGCAGCCCTCACCGCAGGTTACGATGCGGTTATCCTGCCCACCTCATCAATCATGCCGCCAAATATGGCGCAGTTGATTTCAGACAATGAATATTTCGTGGCCGAGAACCTGCTGGCCCTGAACAATACCCGCATGGGCAACCTCATGGGGGGGGCTGGGCTGACCATCCCCACAGGCACGCCCTCTGCCGGGCTGATGTTCATGGCAGCACCCATGGACGAGGCACGTTTGCTGCGCATTGGGGCAGCTGGCGAGGCCGCTCTGGCCTAAAAGCCACAGGTTCCTCACGCAAACTGCGATATTTGCTGGCTTTTTCTGGACCAGAGGCAAAAGTCCGGCTATTCTACCAACAAGAGGGGCGATACGACCCCTGATCCTGAGGCAGACATAGTCGTAAACATGACGTTTCCCGAGCGGTTTTCCGCCTTGCCAGAATATGCTTTTCCGCGCGTGCGGAACCTGCTGGATGCACATGCGCCCGGCGGCCCTGTCGTGCATATGACCATTGGCGAGCCAAAACACGACTTCCCGCCCTGGGTGGCCGGGATAATTGCCGAGAATATAGCCAATTTACGCAACTACCCGGTAAATGCCGGTATCCCTGAATTGCTTGAAGCCATCGCCGGATATATCAAACGGCGCTATGGGGTTGCTCTTGAGGCCCACAGTCAGATCATGGCGCTGAATGGTAGCCGCGAGGGGCTATTCAATGCTGCCATTGCCCTTTGCCCTGAGAAAACCGCGCGCGGCGCGCAGCCTGTGGTGTTGATTCCGAACCCGTTTTATCAGGTCTATGCCGTGGCTGCTGCCGCTGTGGGGGCCGAGCCAGTTTTTGTACCGGCAAGCCGCGAGAACGGCTTTTTACCTGATTATACCGCCTTGCCGCCTGAGGTGCTGAACCGAGTCGAGATCGCTTATATCTGCTCGCCTTCCAACCCACAGGGTGCGGTGGCAGGGCGTGATTACTGGGCCAGCCTGATCGCTTTGGCTGAACAATATGATTTTCGCATACTCGCTGATGAGTGCTACGCCGATATTTATCGCAATATACCGCCTACCGGGGCGCTGGAGGTTGCAGCCGAGGGTGGGGCGGACCCGGAGCGCGTGCTGATCTTTCATTCGCTCTCGAAACGCTCTAACCTGCCCGGCCTGCGCTCGGGTTTTGTGGCCGGCGGGCCTGCAAGTATTGCCCGCATCAAGAAGTTACGTGCCTATGCTGGCGCACCGTTACCGGAACCATTACAGAAGGTAGCCGAGAAAGCCTGGGCAGATGACACCCATGCGGCCGAGAACCGTGCGCTCTATCAGGACAAATATGAAATGGCCGATAGGATTTTTCAGGGGGCGCATAATTACACACCGCCTGAAGGCGGGTTTTTTCTCTGGCTAGAGGTTGAAAACGGCGAGCAGGCGGCTGTTGAATTGTGGAAGAAATCAGGCGTTCGGGTGCTGCCCGGCGCATATCTTTCACGAGATGTCGACGGGCAAAACCCCGGCAAAAACTATATCCGGGTCGCTATGGTGGCCCCAAAAGCAGAAATGCAGCGCGGTTTGGTCCATATCCGCGACTGTCTCCTGAAGTAAAGACGAGGTAAAGCATGGCGTATCAGACACGCAGGCGCGATCCTATTTTTGACAGTAACACCCAGGCGGTGATTGAACAGCGCGGGCGCGAACTGGTTGGTATGGCTTTGCTGGTGCTTGGAGTGCTGGTGGCGATGCTCGTAGCATCCTACTCGCCGGAAGATCCCGGCTGGCTGGCCGCAACCGGCGGTGAGGTGCATAATTGGCTGGGCCGGATTGGTGCCGCCATCGCCTCGCCTCTTGCGGTTATTGTTGGCCTTGGCGCATGGGGGTTTGCCATTGCTCTTCTGACCTGGGGTGTGCGTTTCGTTCGCCATAAAGGAGCAGAACGCGCCCTTTCGCGCCTGCTGTTTGTGCCCGTCGCCATCGCCGTAAGTGCTGTTTATGCTTCAACATTGGTGCCCGGAGCCGGTTGGAGCCATTCGTTCGGGCTTGGCGGCCTGTTTGGTGACACCGTTTCAGGTACCATCCTTGGAATTGCGCCTTTCAATACTGGATTTTCGCTGAAAGCCCTATCGCTATTATCTGGCCTTGGTACAGTTGCCATCGGCCTGTTTGCCTTGGGGTTTACAATTTATGAGCTTAAACGCGCCGGTCGTTTTTTGCTGGTTGGCTTCATCATGGCGTATGCCCTTGCTCTCAATCTTTTGGGAAAAACTGCGCGCAGCGCGGCAATTGGCGCAGTTGAGGTGGTGCGCTCAGCCAGCCAGATGCGTGCCCGGCACGTGCAAAGCCGTGCTGAGCGGCAAGCACTGGCGGTTGAAGCTGAAAAACTTGTAGTTAACGATGAAATGCTTGAGCCCACAGCTGAATTTGCGGCACCACCACCCTTGAACACCACAAAAATACTGCGTGCAGATATACCGCCGGAGGCTGCTCCGGGGCATCATGCGCCGGTTGAGCGGGAACAAAAGCCAAGCCTGTTTGCGCGCATGCCTGGCTTGAAAAAGCGCGCGCCAGAACCTTTGCTCACCTCTGAGATTATAGAGCCAGTGCTTGACCCACTGGAGGGGTTGGAAGGCGAGGACCGTATCCGGGTAAAAATTACCAATGCGCTGAAGAACCGGGCGCGCCACGCAACCATTGCGCCGGCAATCGCCCAACCCGCCCGCACCGAGCCACCGTTGGTGCGCCCGCGCAGCCCGCAACCTATGATTCTTGACACCAGTCAGCAACCACAGATGAACGC
>CAYNXK010000001.1:42933-46094 GCA_964401125.1 uncultured Aliiroseovarius sp.
TCTGGTGGTGGAGCCTGACTTCGTGCCCGTGGAAAAGCCCCAGCCCAGCCCAGCTATCTCAGCCATCCCACCCATCCCGGTGTATGACGCAAAAAAAGTCGTGCACCACAACACGCGCAAACCGGCGAAACCCTCGGCGCGGGCCACAGCCGAAGCTCAGCCTGCCCTGAAATTCGAGGACAAGCGCCCAGAATATGAGCTGCCGCCGCTATCCCTTCTGACCAACCCGGTTGCCATTCAACGCCACCACCTTTCCGATGAGGCGCTGGAAGAAAACGCGCGGATGCTGGAAAGTGTATTGGATGATTATGGCGTGAAGGGCGAAATTGTCAGTGTACGCCCCGGCCCGGTTGTCACCATGTACGAGCTTGAGCCGGCACCGGGCCTGAAGGCCAGCCGGGTCATTGGCCTTGCGGATGACATCGCGCGTTCCATGTCAGCCCTGTCAGCGCGGGTTTCAACCATGCCTGGGCGCAGTGTGATTGGTATCGAGTTGCCAAATATACATCGTGAAAAGGTGGTTTTGCGCGAAATTCTCTCGACCCGTGATTTTGATGCTACCACCACGCCGCTGCCGCTGGCATTAGGCAAGGATATTAGTGGTGACCCGATTGTTGTCAATCTTGCCAAGATGCCACATTTGTTGATTGCTGGCACCACTGGGTCGGGTAAATCTGTGGCCATAAATACCATGATTCTCAGCCTGCTCTATCGTCTGGCCCCTGAAGATTGTCGCCTGATCATGATTGACCCGAAAATGCTGGAACTCAGTGTTTATGACGGCATCCCGCACCTGCTTTCGCCGGTTGTCACCGACCCGAAAAAGGCTGTTGTTGCTTTGAAGTGGGCGGTTGGCGAGATGGAAGAGCGCTATCGTAAGATGTCTAAAATGGGTGTGCGTAATATTGAAGGTTATAATGGCCGTGTCAAAGATGCGCTTGATAAGAACCAGATGTTCAGCCGTACGGTACAGACTGGCTTTGACGATGAAACCGGTGAGCCGGTTTTTGAGACCGAGGAATTTGCACCGGAGAAAATCCCCTATATCGTCGTGGTGGTTGATGAAATGGCCGACCTGATGATGGTTGCCGGTAAAGAAATTGAAGCCTGCATCCAGCGCCTTGCGCAAATGGCGCGGGCAAGCGGTATTCATCTTATCATGGCCACCCAGCGGCCCTCGGTTGATGTAATTACCGGCACCATAAAAGCCAACTTTCCGACCCGGATCAGCTTTCAGGTCACCTCCAAAATAGACAGCCGTACCATTCTGGGCGAGCAGGGGGCCGAGCAGCTTTTGGGCATGGGCGATATGCTTTACATGGCCGGTGGCGCACGCATTACCCGTGTGCATGGGCCATTTGTTTCTGATGAGGAGGTTGAGGAAATCGTCAACCACCTCAAATCCTATGGTGCGCCGGAATATGTTAGCGGTGTGGTTGAAGGGCCAGGTGGTGACAAAGGCTCGGATATTGATGCGGTGCTTGGTCTTGGGGGCAATACCGATGGCGAAGATGCGCTGTATGATCAGGCTGTAGCGATTGTGATTCAGGACCGTAAATGCTCAACCTCTTACATCCAGCGCAAGCTTTCGATCGGTTATAACAAGGCCGCCAAGCTGGTGGAGCAGATGGAAGATCAGGGGCTGGTTTCAACCTCAAACCATGTGGGTAAGCGCGAAATTCTGGTGCCCGAGGCACAATGAGGGGTTTCGCCTGCTAACGCAGGCGACCAGCCGGGGGTTACACCCCCGGACCCCCAGAGTATTTCGGCCAAGATGAAGGGGATGTCAGGCAATATCCAGCCGTTGATATGCGATACGGGGTGCAAGTGGGCGCGCGAGTGACTAGGTTGGGCCTATGAAACATACACGCACATTCCTTGCCATGCTTTTGCTGGCTCTCGCGGCTTTGCCTGCACATGCGGCAGAAAAGCTATCCCTCAATGAAATATCCAACTACCTGAACGCGCTGAAAACCGTGCAGGCGGAGTTTACCCAAATCAACGCCGATGGTTCCATTTCAACCGGCACCATTTACATCCGCCGCCCAGGACGCGCTCGGTTTGAGTATAACCCGCCCAATGAAGCGTTGGTGCTGGCCGGAGGTCAGCAGGTGGCAATTTTTGACTCCAGATCCAATACAGGCCCGACGCAATACCCTTTGAGGCGCACGCCGCTCAGCTTGATCCTGGCACGCAATGTTGATCTTGCGCGCGCTGATATGGTGCTGGGGCATAGCTTTGACGGGGTGGCGACCGCGGTGCTGGCACAAGACCCGGAACACCCGGAATACGGCAATATTCAACTGATGTTCACCGATAGCCCGGTTGAGCTGCGCCAATGGATCATCACTGATAGCGCCGGTGACAAGACCACGATCATTCTCGGCGCGTTGGAGGAGGTTGCTTCGCTCAGCAACAGCCTGTTCAGCATCACGCACGAGATTAACCGGCGCAAACGATAAACCTTACCAGCGTGAACAGCGCGCCAGTTGCCGCTGGTACATTTCCGCCCGCGCTGCAACTTCGCCAGCAATCCGCATCAGCCAAGGCTTGCTGCGGTATGTGCCACGGGCAAACCCGGCGCGACCGTCATGATAGGCCAGATATTGGTTGCGGGTATCATCCAGTGCTATGCCAAGTTGATCACGCGTCTGGTTCATATACCAGCCCATGAAATCGGTGGCGTCCCTGATGTTATCACGGTCAGCCCCGCGCCCACCTTCAAGGCGCTGGTACTCTTCCCAGGTTGCATCCAGCGCCTGCGCATAACCAAAAGCAGAGCTTTGCCGACCCATGGGGATCACTCCCAGCACATACTGAACCGGCGTGCGGTTATTGCCAATGAATTTTGATTCCTGATAGATGATCGCCATTTGAACATGCACGGGCACGCCCCAATTACGCTCGGCCTGTTTCATAGCCCTCAGGTATTGCGGGCGCTCGTTAACAATGCTGCAGGCATCATCAAGGTTGCGTGGCGCCGAAAAGTTACCACTGCCACAGGCCGAAACCAGCAACAGCAATACCATGGCGCGAAGAAATCTGCTCATCTGCCCCTCACTTCTTTTGTTTTGCACACCTTAACCAAAGAAACGGATCAAAGCAAAAACAATAAGGTGATTGTAGTGATGAGTAATGCCCGAAAGTTGGTGATGGAGTGA
>CAYNXK010000002.1:0-5373 GCA_964401125.1 uncultured Aliiroseovarius sp.
AAACACTCCCTTATCAAATCACCCTATTTGGACCCATAGGCGCTGACGTCAGACAATGGATCACAGGTTCATCAAGAAACTGACGAGGCAAATTAAGGGCTTCAAATCCTTCAGCGCAGCCTCTGCAACTCTGGAAGGCATTGAGGTCGCGCACATGATCCGCAAACGGCAATTCGAACCCTCTGGCCAATCCGCATTCCAACAATTCGCGGCACTCGCTGGATAACTGTGCCCAGCAACACGAGTGGTGCCGTCGCGCGATAAAGTTTGCGACAGAACCGGTGGGGGCGCTGCCCCCACACCCCCGGAGTATTTATGCCAAGATGAAGGGCAGGCCTGCTATTTCGACGCCAACGCATCTCTGATTTCGGTCAGCAGGTCTATTTCGCTGGGGCCTTTGGAGGCTTTTTCCACGGTATCTTCTTCTTTCGCAGCGGCATCTTTGGCCTTGTTGACCATTTTTACCAACATAAAAACCACATAAGCGATGATCAGAAAGTTGATGATAGCCATGATAAATGAGCCGTAGGCAAATACTGCCGCCCCAGTTTCACGCGCGGTCTCTAAGCTGGCATTGGCGGCGACTTCGCCCGACAGGATTGCGTATTTGTTAACAAAATCTATGCCACCCATGAACAGGCCGATGATCGGGTTGATCAGGTCTGCCACAAGCGATGAAACGATGGCCGTGAAAGCCGCACCAATGATAATACCAACAGCCATATCCATGACATTGCCTTTGGCAATAAAATCTTTAAATTCTTTGAGCATTTTATGTTCCTATTCTTTACATTAACCACAAAGTATATTGTGTTTGCATCATGTCAGGCTACCATATCTGGCATTTCATGCAAAAAGTTAACGGGGAAAGTTGGGAATTGCTCCCCGTCAGCCGGGTAGGGTACCGGACAGCACGTATTTCAGCATGGCAACCACCTGATCCGGGCGCTCGGCTACGGCAAGGGCCGCTGCATCAACCTCTTTCAGAGCGTGGCTGTGATCCGGGCCGTGAAGCACGATCAGAGATTTGCCAAGAGCGGCGGCATAACCCGCATCAAAAGCGGCATTCCATTGTTTGTATTTGTCGCCAAACCGCACCACGACCACATCAGCAGCCGCTATTGCGCTGCGGGTGCGGATAGCGTTCAGTTTGGCGCCCTTATGGTCATGCCAGAACTTGTTTTCTTCCACCCCAAGAATGGCCACGCCGCAATCATCAGAAGCCGCATGGTCGGTCACCGGGGCAGAGAATGTCAGGTCCAGACCCTCGGACCCTTTGATGATTTGTGCGCGCCAGTCACTGTGAATTTCACCGGACAGATAGACATTCAGTTTCATGTTTTATCCTCTCAGCACGCCGCCGGTGGCTTTGCCAACCTTTTCAATAATTTTAACTGAAACTGTCTCGATTTCAGCCTCGGTCAGGGTGTGCTCACGCGGCTGCAGGCGCACGGTGATGGCCAGAGATTTCAAGCCCTCTCCCAGTGAGCTACCGGTGAATTCATCAAACAGGCGCACTCCGCCAATCAACGCTTTATCAGCCCCGGCAGCGGCATTAACCAAGGCAATCGCCTCAATATCTGAAGCAACAACAAAAGCGAAATCACGCTCAACTGCCTGTAAATCGCTGGACAGCAGCGCTGCACGGGTGGAGGTTTTAGCCTTTGGGAACGGCACCCTGGCCAGATGTAGGGCAAATGCCACAACCGCACCCTTAACACCTGCCGCCTGAATGACCTTGGGATGCAACTCACCAAAGGCACCCAGCACATTCTTTGGACCCAGAGACAATTTGGCCGAGCGACCCGGGTGCCACCATGCGTTCAAGTCGCGCAAATGCATCAGCTTTTCTGGCGCCCCAATGGCGCTCAAAACCGCTTCCAAATCAGCTTTTGCATCGAAAGTATCAACCACCCGGCGGGCGTTGAAGCGGTCCTTGGCACCGGTATGCCCAACCAAAACTCCAGCGACCATGACCTCCTGGTCCTCCGGCTCATCGCCATGAAAAACCGGGCCTACTTCAAAGAGGGCCATATCAGCAAAACCACGCGCCTGATTGCGAGCAGCAGCGGCCAGAAGTCCCGGCAGTAAAGACGGGCGCATATGGCTCATTTCACTGGAAATCGGGTTTTGCAGCATGGTTGCGTCAGTACCGCCACCAAAACGCGCCGCATTATCCGCGTCGATGAAACTGTAGGTTACACATTCGTTGTAGCCCAAGGCCGCAACTACACGCCGTGCCAGACCAACCCGCTTTTGCAAGGGGGGCAGAACCGGTTTTGGCACCCCGGCATTGGGCAGTGCCAAGGGGCGGCCAACCAGATTGGCAAGGGAAGCAATACGCGCCACTTCCTCCACCAGATCGGCTGAGCCCTGCACGTCGGGCCGCCAGCTTGGCACCTGCGCCATGTCGCCTTTCATGGTGAAGCCAAGTGCGGTCAGGGTCGCGCGTTGGGTTCCAGCCGGAATATCCATGCCCACAAGGCTTTGCACTCGGTCTGTATCAAGCCTGTAGGCCCGCGCCACATCCGGCACTTTTCCAGCCTGCACCACATGGCTGGCCTCACCACCGCAGAGGTCAAGGATCATCTCAGTCGCCAGCTCCAGCGCCGGGGCATTGAAGGCGGGGTCAATGCCGCGTTCGTTGCGGTAGCGCGCATCCGAGTTGATTTTTAGAGCGCGGCCCGTGCGGGAAATCTCGATAGGGTCCCACAACGCGGCCTCAAGAAACACATCACGGGTATCGCCGGTAACGCCGCTGGCCAGCCCGCCCATGATGCCACCGATGCTTTCAATCCCTGTATCGTCGGAGATCACCACCATGCCAGCGCCGAATGTGTATTCCTTCTCGTCCAGCCCCATCAGGGTTTCGCCGCCCTGCGTGCGGTGAATCCGCAAATCGCCCTGAACTTTTCCGGCGTCAAACACATGCAGCGGGCGATTCATATCATAGGTGAAAAAGTTGGTGATATCGACCAGCGCCGAAATTGGGCGTAGGCCAATCGCCTTCAGCCGTTTTTGCAGCCATTCCGGCGAAGGGCCGTTTTTCACGCCCCGGATCAGGCGGCCCATGAAAACTTCGCAGCCTTCTTTGCCAGTGTCATCGTCGATGGTGACGTTAATCGGGCTGTCATAGCTACCTTTGATTTGCGCGGTTTTTGCTGGCTTCATCACCCCCAACCCGCGCGCCGCCAGATCGCGGGCAATGCCGCGCACGCCCAACGCGTCAGGGCGGTTTGGGGTGATGGCGATGTCGATCACCGGGTCAATGCGGCCCGGATTATTTACTGCCAGCCAATCGACAAAGCTATCGCCAATTTCACCAGAAGGCAGCTCGATGATACCGTCATGCTCGTCCGACAATTCAAGCTCGCGCTCAGAGGCCATCATGCCCTGGCTCTCAACACCGCGTATCTTGCCAACCTTCAGCATGAGGTCGATGCCGGGAATGTACTGGCCGGGCTTGCACACCACCACGGTGATACCCTCACGGGCATTGGGCGCGCCACAGATGATTTGTTTGTCGCCCTCATCGGTTTCAACCACGCAAACGCGCAGCCGGTCGGCATCCGGGTGCTTCTCGGCTGACTTGACCTTGCCGATAGTGAAATCCTTCAGCATATCAGCCGGGTCAATCACTTCCTCAACCTCAAGGCCAAGATCAGTGAGTGCTTCACATATTTCAGCAACTGAAGCATCGGTTTCAAGATGGTCTTGCAGCCAGGAGAGCGTGAATTTCATGTCAGAATTCCAATTATTCTTTGGCGCAATTTATTCCGAAAAACTGGTACCCATTTTTGGATCGCGCTATTATGACCGGCTCCGCTCTTATCTGATTGTCCGCCTGCGGGAAAGGGCTCTGTCGCAAAGTTTCGTGACTGTTTCCCTATTGCCTGAAATCCTGCCATAAGCTCCGCCAAAATTCTACAGGCGGGGCATAAAGTAGGCGCCGGCTATCGCCAGAAAAGCCCAAGCGAGAAAGCAGCCAACGGCAGATTCTTGGCGGATGGGCAAAATTTATATCAAAGTTAAAGTAAGGGGCTGACCCAACATCAAGCCTGCGCCGCTTTAGTTCATTTGAAATTGCAACGGGTATTGACCATCTTCAAAATCGCCAAACAGATCCGGCAGGTCAGGGTGGCTGACCGGCTCGCCTGAATAATCTGCAATCAGGTTCTGCTCAGAGACATAAGCCACGTAGAAGCTTTGGTCATTCTCGGCCAGCAGGTGATAAAACGGCTGGTCTTTCGCCGGCCGGCTTTCCTCGGGAATTGCATCATACCATGCATCGGCATTGGCAAACATGGCATCCACATCGAACACAACACCGCGAAACGGGTGCTTCCTGTGGCGAACGATTTGCCCGAGGTGATATTTTGCGCGTGACTTCAACATGGTACAATAGCCCCCAACAACGTTACTAATGCGTTAGGCATGGCTTTGTCCATGCGCCCGGGGGGATTATTATGGAAACAAACTGTGGAACCGATGCTGACAGTGGCAGAGATGGTGCGCCTGTCTGTGAAGTGACTCTGCTTTTCAAGCGCTGTGGGGGGCGGTCTGTATTGTGGAATATGATCCAGTCAGTGCCTGTGAACTGCGAGCCCTGACCCGTATTCATGATTTCCGTATTTGGCGATGGCTTCCTACGGGGCCTCGACGCACACGGTGGCGGCCAGCGTGGAAGCACCCTGAGAGGCGAAGAACGGAAATTTGTGAATACACAGTCAATCTCGCCGCATCCCTGATATGGCTCAAATGATGACACCGCCTAGGGCTAAAAACGCAGGCGGAGTAAATGCCCCTATATTGCCTTACTAAAACCAAACACAGGACAGATTGACCGGCGATACAGGTGGGGTAGCTGCATAAGCTTCTCTCGGCGCCGCGTTTAACAGCCCCCACCCAGTGCGCGGCGCCGAGGTACTTCCCCCCCTTTCAAGTTGAAAAATATCACCTGCCCCAAAAGCGGCGGCTCAGTAGCGCTTTGCCAACTGCGGGAACTCACGCTGTGCTTTGTGGGAGAAACGCCCCTTCATTTTGCGCATCAGGTCACTGATTTCCAGTTTTGGCGGAACAGTTTTGGCGGGACAGACACGAACATATGGGCCTGACCGTTGCACAAGGCGCTGCGCAAGGCTTCAACGCCATTCTCCGCTCAGACCTGCCGGATGATGCCTCGCACCCGCCGCCGGATATTCCCTTGCAGAGACCTCTGCGAAGCTCAAGAATCCCTATTGAATTAGGAATTGGTATGCTTTGGCATGAGATATAGCTTCCAAATCCAGCCCGTCCTTTTTGCTCCGAGTGAGTTTTTTGACCGGCCACATCTGAGCGTTTTGGACGAGATCACAACCCAGCTTGAGGTGCTGC
>CAYNXK010000002.1:5386-45668 GCA_964401125.1 uncultured Aliiroseovarius sp.
AGGGTATATTACGGTGATTGAAGCCACGGTATTTGAAGCGGCGCTCAGCGGTGACCTTCTTGCCACGGCGAATTTCAATCACCTCTTCGGTGGGCACCAGAACCTCACCAAAGTCCTGATCCTGCTCCTTTTTGACAACAGAGATATTGATTTGTTTGGCGATCTTTTTCTCGTAATTCTGGAGAACGCTCACCGAATACCACCGCTTCGCCATTGTTGCCTGCCTTGTGTCACTGACGGTTTCTCGCCATAAAACTACATTTCTCCAAACAGTTACCCCGCTTCATCTTAGCTTACATCTCGAACAGAAAGAGGCGCGCAAATCGAATCGTTGCAGGCCTGTCAGGATGAGGTCCGCCCGCATTACCGCCGAAAGGCTGCTACTTTGAGGCCTTATTCACCCTGTTCTGTCTGGAAAGAGTAAAGCATGGAGAGGCAATCCCGGCGCGCCGCAGTTATTCGCCCGGCTGTGTCTAACGGCGCAGGCGCTCAAACGGATCCGTAGCGCGGGCTTTTTTTGTCAAGTCGCCAAACAGTCCGCCAAGTTTATTCATGCCGGCATAGACACAAAACCAAAACCCGGCAATGATGGCCAATGGTATCAGAAAGCCAAGGTCCGGCCCGAACATCAGAGCGCCGATAGCGATCATGATCATGCCTCCGATCAGCCGCTGACCACTGGTAATTCCGGCAGCTTTAACACGCCTCACCCGCTGCCGGGGTTTGGCCGCCGACTGATCCTTGGGGCGCATCGCCGCTGCGCCACCTGCCCCGATATCGGCAAACGGATCCTGCACCATTTGCGTGGCCTCAGCCTGGTTCTGCATCAGCCGACCCATCGGGCTGTCAGTGGCAATATTGTTGGCCATGGCTGTCTGGGGTTGGGTTTGAGGACGGATTTGCGGCACCGGCCGCGCCGATTTCACCCCGGCAATCGGGCTATTGGCAAAAATATCGCCCCTGGAATGTTTGCGTGAAGCGCCGGATCTGGACCGTTTAAACAGGAATTTGCCAAGCCCGATCAGCGCGATGAAAGCCGCTATCATCCAGCCGGTGTTACGGGTTTTCTGCGGGTCGCCCTGTGGTACCAGCGCCGCCTCACGCCCCTCCCAAAACGGTGTCAGGAAGACGAAATCGGCTGATTTTCTCAGGCCTTCGTCGCTAAACACATCGCTGACATGGCTGGAATGCGAGTGGGTGGGGGCGGCAAAGCCGTTGAACGTATATTGGAAATGGCCGTTTTCGTTTGTGCTCCACTCATAATAAGTGTCCATGTTTTCCAGAAACCAGTCTTTTCTGTCCGGGCTCATGATGATCACGGCTTTGGCAGTTTTTGTGGCTGCATCGTCATCCTCGCCAAACATCACATACATATAAGTGTTGCCGGTCTTGATGCCGTTGGTTTTCTGGACCAGATTGTAATTATAGTCAAAGTTGAACCAGCCGGTCACTGTTGCCTCATCCACCGGGCCAATATGCTCTTCGCGGCTGAAATCACTGAGGTTCACGGCAGCGGGCGGCAGCGCCTCAAGGGCCACGACTTTTTCGGCCTCTATTTCCAGCTGCACCTGATAGAGATGCTCGGCAAGGTAGCCGACCCCACCGGCCAGCATGACATAGCTCCACCAAGGCAGGATTATCAATAAACCAAGTAAACGAAACATCAACGCCCTCCCGAACCATAAACCCCACCACGGGGTTCTGCTCAGGTTAGGCACGTATCAGGGTCAGATTTGGGCCGGTATGTGGAATGATTGTGACAGACGTGTTTAGCGGAACATATCCAGCACCGCAGAAAGGCCCGAGCGGATGCCCAGATCAATCAGCGAGAAAAAGAGTGCCGTCAGCGCCGCCATCAAAAAAACCATGGAGGTTGTCATCATCACTTCACGCCGGGTTGGCCAGACGATTTTGCTGACTTCGGCGCGCACTTGCTGGATAAACTGAAACGGGTTTGTCATAGCCATGATTTATCTACCTTTGAAGGATCGTCTGTCAGATACGCCTTGCCGCTGCGGAGTTCAAGCCCCTCCAGCCGCCCAGCCTAAAGCCTTTTCTCACTTTGCCCGGATCAGAAAAAATGGGAAGGGCCCGGGTGATTTCAATCTCATGGGCGTTTTACACCCATATGTGGCTCAATTATAGACAAACCGCATTAGCCGTCATTCTGCGGTCTCGGCCCATCTTTGGCCGGCCAGTGCCAACGCCTGATTTATCAAAAGGGCTGCAAATTCAGGGTTCTTATGCACCTCATCCTGGCTTTCACGGGCCTCTTTCGCTGCGTATTTTGCATGCGTCATGGTTTCGGCAGTCACGGTTTCGTCAGGTTGCGGCATTAGTGTAAACCCCTGCCCTGCCGCGACATCAGCAAGTAATTTCCAGAGCCGGGTGCGCTCGGCTTTGCTGGATTTAACCTGGAGCCTCTGCCTTTCATGCTCTGGATCAAGCACATCTTTGCTGGGAAACGGGGTTGGTACAAAAATTACCTGCGCGCCTGCCTCGGCAAAGGCACGGGCGAAACGCCAGGCGCGGGTTTTTCTGGTCCACCCCGTGGCAATTGCCTGAAGTGCAGCACTTGAAATCTGCCCCTCGGGCGTATGCATGTGTTCCAGCATATGCGCAAAAAACTCCTGCGCCCGCAGGCGTGCACCATAAAAGGTGAACAGATCAAAATCCTCGGGACCAAGGCTGTTGCGCCTACCGCCGTTTACCTGTGCGACTATTTCGCACGCGCTGTCGTCGGGTACGATGCGCCCCTGCTTCCAGCGCAATCCGCGAAAGGCCGGGCCATTGGCGCCCCAAAATTCAACCTGCCGTCCACCGGTATTGATCAGCCCAGTATCCAGCGCCAGTTTGACCGAACCAATATGACTGTCGCCATAAATGCAGATATCACCGCGATCAGGTTTGGCGGGCAAAGGCATTCAGCATCTCCTCTTCGCACTTTATAGCGTCGGAATCCACTTTGGTGGCTTTGGTCTTGAGGTGCTGCAGCCGTTTTGCGGCGGGCCTATGGGGAGATTTACGGGGAGGTTTGCCAAAAGTCGCTTCCTGATCGGCAAAGAAGTTTTTCATCACAAAGTCCACGCCTTCCGGCACTACGCTGCGCATGTTTGGCGCAAAGAACATGCCGCGAAATGCGGGGGCTGTGATGATCTCGTAAGACGGGAAATAATCGACAAAATCGTGGTTCTCGGCCACCATCCCCGCCACGCTGCGCAATACCGATTTTGAGTAGGTCGTGGCCGGCAACACATGCGCACCACTGGCAGTTGCGGTCAGCGGCACCGGCGACACCGTAAGCAAGAATTTTAGTTTCGGGTTGGCCGTGCGCATGATCTGCAGCGACGCTTCAAGATCGGCCTGAATGGCATTCACACGGTGGTTCACAAAACCATGCTGATCAGCATCATATACGCCCGCAGCCGTGCCGGGACATGAAGCATATTCCAGCTCGGTTTTTCGATTAGCCCAACTTTCGGTCAAGCCAAGGGTAAATATGAACAATTCAGCCCCGTTCACGGCCTTGCGAATTGCCGCATAGGTTGCCGTGCGTGCCGCTTTCAGCTCGACCTTGCTGGCAAACCCACCCGGCTCAACGCCCGGGCGCATCGGGTCAAAGTACCGCCCCTTTGCCTGCCAGACTTCCTCCGGTGCCTCGGCCACCCCAAACGCTTGCTCAACCCATTGGCGCAGCATGCGGGTGGTGTAAATGTTGCCGGTTCGAAACGAAAAAATGCTGTAATTAAAGGTATGGGCGTCTTCGGTTGTCATCAGGGTCGGTGCCGGTTCGGCGTTGAACCAATGGTAGCCACGCCGCGCCAATGCGCGCCCGATATGTTGGGCAAAACATGACCCGGCGGTAACGATGCGGTGCTCTGGCACAACCTGAAACTTCGGCTGCCACATGCCGCTGATCTGATACGGGCTGAGGCTGCCAACGGCGGATTTCCAGAACGCCCGGCTTTCATAGCCCAGATAGGGGTTGTTCATGCCGCCCGGACTTCAGGCCCGGATCGGTAACAAGAGTATAACCACAAATGCTGAAGGGTCAAACAAGGCCATGCACCACCTGCGGTGCTTTGCCTGCTGGACAGTGCTGTAAAAACCCGATTTTCATGCAAACGTTAAAGTAAGCTGACAACAGGGGGATGAGAGCAGCTATGGATATTTCTCTGATTGCAGCGGTGCTGGCATGGGGCATTGGTGTGGGCATCGTGTTCTCGGCCATTGGCGCGGCGGGCGGGATTTTGACCTCGTTCGGGCTGATCACCCTGTTCGCCATTGCTGACCCCAACAGCGTCAAGCCCATGACCCAGATCGTGGTTCTGGTGACTGCGCTGGTGTTTGTCCCCGGTTACCTAAAGCGCTCGGCACTTGTGTTGCCGCTTGGCCTGCTGCTGGGCGCGGGCGGCCTGATTGGGGCCTATGTCGGCAGTACAATTTCAAGTCGCTACCTTTCTGATATGGAAACGTTTCGACCGCTATTTGGTGTTCTCACACTTGCCATTGCCGGCCAAATCATCTGGCAACTCTACAGCCAGCGGCACTCCAATAATACAGTCGGGCTGGCCGAGCCCTCCACCGGTCCGGCCCCCGGTCCGATCCGTGTCAGCAATATGAAGCTGAGCCTGCGTGACCTGACTTTTAGCTATGACGCCCGTGACTATTATGTGCCCCTATGGTCGCCCCTGATCGCCGGGTTGCTGATTGCCATGACCGCCTCCATTTTCGGGGTTGGTGGTGGGTTTTTACTGGTGCCATATATGGCGTCACTTCTGGCCATGCCGATGCACATTATTCCGGCCACTGCGGCAATTGCGATTTTCATGTCGTTGACCGTATCCATCAGCAATTTCCTCTACCTCGGCGCGCCGCTGGATTGGGGTATTCTTGCACCCTTGCTGATTGGGGCTGTTATCGGTGCCATTGCCGGGCCAACTATCAACAAAGCCATGAAAAACCACTGGCTGCAGGCATCTCTGGCAGTAATCGTAACCGGGATTGGCCTGAAATATACCGTGTTTTGAAAGCTTTACGTCCGCGGTCAGAATTTGCACCCAACTTTTGACCTTACATATAGCGCACTTGCTGGTTTACGTGACGTTTTGACACCCAAGGCAGCGCGGGCTGCTATGTTGCCTGCAGCAGCCCGGATACATTTTCCTGAAAGGTCAGTATATGTCGCTTTTTACTAAAACAGCCCCTTGGGTGGATGATGAACACAAAATGTTTGCCGAGATGATCAGCCGCTTTTTTGCGGATGAACTTGCACCAAATATTGACCGCTGGGTTGAACAGGGTGTTGTGGACCGTGCCTTTTGGCTGAAAGCAGGAGAGGCCGGTATTCTGGGCGGCGCTGTTTCTGAAGAATATGAGGGCGCTGGCGGCAATATAGGCTTTGACGCGGTGGCCCTCTATGAGCAGGCCCGGCTGGGGGATGTCAATTGGGGCATGGGTATTCAGTCGATCGTTATTCATTATGTCAGCGTCTATGGCTCTGATGAGCAAAAATCCCGCTGGCTGCCTGGCCTTGTTTCCGGCCAGATTATCGGTGCCCTTGCCATGACCGAACCCGGCACAGGCTCGGATTTGCAAGCTGTGCGCACCACGGCCGAAAAAGACGGCAACCTCTACCGCATCAATGGCTCCAAGATATTCATCACCAACGGCCAAACCGCTGATCTGGTGATCACGGTGGCCAAGACCAGTAAAGATGCCGGCGCCAAAGGCGTTTCACTGATTGTTATCGAGACAGAGGGTGCCGAGGGCTTCAGCCGGGGTACACCTCTGAAAAAGCTGGGCATGAAGGGCAATGATACTGCCGAGCTGTTCTTTGAGGATGTGAAAGTGCCACTGACCAACCTGCTTGGCCCAGAGGAGGGACAGGGATTTTACCAGATGATGCGGCAATTACCGTGGGAGCGGCTGCTGATCGCCATTCAGGCGCTGGGGGCCATCGATTTCGCCATTGCTGAAACTGTGGCCTATGTGCAGGAGCGCAAGGCTTTCGGGCTGCGGGTGATGGATTTTCAGAACACCCGTTTCAAGCTGGCCGAGTGCAAAACCAAGGCAGAAGTGCTGCGGGCTTTTGTCAATGATGGCATCGGGCAGCTTATCAACGGCACGCTGGACGCACCCACCGCTTCCATGGCAAAATACTGGGGTAGCGAGGCACAGGGGCAGGTGATGGACGAATGCCTGCAATTATTCGGCGGCTATGGTTACATGAGCGAATATCCGATTTCGCGCGCTTGGGCCGATGCCCGCGTACAACGCATTTACGGCGGCACCAACGAGATCATGAAAGAGCTGATCGCCCGGTCTTTAGATATCTGACGGGCCACTTTCCGGGTTGTACAGCCTTTGAATTTACGCGCATGCTTCATGAATTTTGGGATCAAATTCACTCCCGTGCGCTATACATGGTTGAAATAGCCGGGGCTGGGGCCAAAAAGCGCCTTTGCCTATGAATTGAGTTATGCGTTTTATTCGCACACGGGGTGGCCGAGTTCGGTTATCTTGTTAAGAATGGTAGCGCTGATTTTGGCCGCCGTTTGCTGATTTTCAAAATTGGTCATGAGTCTGGCTTTCCAACATCCGGGTTTCTGAACGTGCTGAAAGCTTGCGCCCCCCAACGGCCTCGGCTAACCAGAAAATATGCATATTATTCGAGACTACCTTTTTGTGAATGACAAAGACCGGGGCGCATCCGCCGCCATCGGAAATTTTGATGGCGTGCATCTGGGCCATCAGCGGGTGATTAACATTGCCCGCCGTCAGGCGTCTTTGTTAAGTGCCCCACTTGGCGTCATGACGTTCGAGCCACATCCGCGCCACTATTTCGCACCCAAAGCCCTGCCATTTCGCCTGATGGGGGCTGAGACCCGCGCTCACCGGCTGGAAAAACTGGGCGTCGACAGGCTGTATGAGCTGAACTTCAACGCCACCCTTTCGGCCCTGACCCCCGAGGCCTTTGCCCGCGAGGTCATAGCCAATGGCCTTGGCCTGAAGCATGTGGTGGTGGGAGCTGATTTTTGTTTTGGCAAGGACAGGGCCGGAAATGCCGACAGCCTCAAGGCGTTTGGGCGTGAGATGGGCTTTGGTGTTACCATTGCCGACCTTGTGGCCGATACGGGCGAGAATACTGGCGGCGAAGTCAGCTCGACTGCCATCCGCAAATCGCTGACCGAGGGCCGCCCGCGTGACGCCGCCCGCATGCTGGGCCACTGGCACCGGATTGATGGCGAGGTCATACGTGGCGACCAGCGTGGCCGTGACCTTGGGTTTCCCACGGCCAATATGTCAATCACCGGCCTGCATCCGCCGTGTTTTGGGGTCTATGTTGTTATGGTTGACGTGCTGACCGGGCCATATGCGGGCAGCTACAAGGGGGCGGCCAGCATGGGTGTTAGGCCGATGTTCGGGGAAAACCTGCCAAACCTGGAAAGCTATTTATTTGACTTCAAAGGAGATATCTACGGCGAACATGTCTCGGTAGCATTAATAGAATATCTGCGCCCGGAAGAGCTGTTTGATGATGTTGATGCTCTTGTTGCCCAGGTGCGCACTGATTGCGCCCGCGCCCGCGAAATTCTGGCAGCCCTGTGAAGACGGAAAGGCTGCGGCCACATTTCTGGGAGCTGCCGCTGGCACGCCTGTCAAAGGCTGAATGGGAGGCGCTCTGTGATGGTTGCGGCAAGTGCTGCCTCAACAAGCTGGAGGATATAGACACCGGCGAAGTTGCCTTCACCCGCATTGCTTGCCGCCTGCTTGACAATGAAAGCTGTGCTTGCGCGCAATATGAAATTCGCCTGCAATTCGTGCCGGAATGCATTCAGCTCAGCCCTGGTAATATTGGCAAAACCGCGTATTTCATGCCTAAAACCTGCGCCTACCGCTTGCGGGCCAGCGGCAAAAACCTGCCGGGCTGGCACTACCTGATTTCCGGCAGCCGTGACAGCGTTCATGAGGCGCGCCAGTCAGTTCAAGGCTGGACATTGCCAGAGTTTGAGATCCCTGAAGAAGACTGGGAAGACTATCTGATAGAGGAGCCTTTCTGATGTTTTTCACCTCCGACAATGCC
Source organism: uncultured Aliiroseovarius sp. (assembly GCA_964401125.1). Taxonomy (GTDB): domain Bacteria; phylum Pseudomonadota; class Alphaproteobacteria; order Rhodobacterales; family Rhodobacteraceae; genus JAAEUB01. The sequence continues at coordinate 13,473 of CAYNXK010000002.1, forward strand.
AGCCCGGTACATCCGAAAATCATGGCTGCAATCCAGCAGGCCAATGACGGCTATGCTATGCCCTACGGTGATGACACCCTGATGGAACAGGTGCAAAACCAGATCCGTGAGATATTTGCCGCACCCGAAGCAGCAATCTACCTCGTTGCCACGGGCACTGCCGCCAATGCACTGGCACTGGCCACATTGTGCCAGCCGTTTGAAACCATCTTCTGTACCCCTGAGGCGCATATCCACCAGGATGAATGCAACGCGCCGGAATTCTACACCGGTGGAGCCAAGCTAACCTTGGTGCCGGCCCAAAACGCCAAAATGACCCCGCCCAACTTGCGCAAAGCCATTGAGGCCGAGGAAAGCCGGGGCGTACACGGGCCACAACGCGGGCCGGTATCCCTGACCAACCTAACCGAGCGCGGCACGGCTTACAGCCCGGCAGAGCTTGCGGCTTTGACCAAAGTGGCGCGGGAATTTTCCCTGCCTGTGCATCTGGACGGTGCCCGCTTCGCCAATGCGCTCGCCGCCACCGGTGCCAGCCCGGCTGAAATGAGCTGGCAGGCGGGCATTGACATGCTCAGCTTCGGCGCCACCAAAAACGGTGCCATGGGGGTCGAGGCTGTGGTATTTTTTGACTCGAAACACGCTTGGGAGTTTGAACTCCGGCGCAAACGCGCTGCCCATTTGTTTTCCAAGCATCGCTTCCTGTCGGCACAAATGACCGCTTACCTTGAGGGCGGCCTGTGGCTTGAGCTGGCGGCAAGCGCCAATGCGGCAAATGCAAAACTGGTGCGCAGCTTGCGGCAAATCGAAGGGGTCAGCTACCTACACGAACCAGAGGCCAATATGAGCTTTGCCGCTTGGTCACGCGCCCGCCACCAGCAGCTGCATGAGGCACAGGCCGCTTATTATTTGTGGCAAGGCACACTTGAAGGGCGCGACCCCAATGAGCCTTTGGTCGCCCGCATGGTCTGCGACTGGTCCACCAGCGATGAAAATATTGGCAAGTTTGTCGATCTGGTAAAAGGCTGAGTCGCCCTCGCCTTTTCAGCTTGGTGAAAGTACTCCCGCCGGAGGCTTTAAATCTACAAATGCTGCTTATCAAACCTTCAGAAACACCGCAATCTCTCCGGCCACCGCTACCGGGTGACTGATGGGAAGCATATGCCCGGCACCAGCAACCACCACCCGGCGCACATCATTCAGGCGGGCGGTCAGCACATCATGCAGCGCCCCGATAATCGGCGGCGAATCCGCGCCTTCCATCAGCAAAACAGGCTGGGAAATGGCCTCCAGGGCACCTTGAGCAACCTGACCATGGATGTCATCATTGGTCACGCCGGCCCCCTCGGCAATTAGCCCAATCCGCCGTACCAACCCGGCGCGTGTGACCTCAGGTATATCTGCCCAAGTCGTGCCCGGCCCCCAGATAGCATCAAATTCCCGCGCGGCTTCTTCATGCCGGCCTGCTGCCATGGCCTTGGTAAAAGCTGCCATCTCTGCCATATGCACACCGTATTCCGGCCTGCCACGTGCGGCGGCAAACAGCACTGGCTCGATCAAGGTCAGGCTGCGCACTTTGTTGGGAAAATCACGCGCCAGACGCAGAGCAATGGTTGCACCAAAGCTGTGACCGACCAGATCGGCACGCTTGTCAATCAGGGCTGAGGCAATCTGTGTCGCCACGCTCTGGTAGTCGCCCCGTCCGCTATTATCGACATTTTCGCCTTGATCTCCGGGCCAATCCCAGCTGCGGCCGTGGCCGGGCAAATCAAAGGCCCGCATCTTCAGCTTCGGTTCAAGGCGGCGTTGCACCCCGCGCCATGCCCCTGAATGAGCCAGCGAGCAATGGATGAACAGCACCCGGCGCACACCACTGCCAGTTTGCTCCCACCAGGTCGGAAACCCCGCCAATGATTCAAGTGGCATGTGAACCTGACCGGATATGTGGCAATAAAGAAGGCAGGCGTAGATAATTCTGTTTTTTTATCACTTTTTTCTCCAATTTACATCTAGCCTGTTTTCCTGAAACTATCCCGGTGTTAAGCGGTGTCAACGTTACATAATTGATTCGTACAATCTGCCGGAAAGCTGCTGCCATGCCCAACCGAGCCGCGCCGAAACTGATTTCAGGAAATGCCAACCGCCAGCTTGGGCACGCCATTGTCCAGCGCATGTCGATGCATCAGGATGCCAAGGTCAGCCTTGTTGATGCCCGGGTTGAGCGCTTTAATGATCAGGAGGTTTTTGTCGAAATCTTCGAGAATGTGCGTGGCGAGGATATGTTTATTATTCAGCCAACCTCGAACCCCGCCAATGATCACCTGATGGAATTGCTTATCATTGCAGACACCCTGCGCCGCTCGTCAGCCTCGCGCATTACGGCGGTGATCCCCTATTTCGGCTATGCAAGGCAAGACCGGCGCGCCAAGGCACGCACGCCAATTTCTGCCAAGCTGGTTGCCAATATCATCGCCCGCTCAGGTATTGACCGGGTATTAACGCTGGATTTGCACGCGGCGCAGATTCAGGGCTTTTTTGATATTCCGGTAGATAACCTTTATGCTACGCCAATCTTTGCCATCGATATCCAGCACCACTTCAAGGACATCCTTGGGGATGTCATGGTGGTGTCCCCGGATGTAGGCGGTGTTGGCCGGGCGCGCGAGCTGGCCAAACGCATCAACGCCCCCCTGGCCATTATCGACAAACGCCGCGAAAACCCCGGCGAGGTGGCCGAGATGAACGTGATCGGGGATGTGACCGGCAAATGCTGCATCATTATTGATGACATCTGTGATACGGCAGGCACGCTGGTAAAAGGTGCCGAAACCCTGATGGACCAAGGTGCCAAAGAGGTGCATGCCTATATTACCCATGGCGTCATGTCGCCGCCTGCGGTTGAGAGAATTATGAATTCGAGGATGAAAAGCCTGGTGCTGACGGATTCTATCGAACCGACAGCCAAAGTGTTGGCTGCCAAGACTATCCGCATCGTGCCAACCGCGCCAATCTTTGCTCAGGCTATTCTTAATATCTCCAGCGGCACCTCGGTTTCCAGCCTGTTCGATCAGGCCGGCCTGGAGCCACTCTATGAGGGCACCTATTCCTGAGAGCCCGACAAAGGGGGCTGCCCACCTTAGAGCATGTCTCGTTTAATTGAATTCACCCGGCAGCCCGAACGCATTTGCATTGCAAACACTGCCTCGGGCTACCGGGTGAATGAAATGAATCCGATTGAACGAGACACGCTCTAGTAAAGCGCCCACTCCTCATCGTCATTCAACTCGCCCATGGCCACCCAGTCACAGCGTATGCGCGCCACGCGGGTATCGCCCCATGTGCGGAAAACAATGTCAAATCCGGATTTTTTGATGGCTTCGGCAGCAATATCAACCCGCTGGTTTGTCTTCTGGTCAATATCCCACATGGACATGCCAAGCTGTACTATTGGCACGCTCTGGAATGCCTCGGAAAACACGATGGCGAAGCGAAACTCACGCGGCCCGGAGCCGGTCCACATTTCACCGTCATGCTCAAAGTCTGAAAATAAAACCTGCGAGCCCTGATCGACTCCCAATTGGTGGATTTTGATGCGCCGCATTTCCCCTCCGGCTGTAGCACAACGCAGTATGCGCATAAGTTCAAGACTTATAGCCAAACAATAGAATCAAGCAAAAGTTGCTTGGTTATCTTATCCCGAAGCCAGAATGGCTGACTCAAAGGCCAGCTGCAACCGCCAAAATTATTGGGAAGCATTTGGCACCATTTGGCACCATTTGGCGGTGAAATCAGTTTTTGTTCGGATTCAACCCAAGCTCAGAGGCGATTGCGGCAATTGCTACGGCCTGTTTGGCCAAATCATCCAGCATCTCCGACGTGGCATTTTCATGGAGTGCTTCAGACGCAGAAATGAAATCATTCAGTACCTCTTGCGTCACCTCGCTGACCGGCACAGCCCGTTCAGCCAGCACCGAAGTGCTGTCTGAGGTAATTTCGACAAAGCCGCCGGTGATAAGAAATTCGGCGTCACCCTCAGGCGAGGTAGCCCGCACAATACCTGTCCGCAAGGTGGTGATCAGCGGTATGTGATTGGGCATAATTGTCATGTCGCCCTCACTCCCCGGCAATTGTACCGCCGTGGCGGGTAATGAGGCCATGAGGCTCTCGGGTGAGACCAACTCAAATTTCATATTACCAGCCATCATGGCCTCCGTTCAAAACTAGGCCGCATCCGCCGCCATTTTTGCAGCTTTGGCGATCACGTCGTCAATATCGCCAACCATGTAGAAGGCCGCTTCTGGCAGGTGATCATACTCGCCCGCCACAACTGCCTTGAATGATGCGATGGTTTTTTCAAGCGGCACCTGAAGGCCATCTGCACCGGTAAAGACCTTGGCCACATCAAAGGGCTGGCTGAGGAAGCGTTGGATTTTCCGGGCCCGAGCCACGGTCAGCTTATCTTCCTCGCTCAGCTCGTCCATGCCGAGAATGGCGATGATGTCTTGCAGCGACTTATAGCGTTGCAGAATTTCCTGAACTTTGGTGGCAACACTATAATGCTCTTCACCAACGATGGCCGGATCAAGCAGGCGCGAGGTTGAATCAAGCGGATCAACGGCAGGGTAGATGCCCAGCTCGGAGATCGCCCGGCTCAGCACCGTGGTGGCATCAAGGTGGGCAAATGAGGTGGCCGGAGCCGGGTCTGTAAGGTCATCGGCGGGCACATAAACCGCTTGCACCGAGGTGATGGAGCCGGCTTTGGTCGAGGTGATACGCTCCTGCAGGGCACCCATGTCGGTGGCCAGTGTCGGCTGGTAGCCCACGGCGGAAGGGATGCGGCCCAGCAGGGCAGACACTTCCGAGCCAGCCTGCGTGAAGCGGAAAATATTATCGACAAAGAACAACACGTCAGCGCCGGTTTCGTCACGGAACTGCTCGGCCAAGGTCAGGCCGGACAGGGCCACGCGCATGCGGGCGCCGGGTGGCTCGTTCATCTGGCCATAGACCAGCGCGATTTTGCTTTCTTCAAGATTGTCGGGAACAATAACACCGCTCTCGATCATCTCGTGATACAGGTCGTTACCCTCACGGGTGCGCTCGCCAACACCGGCAAACACTGACACGCCCGAATGCACTTTGGCGATGTTGTTGATCAGTTCCATGATAAGCACTGTTTTGCCCACACCGGCACCGCCGAACAGGCCGATTTTGCCGCCCTTGGCGTAGGGTGCCAGCAGGTCAACCACCTTGATGCCGGTGACCAGCACCTCTGATTCCGTGGCCTGATCGGCAAAATCCGGCGCATCCTGATGGATCGAGCGGCGCTCGTCGGTTTTCACCGGGCCTTGCTCGTCTACAGGTTCACCAATCACGTTGAGGATCCGGCCAAGGGTAGCCTTGCCCACCGGCATTGAAATCGGCTCGCCAAGGTCAGTGACGGGCTGGCCGCGCACGAGACCTTCGGTGGCATCCATGGCCACGGCACGCACCGTGTTTTCACCAAGGTGCTGGGCTACTTCCAGCACCAGCCGGTTGCCATTGTTGTCAGTCTCCAAGGCGTTCAGAATGGCGGGCAGAGGGCCCTCAAACTGAACATCGACAACGGCACCAATCACCTGGGTAACCTTGCCGGTCGCTTTTGCTTTCGCTTTTGCCATTATATTTCTCCGGTTCGTCAGAGCGCTTCCGCGCCCGAAATGATTTCGATAAGTTCGTTGGTGATCGCCGCCTGACGCGAGCGGTTATACTTGATGGTCAGCCTGTCGACCATGTCGCCGGCGTTGCGGGTGGCGCTGTCCATGGCGCTCATGCGCGCCCCTTGCTCGGAGGCAGCATTTTCCAGCAGGGCCGAGAAAATCTGTGTCGCTACAGCGCGCGGTAAGAGTTCGGCTAAAATGGCCGCTTCCGATGGCTCGTAATCGTAGGTTATGCTTGCCTCGGCATCGGCGCCTTCGGTCTCCTGCTCAAAGGTGGCCGGGATGATCTGGCGTGCGGTTGGCACTTGGCTGATAACGCTTTCAAACACGTTATAGAAAAGTGTTGCCACGTCAAATTCGTCCGCATCAAAGCGTGCCAGTATGCCCGCCGCTGCATCTTGCGCATGCACATAGCCCAGCCGTTTGACCTCGGTCAGGTCTACATGGTCAATCATGTGGCTTTCATAATCACGCTTCAGCTGTTCACGGCCTTTTTTGCCGATGGTCAGAATTTTTACGGTCTTCCCATCCTTCAGCAATTCCCGTGCTGCCGCCCGCGCCAGGCGCACGATTGACGAGTTGAAACCGCCGCACAACCCGCGCTCACTTGTCATGACCACCAGCAGATGCACCTTGTCGCTGCCGCTACCCTGGAGCAGTTTTGGCGCTGTCTCTGAATCCTTTGCCGTCTTCGCCAACGCAGTCATAACCGCGTTGAAACGGTCGGTATAGGGCCGAGAAGCTTCGGCCGCCTCTTGCGCCCGGCGCAGCTTGGCGGCGGCGACCATTTGCATGGCCTTGGTGATTTTCCGGGTCGATTTGATCGACTCGATCCGAAGTTTCAGGTCCTTAAGGCTTGGCATGCCCCACTCTCCCCTTAAGCAAAATCAGCGGCAAATGCGTCGATGGCAACTTTGACTTTGTCGGCCAACTCGCCTTTGACCTTGCGGTCATTATCGGTGATGTCTGCCAGCAAATCCGCATGTTTCTGTCGCAGATGCTTCAGCAAGCCAGCCTCATAGCGGCTCACATCCTTGACGGGAATTTTATCAAAATAGCCCTTGGTGCCAGCGTAGATCACACAAACAATCTCAGCATTTGTCAGGGGTGAATATTGCGCCTGCTTCATCAACTCGGTCAGGCGGGCACCCCGGTTCAAAAGCGCCTGAGTCGCCACATCGAGGTCCGAGCCGAACTGGGCAAAGGCCGCCATTTCACGGTACTGCGCCAGTTCCAGCTTCACGGGGCCAGCAACCGATGACATGGCCTTGGTCTGGGCGGACGAGCCAACCCGGCTAACCGAAAGGCCAGTGTTCACCGCCGGGCGGATGCCCTGATAGAACAGCTCGGTTTCAAGAAATATCTGCCCATCGGTGATCGAAATCACGTTGGTGGGAATAAAGGCCGACACATCACCGCCCTGAGTTTCAATGATGGGGAGTGCCGTCAGTGAGCCGGAACCATAATCCGCATTGAGCTTTGAAGAACGCTCCAGCAGGCGCGAATGCAGGTAGAACACATCGCCCGGATAGGCTTCACGGCCCGGTGGGCGGCGCAGCAACAGCGACATCTGGCGGTAGCTCACGGCCTGTTTTGAGAGGTCATCATAAACGATCAGCGCGTGGCGGCCATTATCACGAAAATGTTCGGCCATGGCGGTGGCGGAATAGGGTGCCAGAAACTGCATCGGCGCCGGGTCCGAGGCGGTGGCCGCCACAACAATGGTATATTCCATTGCGCCGGCCTCTTCCAGCTTCTTCACCAGCTGGGCCACAGTGGAGCGCTTCTGGCCGATAGCCACATAAATGCAGTACAGCTTTTTGCTTTCGTCGTCGCCCGCAGCGTCGTTATAGGATTTCTGGTTCAGAATGGCATCCAGCGCAATCGCGGTCTTGCCGGTCTGGCGGTCGCCAATGATCAGCTCGCGCTGGCCACGGCCAATGGGGATCATCGCATCGACTGATTTCAGGCCGGTTGCCATTGGCTCATGCACCGATTTACGCGGGATGATGCCCGGCGCTTTCACATCGGCCACGGCACGGGTTTTGGTTTTGATCGGGCCTTTATTATCAATAGGGTTGCCAAGGCCATCGACCACCCGGCCCAGCAGCGCGTCACCCGATGGCACGTCAACGATCGAGTTGGTACGTTTGACAATATCGCCTTCGTTGATGTCCCGGTCCGAGCCGAAAATCACGATGCCGACATTGTCAGTTTCAAGGTTCAGGGCCATGCCGCGAATGTTGCCGGGAAACTCGACCATCTCACCGGCCTGAATATTATCAAGCCCGTGGACGCGGGCAATACCGTCGCCAACGCTCAGCACACGGCCAATCTCGGCTACTTCAGCCTCTTGGCCAAAATTCTTGATTTGCTCTTTCAGGATGGCCGAAATTTCGGCGGCTTGGATAGGCATTATCCGACCTCTTTCATGGAATTTTGGAGTGCGTTCAGGCGCGAAGCAATCGTGCTGTCGATCATTTTCGAGCCAACTTTGATAACAAGGCCGCCGATGAGGCTTTCATCCACGACCAGTTTGATTTTCACATCTTTGCCGGTGCTGGCTTTCAGCACCTTGGCAAGCTTGTCTGTCTGGGTCTTGGTCAGCGCCTTGGCGGCGGTAACTTCGGCGGTAATTTCGCCTTTTTCCTCGGCAATCTGTGCCCGCAGACTGATAATCAGTTGTGGCAGCACAAACAGGCGGCGCTTGGAGGCCATCAGGCTCAGCGCGTTGCTCATGGTTGGCAATAGCTTCATCTTGCTGGCCAACGCCGCAACCCCAATGCCCTGTTCGGCACGGGTATAAAGCGGCGAATTTATCAAGCTCTGCAAATCACTACTTGCGGCCAGTGCCACCTCAAGGGCGTCAATATCCGCCTCAAGGGCTTTTAGCTTTTTGGCCTCGCGGGCCAGCTCAAAAATGGCTGTGGCATAGCGCTGGGCAATGCCGATTGAAATTGAGACCGGTTCTGACACGTCCACCCTTCCGATGTCTTAGCCCCATTGTACCTGCAAATTGCAGGGGGGCGGCTTCTGAGATGCCGCGTGCTCGCGTGTCATCAAAATCGCGTGGGTTTTAGCAGAGGTTAGATAAACCCGCAACTGTCTTCGGCGGGTTTATCACGAACTTTAAAGCCTTTTTTAGAAAGCTTTATGAAAGGTGCGACTTAGTCGCCGCGATCAGTGAGGTGCAAAGCCGGAGTTTCATTAGGATTTAGGCGATTCTCCGGCCGCAAAGCCTACCTGAACGGGTTGTTGCCGTGTTGGCTCCGGTACTGGCTGGGTCAGCCCGTCAAGGATGCGCAGAGGCCGCTTGACCGCTTCGGCCAGGCCGGGGCGCTTCGGGGCGGGTACTTGTTTGGTGGCCTCAAAAATCAAAACCCCACCGCGCAGAATTAAAGGCATGGCCTTGCCGGTACGCTCCCAGAAATTGCCGCTTCTCAGCCAGAAGCGTTTGGTTGATGGCGGCTGGTAAAGCGCCGAAGTGTGGCGTTCAACCACAAAGCCGTGCCGCTGCAACTGGGCATCAAGCTGGCCTGAACTGAAGGGGCGGCCATAACCAAACGGGGTTTTATCCGAGCGTGACCACATTCCGGCCCGGTTAGGCACGATGAACAGGGCACGCCCGCCGGGGCCAAGTACACGAAAGCATTCGTCCAGCAGCAGGTCGGGGTTTTCGCTGGTTTCCAGCCCGTGCATGACAATAAGCTTGTCAGCCATGCCGGTTTCCAGAGGCCACAGCGTATCTTCACACAAAACCGCCACATTGGCAGCCCCCGGCGGCCACGGCATCACCCCCTGCGGGGCCGGCATCAAGCCGATTACCCGACGGGCCTGCTTGAGATAGGGGCGCAAAAGTGGCACCGCAAAACCAAAACCAACCACAGACTGACCCTTGGCTTCTGGCCAGAAGCCCAGCATGTTGCCACGCACCACACGCTGCACCGCCCGGCCCAGCGCCGAACGGTAGTAGAAGTTTCGCAGATCCCGCACATCAAGGTGCATATTCGCCGTCTCTCCACCTCAAAGCCCGCTTTGCAGCCAACCCTAGCCTATCGTGCTGGAAATTCTATGCCTGATCGCGCAACTGCGTCATCAAATCCGCCAGCGCCTTCTGATAAAACGCGCCTTTCAGCTGCCCGGCCTCGTCAAACTCACCTGATGCCCCGGCCAGCATCACTTCCGGGCCAGTCAGCAGGCGTGGACGAAACGGAGTCATAGCAAGGCGCAGCGCATATTGTGCCCGTGCACCGCCAGCCCGGCCAGCCGCCGCCGAAATAATCGCCACCGGCTTATCCCGCCAAGGCGCGCCCTTGGTGCGGCCAACCCAGTCCAGTGCATTTTTCAGCACGCCCGAGAAACTCTGATTGTATTCCGGCGTCGCTATTAACACGGCATCGGCGGCAGCTATCTGGTCGGCCAGTACCTGCACAACGGCGGGGATACCTGATTTATCCTCAAGGTCGCCATCATAAAGCGGCAAGTTCAGGTCTGCCTCAAGCAAAACAGTCTCCGGCATCAGCCGCGCCGCCTCGCGGATAAGTTGCGTATTGAGCGACGCTGCCCTGAGCGCGCCGGAAATACCGAGTAAATTGAAATCAGTCACGAGAATGCCTTTCTGTTCGAGTTTACTTTTGCCAGACGAGTGAGAGATTATTTGCCGGCATTTCAAGTTCGGCAACCTCTGTCAGGCCCATCGCCAGCAAGTGTTCCTGCATCCATTCCAGGTGTTTATAACCGGCCTGTGGGTCATTTGCTGTGATTTGCCTATGAAAGGCGGCATCACCCTCTGATCGAAAACCGCCATCTGTGCGGAATGGGCCGTAGATAAAAACACGCCCACCGGGGTTTGTAGCCCGGCTAATACCGGCAATCACCTGGCTGGCAGCCGCTTCGCTGATCAGGTGAAACAGGTTGCTCATAATAACAAAGTCAAACGCCCCGGCGTTCCAGTCTGCCACAGAAGCATCAAGCAGCTTCGCCGGGAGCAAATTGTCGCCCGCCTCTGCTGCTGCCCAAGCATTGATCGAGGCCAGTCTGTCCGGGGCAATATCACTGGGTTGCCAGACCACATTGGCAAAAGTGCGCGCGTAAGTCACCACATGCTGACCGCTGCCTGAGGCGATTTCAAGTGCCCGGCCACCGGCTGGCACATAATTTGCCATCGCTTTACATATGGGGGCCATGTTGCGCAAAGCCGAGGGCGCGGAGAGGCGGCCATCATCCAGCGCATTGGTCTTTGAATGGATCTGTGATGACTTGCTTTCATTCATGGCACTGCTCCCTCGTTCCATATTGCCATCTCCCGGCCAATCGGCAAGAGTGCTGCACAGCATAAACACAGGTACGCCATGACACTCGAACTTGTCACTATCCCCTGCCTTGCCGACAATTACGCCTTTCTGCTGCATGACAGCACCACCGGCAAGACCTTGCTGGCGGACGCCCCGGAAAGCTGGCCGATCATGGCTGTGCTGGAAGCACGTGGCTGGCGGCTGACACATATCCTGCTGACACATCACCATTATGACCATATCGATGGGGTTGAAGACCTGGCCCGTGCCTTTCAGCCGCAGATCATCGGGGCCACTGCTGACGTCCATCGCCTGCCAGCGCTTGACCGTAAAGTGGCCGGGGGTGATAATTTTGAGTTTGCCGGCCACAACATACAGGTGCTTGATGTACCCGGCCATACTGTGGGCCACGTGGCCTATTATATCCCAGATGCGGGCGCGGTGTTTACCGGCGATAGCCTGATGGCGCTGGGCTGCGGGCGGCTGTTTGAGGGCACGCCGGCCCAGATGTGGGCCTCAATGCAGAAACTCGCTGCTCTGCCGGAGGCAACGCTGGTCTGCTCGGGCCATGAATATACCGCCGCCAATGCCGCTTTTGCCAGCAGCATCGAGCCAAACAACCCGGCCCTTGCCCGCCGCTGTAAAGACATTGTCGCCGCTCGCGCCAAAGGCGAAGCAACCGTGCCCTCACTCCTATCACTTGAAAAAGCCACCAACCCGTTTCTGCGGGCCCACCTGCCCAAGGTAAAAGCCGCCCTTGGCATGGAAAACGCTTCCGATTCCAAAGTTTTCGCGCTCATACGTCATCAAAAAGACCATTTCTGAGCCAATTCACCCGAACTTGTACAAAAATTGAAAAGAAAGGGCTTGAACATTCGTGTGGAAAACCGAACCTTAAGCATATGAGTCCATGATCAGACACATGATCAGATAAGGGCTGCTCTCTGGCCCGCAATTAATAACGGAGCATCGTAACGTGCCGTCATTTTCAAATACGCTTGAACAAGCCATTCACGCCGCACTGGCCCTGGCCAACCGTCGAAACCACGAACTGGCCACATTGGAGCATCTTCTGCTGGCTTTGCTTGATGAGCCGGATGCGGCCCGCGTCATGCGTGCCTGCAGCGTTGATCTGGACGTGCTGCGTAAGGTTATCATCACCTTTATTGACGAGGAATTGACCACACTGGAAGTTGACATCGAGGGCAGCGAAGCCGTGCCAACGGCGGCCTTCCAGCGGGTCATCCAGCGCGCAGCGATTCACGTCCAAAGCTCTGGCCGCACCGAAGTGACGGGGGCAAATGTGCTGGTGGCAATTTTTGCCGAGCGCGAATCAAACGCCGCATTTTTCCTCAATGAGCAGGACATGACCCGCTATGATGCGGTCAATTACATCGCCCATGGGGTGGCTAAAGACCCAAGTTTTGGCGAATCGCGCCCGGTGGCAGGCACCCCGGACGGGCTTGAAGGCGATATGCCGGAATTTGAGGAGGAGACCAAGGAAACAGCGCTGGCAAAATACTGCGTTGATCTGAATGTAAAATCCGAAAAGGGCGAGATTGACCCGCTGATTGGCCGCGATCATGAGGTTGAGCGCTGTATTCAAGTGCTGTGCCGGCGGCGCAAGAACAACCCGCTGCTGGTTGGCGACCCCGGCGTTGGCAAAACCGCCATTGCCGAGGGGTTGGCCCACAAGGTCGTGCAGGGCGAAACTCCTGAAGTGCTGGCAAACACCACAATCTTCTCGCTCGATATGGGAGCATTGCTGGCCGGCACCCGCTATCGCGGTGACTTTGAGGAACGCCTGAAGGCGGTAATGAACGAGCTTGAGGAGCACCCGGATGCGGTGCTATTCATTGATGAAATTCATACTGTAATTGGTGCCGGTGCCACATCCGGCGGCGCGATGGATGCGTCAAACTTGCTGAAACCAGCCCTTCAAGGCGGCAAGTTGCGCTGCATGGGCTCCACCACCTACAAGGAATTCCGCCAGCATTTCGAGAAAGACCGTGCCCTTGCGCGCCGCTTTCAGAAGATCGATGTGAACGAGCCTTCAGTGGATGACACCATTAAAATTCTGCGCGGCCTGAAGCCTTACTTTGAAGAGCACCATTCGGTACGCTATACTGCCGACGCCATTAAAACGGCGGTTGAACTAAGCGACCGTTACATCAACGACCGCAAGCTGCCTGATAAGGCAATTGATGTGATCGACGAGGCCGGGGCGGCCCAGCACCTTTTACCAGCCTCAAAACGGCGTAAAACCCTTGGCGCCAAAGAGATGGAAGCCATTGTCGCTAAAATCGCCCGCATTCCGCCAAAAAGCGTCTCGAAAGATGATCAGGAAGTACTGCGAGACCTTGAAGTGTCGCTGAAACGGGTTGTGTTTGGTCAGGATGCGGCAATTGATGCGCTGGCTTCGGCCATCAAACTGGCCCGCGCCGGGCTGCGCGAGCCGGAAAAGCCAATCGGCAATTACCTGTTCACCGGGCCGACCGGGGTTGGCAAAACTGAGGTCGCCAAACAACTTGCCGACAACCTTGGCGTTGAGCTTTTGCGCTTCGACATGTCGGAATACATGGAGAAACACGCGGTCTCAAGGCTGATTGGTGCGCCTCCGGGCTATGTTGGCTTTGATCAGGGCGGCTTGCTGACCGATAGCGTTGACCAGCACCCCCATTGCGTGCTGCTGCTTGATGAGATCGAAAAAGCCCACCCGGATGTCTACAATATCCTGTTGCAGGTGATGGATCATGGCGAGCTGACAGACCATAATGGCCGCACGATCAATTTCCGCAATGTGATCCTGATCATGACCTCGAATGCCGGGGCACATGAGCAAGCCCGCGCCGCCATTGGCTTTGGTCGTGATCGGCGCGAGGGCGAAGACACCGCCGCTGTTGAGCGCATGTTTACGCCTGAATTCCGCAACCGGCTGGACGCGGTAATCAGCTTCGCACCGCTGGGCAAGGAAGTGATCCTGCAAGTGGTCGAGAAATTCGTGCTGCAACTGGAAGTGCAACTGCTTGATCGGGGGGTCTCGATCGAGCTGACCCGTGCCGCCGCCGAATGGATTGCGCGCAAGGGCTATGATGACAAAATGGGTGCCCGCCCATTGGGCCGTGTCATTCAGGAGCACATCAAAAAGCCACTGGCCGAAGAGTTGCTGTTTGGCAAACTCACCAAGGGCGGGTTGGTGCAGGTGGGCGTGAAGGATGGCAAACTTGACCTGCGCATCTCCAAACCCGAAAACAAGCGCCTTGAAAGCAAGAAGAAGCCACCACTTCTAACCGCAGATTGATCCGCTTTGCCGCAGCTATAGCTTTCATTGCCGCAGCCCTGCCCGCGGTGGCGCGTGATATTCCACTGGCACAACCCATTGATTGTCTGCTTGGGGAAACCTGTTTTATCCAGAACTACGTTGATGCTGATCCCGGGCCTGGGGTGGCCGATTTCACCTGCGGCCCGCTTTCTTATGACGGCCATAAGGGCACTGATTTTGCGCTGCATTCTCTGGCAGCCATGCGGGCCGGAATTACCATTACCGCCGCCGCACCGGGCCATGTGCGCGCCATGCGCGATGGTGAAGCTGATAATATGACACCCGCCGAGGGCCGCGATTGTGGCAATGGTGTGGTTATTAATCATGGCGGCGGCTGGGAAAGCCAGTATTGCCACATGCGCCAAGGCTCGGTTGCGGTTAAGGCAGGCCAGCGCGTCACCACTGGCACAAAGTTGGGGCTGGTGGGCCTGTCCGGGCGCACAGAATTTCCGCACCTGCATTTCTCGCTACGCCGTGATGGTGAGGTGGTGGACCCTTTCAATCGCGATGGTATCACCACCTGCTTCAAGGTGCCGGACGACCAGCTTTGGCAGGATGAGATTAACTATCGGCCCGGCGGGCTGATAGCCATGGGCATAGCCACGGGCATACCGGAATATGCAGCCATCAAAGCGGGCAAGGCGGCTGTGGTTGAGGCCAGCAGCAGCGCCCCGGCGCTGGTGGTCTGGGCCTATGTTTTTGGCGGGCGCGCAGGCGATGTGCTGCAGCTTTCAATCACCCCGGAAGATGGCGCGGCAATAATAAGCAAAAATATTACCCTTGAGAAAACCCAAGCCCAATTGTTTCGCGCATCCGGCAGACGCATGCCTGATGGCGGCTGGCCGGCGGGAACTTATCGCGGTGAAAGCCGCCTGATCCGGGATGGCGAGGTGCTGGAAACCTCTACGGCTTTCCTCACGGTCAAAACCGAAAACTGAAGCAGTACTACCGCTCCGTCAGTTTCAGCTCGATGCGGCGGTTTGCCGCCAGGGCTGCGGGGCTGTCACCGGCCACCAACGGGCGGTGCTCGCCAAAACCGGCAGCTACCAGCCGATGCGGCGCAAAGCCCAGCTCATCAATCATATAGCGCACGACCGAGAGGGCGCGGCCTTGGCTCAGCTCCCAATTGTCTGCGTATTTCCCAGTGCCGATCATTGGCGTAGTATCCGTGTGGCCATCAACCCGGATCACCCAGTCGATTTCAGGAGGAATGTCTCCGGCAACCTCGGTCAGAATATCAACTACATTGGCAATCTGCGCCCGGCCCTCACCGGCCAGTGCCACATCACCGGTTTCAAACAAAACCTCGGAGGAAAACACGAAACGGTCACCGACAATGCGCACCCCTTCACGGCCCGCCAGTACTTCGCGCAGCTTGCCAAAGAAATCCGAGCGGTAGCGCTCAAGCTGCACCGCCTCCACCTCCAGCCTTTTGCGCTCGGCCTCCTCCAGATCGGCGCGCTTGCGTTGTTCGCTGGCAACCCGGGCCAAGGCGGCGTTGAGCCGTGAGCCAAGGGCTTCGATTTGCACCTGTGAGGCCGCATCACGCGAGGCACTTTCATCAAGCAATGCCTGCAAGCTACCAAGCTGGGCGCGCAACGAGGTTAATTGCTGGTTCAGTAACGCCAGTTTGCGCGCCGACTCGGCCGAGTGCGCCGCCTGTTCGGCAAGGGCGGTATTGGCACTGGCCAATAATATTGCGCGCGCTTCAGATTCTGAAAGTACCTGCTCAGCGCTCTGTTCTGCCGCCAGCCTTGCGGCCAGGGCCGCCGCCAGATCAGCCCGCAGTTCGCCTTCGCTGCCGGCGGCCTCTCGCAAGGTCTCGACCTCAATCAAGGCTGCAACCAGACGGTCGTTCAGCCCAGTCTCCACTGCCTGCGCCGCCGCTAGCAGGGTCAGGGTTTCCTCGGCGCGCTTGCGTTCGGCCTCAAGCGCCAGGGTCATTGCTGTCAACTCAGTGCTGGCATTTTGCAGGCGCGCCCGCAATGCTTCAGCGGCAGCCGCATCGGCCAAGCGCGCGGCCTCCTCGGCGCTGATGGCTGCGCTGGCCTTGTCAAGCCTGGCGCGCAGGGTAGCAGCCGTTGCCTGTTCTGCCAGCAGGGCGGCTTCCTCGCTGCTTAGCCTGTCTTCCAACCCGGCCATTTGCTGGCGTAGTGCTTCAGCGGCAGCACGTTCGGCCAGGCGTGCAGTCTCTTCAGCGCTGAGGTTGGCCTCAGCTTCTGCCAGCCGTTTTTGCAGGGCCTCGGCAGCAGCCAACCCGGCCAAACGCCGCATCTCGGCATCACTTAGCCCGGCGCGGGCCTCTTCCAGCCGGGCGCGCAATTCCTCGGTGGTAGCCATGGCCAATGTGCGATTTTCTGCTTCACCTGCCAGACGCACCTCAAGCTCTATTATTGCGGCGCGCAAGGCATCACCCTCGCTGGTGATCAGGCTCAGCTGCACTTCGCTCTGGCCCAGCGCCAGCTTGAGCAAAGCCAGCTCATCGCGCAAGGCCGCAGTCTGTTCCGCGCCGCTTTCAAGCCGGGCCAGCGCCGCTACCAGCGAGGTGTCGCGCGCGGCAATCTGCACTTCCATATCCGCCAGAAGCGCTTCCAAAGCCTCACGCCGTGCCGCCGCCAGACGCGCCATCTCAACGTCCGCATCTATTTCGTTGCGCGCATTTGCCAGCGCCAGTTGCAGCGCCTCTTCCTGAGAGATCAGCTGCGTATGGGCTGCCTCAAGTTGCTCAAGGCTGGCTGCCAACTGGCTGCCCTCGATCAAAGCTGCATCCCGGGCCGCCAGCAGGCTTGCCACCTGCGCTTCAAAGCTGGTGATCCGGGCTGTCTGGGTAGCAAGCTCGGATTCCTGTGCCGTATTTGTGGCGCTGAGCTGGGTGATCAGAGCTGCCTGCGCCTCGGAAATGTCGCGGGTTGTGGCAAGAGTTGCATCAAGTTCCCCGACCTCGGTTTCAAGGGTGGCTGAGCGGTTTTGCTCAAGCCCCAGCGCATCAGCCAGTTCCGCCACCTGCGCCGAAAGCTGGTCCAGCTCCTGCTCCTGCCCAGAAATGGTTTCACGCAGCACGTATTGCACTACCATGAAAATGGTCAGCACGAATATCAGCACCAGTAAAAGTGCCGTCATGGCATCGACAAATCCCGGCCAGATCGAGCTTGAGACACGTTGGGTTGAGCGCCGCATCAGGGCCATGTCAGCTCCGCCCGCTTCCGCCCATCTGGCGGATTGCTCTGGTCAGGGCGGCCAGATCGGTGCGTAATTCGGCCTGACTTTCCTGCCGCCCTGCCGACATTTCTTCCAGAATGCGCAACAGCTGCACATCTATCGAGCGCAGGCGCATACGGCTTTCGGCATCCGTATGCGGCCCATTTTCTTCGCTTTCCTGCGGGGCTTGGGCTTCAATTGCCGTGATCATGCGTTCCTGCCCGTCAGCAATGCGCAACAGCACCGGGGTTGAAACCCCGGCATCATCAATCCTCTGCGCCAGCTTTTCTACCGCCAGAGCCAGCGCGCCCAGCCGTTCGTCGACCATGGCGCGGCTGACATCGCTTTGGGTGAACAGATCTTGCAGCGCCTCCATTTGCTCTGACATATGGCGGATGACAGCCCCAGAGGCCGCTATGTTTGCCATGTTTTCCGTGCCAGCTGGCACAATGGCGCTGTGCTCGCCGTCACCTTCCGCTTCGCTGGGGGCATAGCCCAGCCGGGTGATGGTGGTCAGCCATTCTTCAAGCTCGCGGTAAAACCGGTTCTGTCCGTGGCTGGCAAACAACTCCACCAACCCGACAACCAGAGAGCCTGCCAGCCCCAGCAAGGATGAGGAAAATGCCGTACCCATGCCGCCAAGCTGCTCTTCAAGGCCGCTCATCAGGCGGCCAAACACCTCGACTCCGCTGTCGCCCTCGGCCGGAGCCAGTGACCTGATGGTATCGACCATGGCCGGAACGGTTGTGGCAAGGCCAAAGAATGTTCCTAAAAGCCCCAGAAATATCAGCAGATTAACAATGTATCGTGTGATGTCACGGTCTTCATCAATGCGGGTGGCAACCGAATCGAGGATGGAGCGTGACGAGGTGGCACCAATATGTTTGCCCACCCCACGCGCCCTGAGCAGGGCTGCCAGCGGTGCCAGCAGGCGTGGCGGCGAGACAAATTCATGGCCCGGATTTTCGGCGGCAAAGCCCTCGATCCAACTGACTGAGGTGAAAACCTGATAGACTTGCCAGAAACAGGCCAGCATGCCGACAAAAAACACCAGCAGGATGAAACCATTCAGGTACAGGTTTGACATAAACACCGGTAACAGCAGCGGCCAAACGATAAAGCCGCCAAAGCTAACCAGCCCGATGACAATCAGCATCAGCACGATCTGGCGGACTGGTGGTGTGAAATACGGGTCGCTTACGCGCTTGAGCCCGATATCCGACTGCTCCAATTGGGTTTGCCCCTTTTGCCCATGTGGTTAACGCCTGTTATGGCGAAGATAGGCAAAGACGCTCTAACCCGCAAGCACCATGACCCGCGCCGCCAGCCAGGAAATATCATCGTCCCTGATGCCCAGAATTTGCAAGTGGCTGTGGGTGTTCAGTAGATAATCACGGTTTGGCCCGCGCCCGCCCACCGCATGGGTAATGATACCCGCCTGTTCTTCCAGCGCCAAAGCACCGCAATATTGCCTGTGCTGCGGGTCGATCACATAAGTTACGGCCTCCACCTGCCGCCCATCAGCCAAGCAGACCGGAAGCTGCATTTCCCGATAGGCATAGGAAACCAGCTCGCGGTCACGCAAGCCCGCCATGGTGGTGGTCTCTGCCCCCGGTGTCACCCGAAAGGCCAGCCCGGTGCAATGCGCCCCTGTTTCCGCATCCAGCGCCAGCACAAGGCCGGGCTGTTCCGGCGTGCCGCGATGATGGATGGAACGCATGGAAAAGCCACGGGCATAGCCTTGCAGCGTGGCTATCTCGGTTTCTACATGGTCAAATTCCGGGTGCCACATGAGCGAGCCATAGCCGAATATCCAGAGGTCTTGTTCACACATGCACTGGCCCTTCCTTCGCGCCCGCTATAAGCTGCCTGGTAAGTGAGGAAAAGGGGCATCATGCAAAAGCTGCTTTATGTACTGATCATCGCAGCACTTGGTTGGGGTGGCTATTGGTTTGTTGGCGTCACCGCCCTTGAGCGCGGGCTGACCGCCTGGTTTGATGAGCGCCGGGCCGAAGGCTGGCAAGCCGATTATACCCGCCTGAATGTCAGCGGCTTTCCCAACCGATTTGATACCACTATAGAGGGGCTTGAGCTGGCCGACCCCCATAGTGGCCTTGCCTGGTCGACGCCGTTTTTTCAGTTTTTCGCCCTCAGTTACAAGCCTGGCCATATCATCGCCATCTGGCCCAACAATCAGGTGATTTCGACACCTCGGGAGCAGATCACGATTAATACTGACAGAATGCGCGCCTCGCTGGTGTTCAATCAGGGTACGGATCTCAACCTGAACCGTTCATCCCTTGAGCTTGAGGCCATGCATCTCACCTCAACTGGCGGCTGGAGCAGTACGCTGGAATATGGACGCCTTGCCGTGCGCCAGACTGGAGAGGGGGCTGAGGGGTCCGAGCACACTTATGATCTGTTTTTTGAGGCCAAGGGCATTACCCCGGCCGTCGGTTTTCTCAAACCGCTTGAAAATGCAGCGCTGCTGCCGGGCATCATAGAGGGCATGAGTATCGACGCTGAAGTGGCCTTTGACGCCCCGTGGGACAGGTTTGCCATTGAGCGTGCCCGACCGCAGATCAGCCGCATTGACCTCAAGCTGTTGCAGGCCGATTGGGGCAAGCTTGATCTGTGGATGGCCGGTGAGCTGGCGGTGGATGCGGCGGGCATTCCCAGCGGCCAGATCACCATCAAAGCAAAAAACTGGCGCGAAATGGTGGGGCTGGCGCATCAGGCAGGGTTGTTGCCAGAGGCTTTGCTGCCAAGTGTGGAAAAAGCGCTATCTTTTCTGGCAGGGCTGTCAGGTGACAAAAGCACACTAGACACGACGCTCACCTTTCGGGGCGGCTATATCGCCCTTGGCCCGGTCCCCATTGGCCCGGCCCCACGGTTTGTGCTGCGGTAGGTATGGTTGCAGGTCTGGAAGTGGCAATAGGCGGAAAAATGCACAGCAATGCCAATGATTGGTGTTGTCACGTTAACTGACTTACTTTGAAAAAAGCTCAGGTATTGATGTTCATGCGACGCTTGCTACTGCATTCCAAGCGTCAAAAGATTCCAGCCGGCGGTATCTAATTGTTAATGCGGAACGGCAGCGGGCAGGAACGGAGAAGCAATTCCGGATAGCTGAATGGGTCGATACGAACCGCTGCAGCTCCCCGGTGTTCGACTCCCGGCGTAATCTCGCGCTTGGCAGTACCATAGGATCGTAGGGCACCTCTAAAAATTGCACCTGACCCTAGGGCGTAGACCTATAAACGGAATTGTGATTCAAGGTATGAAACGAGGAGGTTTTCATGTCTGAACATTTTGGCTATCGACAGAACAATTCAACAAAATCAAGCCCCTGCTTCCGAACAAGCCCCGGGGAGTGCCACGGTCAGATGATCGCAAGGTCCTGTCAGGCAATGGTCAGCCAAGAAGAAATGGAGAAAGCTCAACGGCACAAACCGACTCCCCGAAGTCATTCAAGGGGTTGAGTTCAAAGACGGGATCAAGAAACTTCAAAACGCCGCCTAATCACACCGTCACCAACTTTTGGGCATAACTCAGCGATGCTTACAGGCAGTTGAATGAGTTCCGTTGCCGTTGGGCCGCCAAACCTGAAGAGCACTAGTTTACCGGAAAACCGGTTTTCCGGTAAACTAGAAACATGGATATTCAAATGTACCAATGTACAGGTTGAACAGAAGCCCAAAAAACTGAGCGTTTGGGACGGGAAAAGGGCTGGGGTTTATGCCGTGTGGCCCTACAGACCGAACCCAGCATAGGGCAGAAAGCGCACCTTGTCGCCGGGTGATATTTCGCGGGCCCCGTCCTCAAGCTCCACCAGTCCGTCGGCCCAGCTTAGCCCCGAAATGCGCCCGGACCCTTCGGAGCGGAAGGCCTCGACTGCGCCATCAGCATTAAGCCGGGCCCGCAGATATTCGCGCCGCCCGGCTTGTTTTGACTTGCTGAAGGCGGCGGGCAATTCCAGCGCCATGGGTTGGCTCCAGCCGGCCCCGGCCATGACAGCCAGTGCCGGGCGGGCGAAGATCAGCGTAGTGACAAGGGCCGCCACCGGGTTTCCCGGCAGGCCGAAGACCGGCACACCTTGCCACATGGCCAGAACCAGAGGTCGGCCCGGCTTCAGAGCGACGCGCCAGATATTAAGGTTTCCCTCAGAGGCCAGCAGCGCCGAAACATGGTCTTCATCACCCGCTGAGGCTCCGCCCGAGGTTAGGATCACATCAGCTTTGCTGGTGGCTTCATCAAGGCGGCTGCGCAGGGTAGCGCGGTTGTCGTCCACATGGCCAAGGTCCACTGGCGCATAGCCCCAGCGTTCGGCCAGTGCCAGCAGCATTGGCCGGTTGGCATCATAGGTAGCGCTGGCCTTGAGCGTGCTGCCGGGGGCGACAATTTCAGCGCCGGTGGAAAGTACGCCGATGCGCAGCCTTGTTCTGACACTGGCTTGTTGCAGGCCAAGCCCTGAAAGCAGGGCAATGTCGGGTGGACGCATCACATGACCCGCTGCAAGGGCCAGGGTGCCGGCCTCCACGTCTTCACCAGCGCGGCGGGCATTGGCACCGGGCCTGATGCCTGTGCCAAAGGTTATGCGCTCTCCGGTGACGCTGACATCTTCCTGCATCACCACGGTATCCACGCCTTCCGGCAGCAAAGCGCCAGTGAAAATACGAATGGCGTGGCCGGGCGGCACCAGGCTCTTATAGGCAGCCCCTGCCGCCGCGCGACCTTTGATAAGCCTGAGCGAGGGCATGCCTTCAGCAGGCAGCGACGCATGGGCAAAGCCGTAGCCATCCATGGCCGAATTGGCACCGGGCGGGTTGGCGCGCCGCGCTATGTGGTCATGG
This sequence comes from uncultured Aliiroseovarius sp., assembly GCA_964401125.1. Classification (GTDB taxonomy): domain Bacteria; phylum Pseudomonadota; class Alphaproteobacteria; order Rhodobacterales; family Rhodobacteraceae; genus JAAEUB01. Next base: position 35,833 of record CAYNXK010000002.1, read on the forward strand.
GCCAGAACCCGGCCAAGGCTTGCGGCAACCGGCACATTCTCTTGTCCGGTGACAGGTGAGAGGGACGCGCGCAAATGCTCAAGGGCAACTTCAACCGGGGTCCAGTCAACGCCCGGGGGCAAGGCAAAACAATCATCTTTCAGGCGGGCAGGCGGGCGGGCGGGCGCAAGCAGCCCAACCTCTGCAAGGATGAAATCAGCAATGGCTTTGGTATCATCAAGGTGGAATTTTGGCAGCTCAACGCCTGTGGTCTCCACATCACTGGCCACGGCGCATATGGTTGGGTCCCCTGGTGCGATCAGTTCATGCCCCGCTGCCTTGCGGAACACCTCGATCTTAGCGTGGCTGTCGCGCTTGTAGCCCTCGACCAGCACCAGATCGCAGGGTGCGAGCTTGGCCAGCAAATCTCCCAGAGTAGGCTCTTCTTGTCCGTCCAGCTCGTGCATCAGCGCCCAGCGTTTGTAGGAGGCCAGCAGCACCTCGCCCGCCCCCGCCTGACGGTGACGAAAGCTGTCTTTGCCTTCCCGGTCCACATCAAAAGCGTGATGGGCATGCTTGACGGTGGAAACCTGATACCCGCGTGCTGTGATGTCGGCCACCAGCCGCTCCATCAGCCCGGTTTTTCCGGCATTCTTCCAGCCGATCACACCATAAATTCTCATGGATTTTTGCCTTTCAGAAGGGTTTCGGCGCGGCTTAGGTCTTCGGGCCGGTTGACGTTGAAAAAGGGGTCAAAGGCGGCGGGCGAAAAAGCGGCGGTGGCGGCGTTGTGGCGGCTGGTCCAGTCAAGAATCTTGCGCGTGCCATCAAGCAGCGCAGCACGCAAATCTTCGCGCAGAGCCACCGGCCAGAGGCCGAATGTGGGCTGGTGCAATGCGCCACGGATCGGGTCATCGGTTGCGGCCAGCGCAACCTGCGTGCCTGCCTCCTCGGCGGCAAGCAAAAGGCGTGGCACAAGGTCTTGCGGCAAAAAGGGCGTGTCGGTGGCGGCGGTGACAATGCTGCTTGCTCCTTGCCTGGCGGCCCAGTCCAGCCCGGCAAGTACGCCAGCCAGAGGCCCGGCAAAACCCTCTATGCTATCGGCCAGCACCGGCAGGCCAAAAGTGCTGAACCGGGCGGCATCGCCATTGGCGTTCAGCGCTAGATCAGCCACTTGCGGTGACAGGCGGGCAATGACATGGCCAAGCAGCGTGCCGCCGCCCAATGGCAGTAAAGCCTTGTCGCCACCGCCCATGCGCCGGGCAAGGCCACCAGCAAGGATCACGCCAAGTGGGGCTTTTATTGCGCCAGCAGCCACGGGGTCTAAAATGGTGCGCAGGTGGGAGTTTTCAGCCTTCTGTGTCACTTCTGCATGCCCTCCACATCCACATCTCTGACCAGCCGCCCCTCGCCAGCAAGGCAAACAAAGCGTTGCCCGCGCAGCCGTCCGATCAGGGTCAGGCCAACTTTCTCGGCTATCTCAACCCCCCAGGCGGTGAAACCCGAGCGCGAGGCCAGAATGGGAATACCCATCAGCGCGGTCTTGATCACCATTTCCGAGGTCAGCCGGCCGGTAGTATAGAGAATCTTATCAGCCGCGCTCATGCCCTCTGACAGCATCCAGCCCGCTACTTTATCCACCGCATTATGCCGGCCCACATCTTCCATGTAGACCAGCGGCCGGTCTTTGACACACAGCACCGTGCCGTGGATGGCCCCGGCTTCCAGATACAGGCTTGGCGTTTGGTTGATCTGGCGGGCAAGTGCGTAAAGCCATGAGGTGCGCAGCTCGGCGGGCGGCAGGCGCAGCCCCTCCAGCCCCTCCATCATGTCGCCAAACACCGTGCCTATGGCGCAGCCCGATGTGCGGGTTTTTTTTGCCAGCTTGTCTTCATAAGTGGTGCGGCTTTTTGTGCGCACGACCACAGTTTCGGTCTCGGCATCATAATCCACTCGCTCCACGTCATCATAACCCACCAGCATGCCTTGATTTTTCAAAAACCCCAGCGCCAGATATTCTGGGTAGTCGCCGATACTCATGGCGGTGACAATCTCCTGAGCATTCAGATAAATCGTCAGGGGGCGTTCCTCAACCACGCTGATCTGCGCCTTTTGGCCAAACTGGTCGTGGCCGGTAACCTTGCGGGTCAGGCGGGTTGCTGCCGGGTTGGGCCGCAACAGGTAGGGGTTTTTATCGGGGTCAGATGACACGTACATCTCCGTTGCATTTTTGTATGTTTAGGCCTAAGCGCGTGGGAGATAATCTAGGTTACTCAATGCTAACGTCCAGCCCAAAATCAACCTATTTGCGCGGCTTTCTTGATGGAGCACCCTTTGTGCTGGTGATTGTGCCCTTCGCCCTGCTGTTTGGCGTGGTTGCTGCCGAGGCCGGGCTGCGTCTGGTCGAGATCATGGGGTTTTCAGTGCTGGTCATTGCCGGGGCGGCGCAATTTACCGCTTTGCAACTGATGCAGGACGATGCGCCAACCCTGATCATCCTTGTCACATCGCTGGCGGTGAACCTGCGCATGGCAATGTATTCGGCGGCACTCACGCCTTATCTGGGCCACGCAAAGCTCTGGCAGCGCGGCCTCATCGCCTATTTTTTGGTCGATCAATCCTATGTGCTGTCCCATGCCAAATACGAGGCCCGTCCAAAAATGACCCTGCGCAGCCGGCTCGCCTATTTTGCTGGGGTGATCTCGCCTATAGCGCCAACTTGGTATGCGGCCAGTCTGGCAGGGGCATTGCTGGGCAATAGCATTCCGCCGGCATTTGCACTGGATTTTGGCCTGCCCATCACCTTTTTGGCCATGATCGCTCCGATGCTACGCACGCTGGCACATTTGGCGGCGGCCCTTACCTCGGTGGCAGTCGCGCTCATGCTGGCTTGGATGCCTTACGGCACTGGGCTGTTGGTGGCGGGGGTGATGGCAATGTTGGTCGGGGCCGAGATTGAGCGGCAAATGGCAAGACGCAGAGAGAGGCGCAGGCAAAGGTGGCAGCCATGAACATGCCACTTGGCCAGATATGGCTGATTATTCTGGGGCTGGCCATTGGCACCTACCTGATCCGGTTTTCCTTTATTGGCCTGATTGGAGACCGCGAGCTGCCGCCTTGGCTGCTCAGGCATCTGCGCTATACCCCGGTGGCGGTACTGCCTGGTTTGGTAGCGCCACTGGTGCTGTGGCCAGCGGCAACCGGTGGGCAGCCGGATCCGGCGCGTATGCTGGCAGCCGTAGTGACGCTGGCCATTGGGCATTTCACCAAAAACGTGCTGGCTGCTATCCTTGGCGGTGCGACCACGCTTTATGGCGGGCTGTACCTTTTCGGATGATCCAGCTTTAGCTGCAGGATAGAATGTTTCTGCGCCGATATTTTAGGTTTCCGAGGTAAAGAGAGCCAGAATTCAAGCGGCTAGCCCCTTGGCCCCTATTGCGAGGAATTTTTTGCGTCGTTCCTGCATCAGGCTGTCACCTTTGGCGGTTGCCATTAGTGCTTTCAGCTCTTCTTCCAGCGCTGCGCCAACTGCGGCAATCGTCGCTTCGCGGTCGCGCTGTGCGCCGCCCCTGGGCTCGCGGATAATCTTATCAATCACCCCCAACTCTTTCAGGTCTGTAGCGGTCAGGCGCATGGATTCGGCGGCCTCTCGCATTTTTTCGGCATCCTTCCACAAGATAGAAGCGCAGCCCTCGGGCGTGATCACCGAATAGATCGAATGCTCCAGCATCATAACCTTGTTGGCCGTGGCAAACGCGACCGCGCCGCCTGAGCCGCCCTCGCCGATAATCACCGAAATGACCGGGCTTTTCAGCGTCAGGCACTTTTCGGTCGAGCGGGCAATGGCCTCACTTTGTCCGCGCTCCTCGGCCCCCTTGCCGGGGTAGGCGCCGGGCGTATCGACCAGTGTGATCAAGGGCAGGCCAAAACGGTCGGCAAGGTCCATCAGGCGGATGGCTTTACGGTAGCCCTCAGGCCGGGCCATGCCAAAATTGTGAACGATCCGGCTTTTGGTGTCTTTGCCCTTTTCCTGACCGATCACCACTACCGGCACCCCGCCCAGCCGCGCTAGCCCGCCCATCACGGCGTGGTCATCAGCAAAATTCCGGTCACCAGCAAGCGGCGTGTATTCGCTGAACAGGGCTTCAATATAATCTTTGCAATGGGGCCGGTCCGGATGGCGAGCCACCTGACATTTACGCCAGGGCGAAAGCGTAGCATAGATATCACCCAGCAGTGCGTCGGCCTTTTTATCGAGGGCAGCAGCCTCCTTCTCGAAGTCCACTTTGTCCTCAGAGGCCCGTGCCATAGCGCGTAATTCCCCGGCCTTGCCTTCGATCTCGGCAAGGGGTTTTTCAAACTCAAGATAATTGCTCATAGGCGCTCCGATTACTGACCCGACCTGTATGGCCTCCGTGGCAGAGGTTTACAATGGCGAGGGATATTCAGCAAGATTGGCAAAGCCGCTCGGCACAAACACAAGCAGACGAGAGAGGCCGGCCATGGGGCAAGTATATATTTGAACTTTCCTTTCAAACGGACATGTTGCCTAAAGCGTCCCACCTTATACCCGTTGGCCGTCAGTGGATTGCACGGCAATCCATGAGAGGGATGAGGCGGGACGCTTTAAATACAAGCCCGCCGCCGCATGGCGTGGCAACTCGGCAACGTCTAGAATCAGCGCAGCAAAGCTGAAACCTGCTCTCATGGATTGCGGCGCAATCACTGACGGGCAGGGGATGGGTTGTTGGCAAGCTGTCATCGGGGAAACTGACATCCCCCGTGTTTGAACAAATCCAATATCCTTAAGGATTTCAGATTATTATTGCATTATAACAACATGTTGGAAGGTTTTAAATTGTGGGTAAGGGCGCTTTTCAGCTAATGCTTAATCCATGCAACAAGGCCAAGTATAGGGCGCTCTCACTCAGGCATGTTTTTCAATACTTGGTTTTTTTGTCGATAATTCCTGGCTGATGCCGCCCTTATCATAGGTACGCAATATGGTTTTTGGCATTTTCATTGCTTCCAACCTGCGTGACACACTTTTTATTCCACGCGCAACCGCAACCAGCAATTCTTGATTCCGGTCTGCTTTTGTACGCAAACGCTCGATTCGGGTAATATCAGATGTAGAGCCAGCCAGTCGTTCAAGCAGCCGTTTTTTCTCCCCAAATTGGCGCGAAAGCATCTCGAGGTTCCCACTGAGAATTGCCTGCCTTTCACGGTCCAGCAAATCATCAAGGGCATCTACAACGGCGGGGATATTAAACAAGGCCACTGTCACGTCCTTTCAAGGCTTCAAACAGGGATTGTGCGAGACCAATGCCACCGGCTTGGACAACGGCGCGCGCCTGCTCATTAACTAACAGAGAAGTAAACTGATCCTCGCCGGCACCACCACCAAATGAGGTCCGCGATTTACCCATGCCGGCTGATTTTAGCATCTCTGCCAGAAAGGTGGCTTCAAGCTCTTTGGCCGCATTCATTAATTCCTGATCGCGTGGCGATAATTGCGGCGGCTGCTGTAGTTGGCCCGATGATGATAACGGGATCGGGTTCATGGCATTTCCTTTCAATTGAAAGCAATTTCTCTTTGTATGATGCAAGACAGTAAAGAATCAGTAACCACACTCTGTCATGGTCTCTTCATACGGCGGAAGAACACCCGGATTTACCTATGCAGAACCCCATTATGGTTCCATTTATGGCCCCACAGGCAGAAGTCGGCTCGAGGAGTGAACTCGTGCCGCATCCTGAAGGTGCAGAAGATTTCTCTAACTTTGTTGGTCGTGAAATGCCGCAACCTTCAGATGAGACATCCAATTTTCGCAACCAAGCACTACCTGCAACACAGATTTCTGACCACGGTGAAAATTTTTCAAAGCAGGTAGTTGCGGAAATACCACCTGACCGGCCGGGAGTTCTGCATGCCGAATCTGCATCTCTGACCACGCCGTCTGAACTAATTGCAACTATGCTTGCTCCGTCAAAGTCAGAGCTTGAAGGGGGCAAGATCCCCTCTTCAAGCCTCAATTTTCATGGCACTATCGGTGAAGCTCTGACTGCCGGAAAACTTGGCGAAAACGCACTTGAAATTGCTGGAAACCCGGACGGGAAGTTACTGCTTTCAGGCTCACCTGCAGCAATGGCATCAAACATATTGCATGTTGCGCAGGTGTCGGCAAAAGACCTTACGCAACAGCAACTCATGCGTATGGAAAACCAGAAAACAGGGTCAAATTCTGCGCATACTGACCCGACGGTAAAGCAAGACAACAAAGAGATGCAACAGCTACAGGTGGCAAAGGCCACGCCTGCAAAAGGTGCTGAATGGCAGAGCGCCTTGATGCAAGCACCTCCCGAAAAAGATACAAAGTTGCTGCAAAGGCCGGAAAACCAAGCACCTGATTTAAAGAAAAGCACTGGCTACAATGAGTTAAAGGGCAGCGTGAGTAATATGCGAAGCCCGCTTTTGCCTGGGGACATGGTTTCATCTGTAGCTCATCAGCCACCAAACCGCCCAACCGCTTCTCCCGCAATGCCCGCACCGTTGCTACCTGCTGGCCTGGCGGCTGGCCACAAGCAGGAAATTTCTGCAAAAATGCCGGGCATCCCGACCGGGCAGGCGACACTACAATCTACCTCTACCCCTTCTACCAAGGCACCCATTCAAGGCAACAACAACCAAGCCGTACCTGCACAGAACATGGCCACTTCGGCTGACATGTTATCTGCGCAGAAAAACCCGGCATTCAACGACCTGCAACAGGCAAAAAAGGCTGCTTCCGTCATAACCATGAGTAAAGGCGGGGAAATTGCCGCCAGTGCATCTTTGGCAAGCGTTGTGCCAGACCCCCGGCAAGCCAAAACAACAAGCGGGAATATGGAAACTGCCAATACCAAAGGGCCGCCCCCTGCGGTAGTAAGCTGGGTTTCGGGACAGGGTGGCTCTCAGGTTCCCTTGCAAGATGAAATGGTGCGGGAATTAGCCCAGATTACTGCAATACCAGCAACTGTAACGTCCATGGAAGTTACTGCCCGTGAGGTTATAATTTCCCGTCACGAACCTGCGCTTGCCCGCCATATTGCGGCGCAGATATCACAAGCGGCGCAGCCTCTTCCTGATCGCCCTGTCAACATCACGCTTAACCCGGAAGAGCTTGGCCGTGTCCGGCTGGAATTCATTCCCGATAAAAATGGAATGGTGGTGTCAATTACGGCGGAAAGGCCTGAAACCCTTGAACTCATGCGCCGGCATATCGAAACTCTGGCGCAGGATCTGCGTAATTTGGGCCACAGGGATGTCAGCTTTTCCTTCAATCAGGGGGGGGAGGGCAACATGGGCTCAGAACAAGACCGGCCTGGCCGTGTAGACTTGCCGGGTGGGCTTGCTGAAGAAAATATACCAGATACTCAACCCGAAAGCGCAATTCCTGCAGCCAAATCAAAACCAGGAATTGATATTCGCCTCTAACTTAGGAGCCTGAAATGGAACTTGGACAAGTAATTCGCAACCCGCTGCCTTATGCCTTATCTGATGAAGGCCAGCAGGCATCACCCGGTCAAGATCAGGCATCGCCGAACCCGGTTAGTTCTGACTTTGAGACATTTTTGAAAATGCTGACTGTTCAAATGAAAAACCAAGACCCCCTAAACCCAAGTAGTTCGTCAGATTTTGCCGTACAATTGGCAACTTTCTCAGGGGTGGAGCAGCAAGTCAGGTCGAATCAAATACTTGAAGGTCTGGCACAGCAAATGGGCCTGATGGGTATGGCGCAAATGGCAGGATGGATTGGAATGGAGGCGCGCGCCGCCGCGCCGGCCTATTTTGATGGCACCCCCATCACCGTCTTGCCCAGCCCCGCAAGTGCGGCACAAGAGACGGTGTTGGTCGTAACCGATGCGCAAGGGCGTGAAGTTGAGCGTATTACAATTCCGGTTTCAAGCGACCCCGTAACCTGGGCCGGGGTTGATTCAAGCGGTAATCCGTTGCCCGCCGGGCTTTATTCATTTGAGCTGGAAAGCTATGCACATGGGGAGTTGCTTCGTTCAGATTTGGCTGAAGTATATGCCCGTATTACTGAAGCGCGTAATGAAGGTGGTCAGACAGTTTTGATTTTACACGGGGGCGTTCAAGTGCCCGCCATGGCTGTGAATGCTGTTCGATCTCCGGTTTGAGGTTGCGCTCCAATGCCTGACACTTAAGGCTGAGGGCATAAAATTCGTTAAAATAAAGAGGCTGTTCTAGGCGGTGTCATCATTTAGGGGATTCCCAACCCGTTAAATGAGTAATTCATAGAGAGCCAGCTTTGAAGAGGTTGGTTCATGCGTCGATATGCTTTGCGAGATGATCAGTGGGAAAAAATTGAGGCCATATTGCCGGGCAAGGTCGGGGATCGGGGGGCTATGTCAGGTTGTTATATCGCGCCGCGCCCAATATTCGCGTCCCGTTCAGGCAACCATTTCAGCCGCATAGTTGTTCCACAGGCTGAATGCGTTAGTCCGAGATTGGCGGTAAGATGTTGCGGAAAAGCGGTGGCGCTTTGGACGGAAGATGGTGGCGGTCTGATCGTGTACGGATAGAAAACGCTGCGCCTGGCGTGGGGATTTGAAACGACTCATGATTTTTTCTCTTCGTCGTGTGTGTCGATGCGACGCTTCGGACCGGTTATTCAACCCCTTGTGGGAACGATGATCGACGCTTGGGCAAAGGTCACGAACGGCCACATCATAGCTACGCAGTTTACCTGTCACGAGGACGCATGGCACACCCCATAGCTTCATTAACTTCATCAGGAAACGCTTGGCAGCATGGGCATTTCTTCGGCTTTGCATCAGGATCTCCAGTACGTATCCATTGGCGTCGACCGCTCGCCAAAGCCAATGTTTTCGCCCTCGAATTGAAATCACGACCTCGCCAAGGTGCCATTTGTCGGCAGAAACCGGGCGATCGCGACGGATATTGGCCGCGATCTGCGTTCCGAACCGCTGGCACCACACCCGGATGCTTTCATACGAGACTATTACGCCCCGTTCGGCCAACAAATCCTCAACATCGCAGGCTCAGCGCAAACCGATGGTACGCCCAGACGGCATAGGAGATGATGGACCGAGGGAAACGGAAGCCCTTCAGGCGAGGGTGTGAAACTTGGCTGATCATGAAAGATGACTATGCCGGCTGCCCATGTGCGCCAATAACCTGACAAAGCCGTGTTGTCACATTTCAGCCTAGCCGAAACGATGCTGGATACTGCGGAGCGACGGCCAACCGATCACCGGGATAAATTCAAAATCGCGATGTTGCGCTTTGTTATCCACAACCGTCTTGCTCAGCAGGGCAGGATGCGCGAAGATTCATGCTAGCCGCGCGTAAGGCGGCCGACGATTTGATTCTCAAGAGGCCAAACGCTTACGAGACGCATTTCCTGAAGACCTATTACGAATCATCTATAAAGCAGCATCTATAAAGCAGCATCTTGAAAGCAGCATCTTGAAAGCAGCATCTTGAATTTCTGAGGGATGAATAACTGTGCGACATACGGAACTGACACCTCGGAATTTTTTTAGCTACGCCTCACTAGCCTTTGCAATCGGCATGGTAACAGTAGGATTTGGGGCCATTGATCTACTGATGGTCGGGGTGCTCGGAGTTAGGCACGTTGCCGCAGTAGGACAGGGTGATCTGATCGCTACCAGTATCCTTGTTGCATTCGTTGGATTCGTTGACGACTTCGCAGCGCAGCTCGCGGCCGCCGAAGGCGCCGGAAAAAGAGGTCAGCGACAGATCGGAATTACTACAGTTTAACTGTGCATAGTACCTCTCTTCTGCTTCTGCTGGCGGGATGTACCCGATA
>CAYNXK010000003.1:0-6836 GCA_964401125.1 uncultured Aliiroseovarius sp.
TCCGGCGGCGCGGGTGATGACATTCTGGCAGGCAGCCATGATGATGACATTGTAAACGGTGGTGCCGGAAATGATTCTCTTGGTGGCGGCACGGGTAATGATACCATTAATGGTGGCGACGGAAATGACCTGATTGGTGGCGGAGATGGTAACGACCTGATTGGTGGCGGGGCTGGCGACGATTTTCTTGGCGGCGGGGCTGGCAATGACCGATTGTATGGCGGCATGGGTGAGGACGTTCTGAACGGTGGATTGGGCAACGACCTGCTAACCGGCAGCGGCGGTGCTGATGAGTTTGTGTTCAGAAATATGACCAATGGCGAGCGCGATGTGATTCTGGATTATCATGACGGCATTGATACGATTCGCATGCACGAAATTGCCACCGGCAATCCACAGGCACGATTTGAGGCATTGAGCATCAGCGCCGTGACGGGTGGTGTTGAAATCAGCTATGGCGGGCACGTGATCATGCTAAACGAAGCGGTGGTATCAGACTTTGACGTAAGTGACTTCGTGTTTCTTTAGACAATAGCGCCGTGACCGCTTTAAAAACCTTAACAATTCTTTAATCTATCAGCTACCTATGGTAGAAATTCTGTATAATTGGCCGCAAATTTGGCTCAATTCATGGTTAATACATACGGATGCCTGCGGTGTCGGGTTGTGTGTGGTAAAAGGGTAAGCGGAAACCATGGGTGTTTACAGCAAATTGCATGTTAGTGAGATTACGGGTGCGCTTGCCGGTGGAGGCCGGATTTTGGCCAATGAAAGCGGCGATGCGGCGGCCAATACCGCTACCACAGCAACCATGGCTGTTGGCGAGCGTTTTGATGGCTCCATCGGCTTCAACGGCGACCATGACTGGGTTCGGATCCAGCTGGAAGCCGGCGAGACTTATGTGTTTTCCCTCTGGGGCACCGACGGCAGGAATAACGGCGTCGATGACACGATTTTGAGCCTGCGCAACGCGGGAGGTGGGCAGGTTGCCTTCAGTGATGATGTGGACCGTGCAGAAGGCAACCGCTTTTCGCAGATCACCTATACCCCCTCGACCAGCGGCAGTTTCTATTTGGATGCCTCAGCATGGAGCAGCGAAACTGGCAATTACACGATCATGGCGGCCACCAATATCTATACGGTGGATCAGGTTGTTGCCCAAATAACCGAATTTGGCTGGGGTTCTACCGCGCCTTTGCGCCTTGATGTCAGCCATGGCGGCTTGATCAATGTGGATATTACCGCTCTGACGGCCAACGGCCAACAACTGGCGCGCTGGGCATTGGAATCATGGTCAAACATCATGGACATCAGCTTTAACGAAGTTTCCTCAGGTGCTAATATCACTTTTGACGACAACCAGCCCCACGCCTTTGCCGGGCTGACTTGGGACTCGAATACAGGAATAATAATTACTGCTGAGGTGAATATATCAACCGGCTGGTTAGCACAATTCGGCACCACTTTCGACAGCTACTCATACTTGACCTATGTGCATGAAATCGGCCATGCTCTGGGCCTGATGCATGGTGGTAATTATGATGGTTCAGCCACGTTTTCCGCTGATGCGGTTTACCTGAACGACAGCTATCAGATGACGGTGATGTCATATTTCGACATGACCCAGAACACCTTTATAGAGGCCAGCAACTTTCTGCCGGCAGGCCCGATGATTGCGGATATTGCCGCAGTTCACTTCCTTTATGGCAATGGCGCCTTGCCGGCGGCCTATAATGGCAACACTGTCTGGGGCGTAAACTCCAATATCGGCGGCACATTGGGTGCCATTTTTGCACATATCTTTGATGGTGCCACCATTGATCCAGAGCTTTACGCTGGCGGCGCTCTGGGGCTAACCATATATGATAGTGGTGGTAATGACCTGATTGACTTGAGTTCTGTCTCACACAATCAGAACGTGGACCTGAATGCCGGTGCGGTGTCTGATGTAATGGGGTTGACCGGCAATTTGGTGATCGCCCAAGGCACTTTGATTGAGAACCTGACAACCGGGTTAGGCAATGACAGCCTGATCGGCAATGCGGCAAATAACCGGCTGGATGGCGGGGCGGGCAATGACATTATTGATGGCGGCGCCGGTATTGACCGAGGGGTAATTCATGCCACGCTTGGCGGTGCTGCACTAAGCGATCTTGGCGGCGGCATTTTCCGTATTTCCGGTGGCACAAACGGTCAGGATAATTTCAGTAATATCGAGCTGTTCACATTTGAAGACGGCACTGCAAGCTTGGCAGATCTGTTTGGCGCGGGCCTTGGTGGCACAGACGGCGGCACGGGCACTGATACGCTTAATGGTGGTGGTGGCAGTGATTGGATTAACGGGCTGGGCGGCAATGATACGCTTAATGGCGGTGCCGGCGATGATTTTCTGAATGGTGGCAGCGGTGATGACAGCATTATCGGCGGTGCCGGTGATGATATTATCACCGGCGGTACAGGTAGCGACAATATTCATGCCTGGAATGGCAACGATATTATCTTTGGCGGTGCCGGTGACGATGCTATTTTCGGCAATAATGGCAATGATGAAGCAACTGGCGGTGTCGGCAGCGATAATGTTGGCGGCGGCGGCGGCAATGATATTCTGGCGGGCAGCGACGGTAACGACATTGTAAGCGGCGCTGCCGGCTATGATTCACTTGTTGGCTGTCGCGGAAATGATATTCTGCATGGCGGTGATGGTAACGACCTGATTGGTGCCGGAGATGGCAATGATACGGCCTATGGCGATGGCGGTAATGACTTTCTTGGCGGCGGGGCTGGTGATGATCAACTGTTTGGTGGCACTGGTAATGACACCCTGAACGGTGGGCTGGGCAATGACCTGCTGACTGGTGGTGCCAATGCGGATGAATTTGTTTTCAGAACCATAACCAATGGCGAGCGCGATACGATCACCGATTTTCAGAATGATGCTGATACAATCCGCATACACGGAATTGACGGTAGCACGGACCAGGCGCAGTTTGATGCTCTAAACTTCTCCACCGTGACAGCAGGTGTTGAAATCAGCGTTGGCGGGCATGTGATTACGGTCAATGGCACCTTTGTCAGCGATTTCACAGCCAACGATTTCGTCTTTGTCTAGGGTCTGTTGAGGCTCACCGGCCTATTCAGCAAAACTGCACAAGCGTGGATCATGACCGGGAAGCTGGTGGCAGGAGCGTGTTCAGAATTCTGGATCTGTCACATTTTTGTTCCGGTCTCTCAACTCATTCATGCGGCCTTTCGTTCGAATACGAAGCACTGCAAGCCATGAGAGGGATACTTTGACCCCACGCTTGGTCAGGCCGCTGGTTGTTGCAATATGAACCGCATCTCGGCGAAATTATTCGGTGTAACTCGTTGCTATATCTTACCTCCTTCATAGCAAATATTGCTTAAAAGAGACCGGAACGAAACCGGGGCGGTTCAGTGTTTTTGCCAAGATGAAGGGGATTTATATTTTAGGCAGGTCGAGATAGAATGCCCACATGATCCGGGTAAGTGACAATATCGTCTTGATGGACTGGGAGTTGAGCGAGAGCTTCAGCCGCGCCTCCGGGCCGGGTGGCCAGAATGTGAACAAGGTGGCCACGGCGGTTGAGTTGCGGTTTGAAGCAGTGCGCTCACCTGCCCTGACACCCGCCGTAAAAGCCCGGTTGAAGCGGATTGCCGGGCGTAAGTGGGTGGCGGATGGCACCATCGTAATTCGGGCCGAGGGCACGAGAAGTCAGGCGCGCAACCGGCAAATTGCTGAGGAGCGCCTGGTAGAGATGATCCGCAGGGCATTGGTGGCCCCCAAAAGGCGCATTGCTACGAAGCCAGGATTGGGGGCGAAAAGGCGTCGGCTGGATGCCAAAACCCGACGCGGGCAGGTAAAAACTTTGCGCGGACGCATATCCGAGGAGTGAGCCGGGTATATAAAATGCCGCCATTATGTCGGGCGCCCAGTAGCCTTAAAGCGTCCCGCCCAAAATCCGTGCCTCAGATATAAGGCGGGACGCTTTAATTAGCCTCTGACAATCCCTCCATTGTCGAGCCGCAGCACCCGGTCCATACGGGCGGCCAACTCCATGTTGTGAGTGGCAATAAGGGCGGAGAGGCCGGTTTCGCGCACCAGTTCCATCAGGGCCGAAAACACGGTTTCCGAGGTGCCCGGATCGAGGTTGCCGGTGGGTTCATCCGCCAGCAGAAGCGCAGGACCATTGGCCAGCGCCCGGCAGAACGCCACCCGCTGCTGCTCGCCGCCCGAAAGCGCGGCAGGGCGGTGGCTGGCCCGGTGTTCTACCTTGACTTTTGAGAGCAATTTCATTGCCCTATCGCGGGCCTCTTCGGCTGAAACTCCATTGGCAAGTTGCGGTAAAACCACGTTTTCAAGAGCCGTAAACTCTGGCAACAGGTGGTGAAACTGGTAGATGAAGCCCACATGTTGGCGCCTTATGGCGGTGCGCCTACGGTCATTCAATGCCCCGGTATCCTGACCATGAATGGAGACCTGCCCGGCATTGGGGCTGTCAAGCAAGCCGGCAATATGCAGCAACGTTGATTTACCCGCCCCTGAAGGGGCCACCAGCGCCACGACCTCACCCGCCGAAAGTGCAAGTGTGGCATCTTTCAGAACAGTAATTTCAGCCGCCTTGCCCTGATTGTAAACCTTTGAAATATTGTCAAGCTTCAGTACATTATCACTCATAGCGCAATGCCTCTACAGGGTTCATGCGGGCGGCACGTCTGGCCGGGAAAATCGTCACCACAAAGCTGAGGCCAAGTGACAGGGCAACTGCCGAGGCCACATCGCCAAACACCAGCTTAGCCGGCAGGTGGTAGATGCCTCGAATAGAAGGATCCCAGACCTCGCCACCGGCGATGAAATCCACCACCGCAAAAATATGGTCGATATAGATGGCAAAGGCAGAACCAAGCACCACACCAGCCGCGGTTCCCACCAGCCCGGTAAGGGAGCCACAGATAAAAAACACCCTGAGAATCGAGCCTTCTGTCAGACCCATGGTGCGCAAGATACCAATATCGCGGCCCTTGTTTTTGACCAGCATAATCAGCCCCGATATGATATTCATCGAGGCTATCAGCACGAGAACAGACAGGATGATGAACATCACATTATCCTCCATGTCGAGGGCGCGCAGGAAGGCACCGGAGCGGTCACGCCAGGTCCAGATAGTTGAGCGTTCACCGGCGGCGGCCATGATCTCAACCAGCAGGTCGTCAATCGCCTCCGGGTCTTCAACCATCACCTCAATCTCGTCGGCTGCTCCCTCGCGGTTGAAAAATCTCTGGGCCTCGGCAAAGGGCAGGTAGACGCGGGTGCGGTCAATATCCCAGCGCCCGGCGGTGAAAATATAGGTGACCTCATAGGCATTGACGCGGGGGCTGGTGCCAAAGGCGGTTTTGACCCCGTCGGGTGAGATGAGCCTGATCCGGTCGCCAATAAAAACCCCAAGTTCGCGCGCCACACCAGAGCCAATAGCGATGCCCTCATTGAAACGGGAAATATCACCCTCGCTAGTCTCGGGGTTGGCAATGCGCGGGAGGGTCAGCAGGTCTTCATAAGCGATGCCAAAAACCTCAACCCCGGCATTCCGGCCCGCCCGGTTGGCCATGACCTGACTTTTTATCAAGGGGGCTGCACGGGTAACGCCGGGCACTGTGCTTATGCGTTCGGCCCAGCCCCGGTAATCTATAATCAGGCGGCTGGTCTGCCCGGTTTCTGTTGCGTAAAGCTGGCTGAAAACAGTGACATGCGCATTGGCACCTAGGATTGTATCAACAAATTCATCACGAAACCCGGCGCGCACGGCCAGCGTAATAATCAGCGCCGCCACCGCCAAAGTGATGCCTATCAGGCTGATCCAGGTCATGGTGCTGACCCCGCCTTCAGCCCGACGGGCGCGCAGGTAACGCCAGGCAATCATCCATTCAAAACGAGAAAAAGGTGCGGTGGTTCTGGCCATGTCTGCTCCGGGTCTTTCTGGTATTTCAGGCAAAGTGGATCCTAGTGCCGCGAAGGTCAAGCCACTTGAAGGTGATGCGGGGCATGTACATCATTGTCACTTGAATCGAGCCAGCTTGCGAGCCTCTCTCACAAGTTTCCCTTAGCGAGAAACCCGGCCGCCTTCAGTTCAAGCCAATCCGTGCCAGAGCTGTATCAAGTATGCTCCAATCTTCAAGTTCCAGACGAACAGGGAGGGTGATGACTTTTGTGCGAAAGCTGTCTGGTAAGCGAACTGCATCTTTCTCGGTTGTGACCAATTGTGCGTTCAGCTGCAGGGCTTCGTCCTCAAGCCGCTTCATCAATGCCTCGCCCAATGGTTGATGGTCACTTAATGCCTCGGCGCGGAGGATAACAGCGCCAAGGCTGCGCAAAGTCGTAAAAAACTTCTCTGGGTGGCCTATTCCGGCAAATGCCACAACCTCCTGCCCCTGCCAGTCTATCCCGGTTATTAACGGCACCAATTCCCCTCTCATAGAGGGTATCGAAATTCTGTTGGTCCAGATTTTCCAGAACTGGTCCGAAGCCTCAGATGTGCCGATTGGCAATAGCAAATCAGCGCGCCTCAACGCCACGTCTACCGGCTCGCGCAATGGTCCGGCGGGAATACAGCGCCCATTACCAAAGCCCTTTTCGGCATCCACAACAATTATTGACAAGTCATAGGCAACTTCAGGACTCTGAAAACCATCATCCAGAATGATCACCTCGGCACCTGCATTTTCAGCGGCCTGAACGCCATCTTTACGGCTCTTGGCCACCCAAGTTGGGGTGAAAGCCGCAATAAGTAGCGGCTCATCACCGGTTTCAGCAGCGTTATGCG
>CAYNXK010000003.1:6851-41300 GCA_964401125.1 uncultured Aliiroseovarius sp.
TGAACCGGGCCTTGCAGGCTGCCGCCATGCCCGCGTGAAACTACATGCGGCTTTATCCCACGCTTGCTCAGATGTTGCACCAAAGCAATAACCGTAGGCGTTTTTCCGGTTCCCCCCGCATTAATATTTCCGATACAAATCAGAGGTATGCGGGCCTTATAGGGCTTGCCACCTGAGAGCCGCCTTGCCGTTGCCAAAGCATAAATTCTACCGAGGGGGGCCAGTATCCGTGCGGCCCAGTGCGGCTGGGTTGGTGAGGTAAACCAAAAATCAGGTGCCCGCATGCTCAGATACCCCGCGCGGTAAGGGCATCAAAGATCAGCGCTTGAATACGGTCTGAAACTTCCGCTCCCGAAGTTGAAACATCCCAAGCGGCCCGCGCCATTTCGGCCACTATATTTGGAGCCAAAAGAGATTCTAACTCGCGTGAAAGATCCTTGTCATTTTCCACCAGCCGCGCGGCATCCGCAGCGTGTAGGCGTGAGTAATTCGCCGAATAAGCACTAAAATTAGGGCCGTGCAAAACGGCAGATCCAAGCGAAGTTGCCTGATAAGGATCTTGTTCGGTCTGGCCTCCGCCGCACAAAGTTTCACCAATGAAGCACACGGGCGAAAGCCTGAGCCACAGGCCCATTTCTCCTTCCAGGTCAGCCACGTAAATCTGTGTTTCCGGTTCAGGCTCCTGATCTGCTGAACGCAAGGCAACAAGCCAGCCATCGTCTTCCAGCATTTTGGCCAGATCCGGCCCGTGCACCGGGTCTGATGGGGCCAAAATTAAAAGCAAACGGTGTGACCGGCGCGAAACAGCTTTATGGGCGCTCAGAATCGCCGGCTCCTCTTCGCGCGAGATTCCCGCAGCAAGCCAGATTGGTCGTGCTGACAGCAGCTCTGCCATGGCATCCCGCTCACTCTGAGCACATTCAAGCGGCGGGGATGCTTCGTGCAGGTATCCTTTGGCTTCGATTTTTTCGGCCTGTACGCCAAGCTGTTGCAGGTTTCGCTCTGAACGGCCATCAATGGCCAAAACGTGCTCAAAACAACTCAATGTTTTGCGAGTTTCTCCGGGGAACCATCTGAGCTTATACATTTTTTCGTCAGGCATTGATGCTTCAAGGTAGAACAGAGGCACATTTTGCGCAGCTATCGCAGCAATCTGAACGGCAGCCAGGTTATTATCGGACCAGATGCAGACATCCGGCTGCCAGTGGTCCAGGAAGGCCTTCATGCCCGGCCCTTCTTCATAGGGCAGGTACTGATATATGCACTCATCCGGCAGACGGCTTTGCAGGGGGTTCAAAGCATCATAGAGCCTGATGGTAACCAAAAAATGGACATCATCCCGCTCCAGGCGCATCCGGTCAATCAATTGGGGAAAATCTGCGGCGGCTTGCTCATTTGCGGCATGAAACCAAATCAAGGGGCCAAGTGGGCGGGCCTCGGTGGTTTCGCCCAGTCGTTCACGCCATTTTTCCGGGTGTTCATGCCCGGCAGAAAGCGCGCGAACAAGGGTCTGGTGTACACGCTTGGCACTACGCCGGCCCCTCATGGTGCGCAGTGACGTCAGACCATTGGCCTTTTCCATAACACCTTATCCGCCTAGCTCTTCGGTTGATGATGTTTCGGCCTCTTCGTCCTGCAACCGGTGTAAATGGGCAATAAAATAGCGCATATGCGCATTATCTACTGTACGGTGGGCCTCGGACTTCCAAGCGTTGTAGGCGCTTTGGTAATCCGGGAATATCCCGACCATGTGGATATCATCAACTGCCCGAAAGACGTTTGATGAAGGGTCGGTCAACTCTCCGCCAAAAACCAGATGAAGGCGTTGGGTCATGGGCTGTTCTCCAGGTTATGCGCTTGCTTTTCTAGAGAATAGCAGAGCTGGGGGGAAGGGGCTGACTTTCGCAAATATCTCACATGCCCGCCATACTGCGCCCTTGCAAGCAAGGCCAGCCTTTTCATGTCAACCCAGCCTACAGACCTCCCGAACCTCCCAGACCTCCCAGCCCCCCCTGTGCGCCTAGCCCCATGGAAACTTGTATTTGCCGAATGCCGTCAACGCTCAGTTTATTACGCATGGTGACCACATCACCCATGATGATCAGGGCTGGGCCACGCAGGCTTGCGGCCCCGGCCTTGGCTTCAATAGTTTCTAATGTTGCGGTAATTACAGTTTGGTTCAGGCGTGATCCATTGTCGATAATGGCAATGGGCAGGTCCGGGCGCACCCCTTGTGATAGGGCGCTGGTGGTGATTTCAGCCAATGAGCCAAGCCCCATATAGACAACAACTGTCTGGCCGGGGCGGGCCAGTTTGGTCCAGTCGTGGCTCAAAACCCCGCCAGCCCCATGTGCTGTGACAAAGGCCACCGATTGCGCGTGGTCACGGTGGGTTAACGGAATGCCGGCACAGGCACCGCACCCGGCTGCTGCGGTAATGCCCGGCACCACCTGCACCGGAATACCTGCTTCGGCGACATTTTCAAGCTCTTCACCTCCTCGGCCAAAGATGAACGGGTCACCACCTTTAAGGCGCAGAACCCGGTTGCCTTCATGGGCCAGCTTGATCATCAGCGCGGTGATTTCCTCTTGCCTGAGCGCGTGGTTGCCGGGGGATTTTCCCACATTGATACGCTTGGCATCGCGGCGTGAAAGCTCAAGAATGCCGGGGCCAACAAGGCGGTCATACAGTACCACATCCGCATGTTGCATGAGGCGCAGGGCTTTGAAGGTCAGCAGATCCGGGTCACCAGGCCCGGCCCCCACCAGCCAGACTTCTCCGGTGGTAGGCGTGGCATTCCCGGCAGCTTTCAGGCCGGCCTCGATCAGTGCGGTTGCATCATGTTTGCGCCCGGCCAGAAAAGCATCCCCTGCCTGACCTTCTATCATGTCCTCCCAAAATCGCCGCCGGGCGCGCCCGTCAGAGATGGCCCTAGCAATGGGACCGCGAAACCGGGCGGCAAAAGCGGCAAGGCGGCCGTAGCCCTCCGGCAGCATGGCCTCGATACGGGCACGCAGGTTGCGGGCAATAACTGGTGCAGCCCCGCCGGTTGATATGGCGATGGTGATCGGGTTGCGCTCAACCACGCTGGGGGTGATGAAATCACAATATTCCGGCACGTCCGCGACATTTGCCAAGGCACCTGTCGCGCGTGCGGCATCAGACAAAAGCTTGTCGCGCGCTGGGTTTTCACTGGCACCGTAAGCTATGACACAGCCGTCAAAATCTGCTTCAGCCGGGACGCGCATGTAATGCGTCAGGTTGTCATGATCAAACAACATGGTCAGCTCGGCCCCCGGCTCCGGGTCGAACGAAGCCACAATAGCCCCGGCTGACAGGGCGCGCTCAACACGCCGGGCGGCAATGGTGTCGCCACCATCAACCACGACCAGCTTGCCGCGAATATCCAGAAATACCGGAAGAAAATCCATCAATCCTGATCCTCGGCCCATTTGAGCATTTCTGCGCCCATTACACGTGCCGAATTTACATCCAGATCAATCTGGGTGATCCGCTTGCCCTCGCGCAGCACCAGCCGCAGCATTTTCATGCCAGAGTCAAAATCAGCCTCGCGCAATTCAGCCTTGCGCATATAAGGCAGCTCATATTCGGCAATCGTGCGAAACGTCTCAGTCATATTTCAACCCGCGAGTAAACGCGGCCTCCAGCAGCCATGCCCATTTGCGCGGGGTGTCGCGGTAATCCGGTTTCAGGTCAAACTCCATATGCATCTCGCCACTTTCACCCAAATGGGCCACGAGCTTCACAAGGTCGGGGAATGTGGTCACATCGGGGTGAGAGATAATCAGGTCACTCAGCTTAGCCATGTCAACTTCCTTTCAATTTGTTGGTTACACGGTTGGTAAAACGCACGCGGTAGACCACGCGCCTTGATGTTGCCTGCGCAGCCGCATCAAAGCCAGTGCGGTTATGCAGAACATTATTACACAAAACCCCCTGACCGGCTTTGAAGCGCAGGGAAATAGTCAGCGGGTCTGGCTGCTCAAGGGTGGCTTGCAGAAAGGCCACCGCCTCGCGGGTCAGGGTATCATTGCGCCAAGAGATAGAGCGGGTACGCGCCGTGTAGCGCATCTGCATCGCGCCGGTTTCTGCATCCGGGTAGAATACCGGGCCAATCGAGACTGGCCGCAGCGCGCCATCAGCTTCGCGGTTTTCCGGGATGGTCATGGCCTCACTATGCATGAGGGCGCGCGCATAATCCGGGTTTTCATCCCAAAGGCGGATGAAAATTACGGCCGGATCAAGAAACTGGTTTTCGCCGCCGCTATCTGCCGGCTGCGCGCAATGCAGGACCATGGCGCTAATCCGGTCCTCGGGGGCATTATAATAGCCATCGGTGTGCCAGTTCATTTTACGCTTGGAATAGGGGATATATCCGGCCTGCGCCGGGGCTTCACTTTCACGCAGGGCAACAACGCCATCACCGCCTGCTGATCGGTGTTTTTCAGCAATGCGCAGCCTAAAAGAATCGGCAAACTGACGCAGGTCTTGCCGGATGTTTTCACCCTGGGGAGCCTGGTAAAGGGCAATATTTGATTCTAGGCAGCGTAAAACTATTTCGGATTTTTCCGAATCTTTTGGGTTAGACAGATCATTAATTTCGACGAATCCCGCAGATTTGGCAGATTCGGCAATTTTTAGCCGTGCTGCACGCCAATCCTGATAAAAATCATGGGTTTTAGGATCATTCCAGAAAAAGCTGTTATGTTCAGGTGCGTTAATAAAACCAACTCCCATTTTGGACACATTATGCATCCGCAGCATTACCGCACTCTCAGCGGTTTTTCTCGGTAAACATCATTTTTTTCTTACATTCCATTATCTTGATGTATAGATTAATGGCAATACGTTCATCGTAAGACGGACGGATGTATGTTTTTAGTGTATTAACTTGCACCATGGGAGACTGCCAGAATCTAACGGTCTGGTTCATATCTAAGAGCGCTTACTCGTGAGGGAGAAAAACATGAAAGACGATGCCAAAAAAGCCCAGAATCCAACGCCGATGCTTGATGAGCTTGAAGGCGGTAAATGGCCGAGTTTTGTTACCGGGCTGAAGCGTCTGCGTGATGAAGGTACTGAAAGTAACCGGGCCATCATGAATGACTTGCTGGGCCAGTTGAACCACTCGTACGAAGAACGGCTGGGTTTCTGGAAAGGTGGCACGCTTTCTGTTCTGGGATATGGCGGTGGCATCATCCCGCGTTTCTCCGAAGTGGCCGACAAGTTTCCGGCCTCAAAAGAATTTCACACCCTGCGCGTCATGCCGCCGGCCGGCTTTCATTACACCACTGACCTGTTGCGCAAGATGGCCGATATCTGGGAGCGTCATGGCTCGGGCCTGATCGCCTTTCACGGCCAATCCGGCGATATAATGTTTCAAGGCTGCTCCTCAGCAGCAGCCCAGCCGGCCTTTGATGAGCTGAACGAACTTGGCTTCGACCTTGGCGGTGCCGGCCCGGCTCTGCGCACCGCGATGAATTGTGTTGGTTCGGCCCGTTGCGAGCAATCTTGCTATGACGAGATCAAGGCGCACCGTGGCATCATCAACCGCTTCCTTGACGAGATGCACCGCCCGGCGTTGCCCTATAAGTTCAAGTTCAAATTCTCGGGCTGCGGCAATGATTGCGTGAATGCCATTCACCGGGCCGATTTTGCCGTCATTGGCACTTGGCGCGATGACATCAAGATCAACCAGGAAGAAGTTAAAAAGCACATTGCCAAGGTTGGCCGCAAATATACCATCGACACTGTGGTTTCCATGTGCCCGACAAGGGCGATTTCGCTGAATGATGACGACACGTTTGAGATTGATAACAATTCTTGCGTGCGCTGCATGCACTGTATCAACGTCATGACCAAGGCGCTCAGCCCGGGCGATGACCGAGGTGCTTCAATCATGATCGGCGGCAAGCGTTCGCTGAAAGTGGGCGACATGATGGGTATTATGGTCAAGCCATTCATCAGGTTGAAGACTGAAGAGGACTTTGAAGAGCTTCAGGAGTTTGCGGAAACCTGCATCGAATTCTTTGCTGACAATGCGCTGGAGCATGAGCGCGTTGGTGAAACCATCGACCGTATCGGCCTGCCTGATTTCCTTGAGGCGGTAGGCGTTGAGGCGGACCCGAACATGGTGAACCACCCACGGACTTCAAGCTACGTGCGTACCGATGACTTCACCGAGGAAGCCGATAAATGGTTCGAGCGTAAAGCACGTGAATCCGGGATGACAGTAAGTGCGGAGTAATTCGCGCCACGCCATCTGATTCGACACGAATACCTTCGTGCCCGCCGATTTCGGCAGCACGAGCCGGGAGGAAGAAAATGAAAGACCAAGCTGAAAAACCCCGCATGCCAACCGAGTCCGGTGTTCCGGACCCATTTCAATACATGCACCCAACACTGAAGGCTAATTATGGCAACTGGGATTGGCATGACCGCCCGCGTGCCGGGGTTCTGCATCACGTTTCAAAAACTGGCGATGAGGTCTGGACCGTGCGCGCCGGCACCCAGCGCCAGATGGATGTGTTCACCATCCGCAAGCTGGCCGATATTGGTGATGAATTTGCCGATGGCCATGTGCGCTTCACCACCCGCTCCAACATCGAATACATGGTGGCAGATGAGGCCAAGGTCGCGCCGCTGATTGAAAAGCTGACAAACGAGGGCTTCCCGGTTGGCGGCACTGGCGCGTCCGTGTCAATGATTTCACATACGCAAGGCTGGCTGCATTGCGACATTCCCGGCACCGATGCTTCGGGCGTTGTGAAAGGCCTGATGGACATGCTGCATCACGAGTTCGTGCAGGAGCAAATGCCCAACCGGGTGCGTATCACCACCTCGTGCTGTCAGATCAACTGCGGTGGTCAGGGCGATATTGCCATCAACGTGCAATACACCAAACCGCCGAAGATAAACCACGACTTGGTGGCCAATGTTTGTGAACGCCCCGCTGTTGTGGCCCGTTGCCCGGTGGCGGCCATCCGCCCCGCCATGGTCAACGGCAAGCCGAGCCTTGAGATTGACGAGAAGAAATGTATCTGCTGTGGTGCCTGCTACCCACCCTGCCCGCCAATGCAGATCAACTCGGCTGAATCGACCAAAATTGCCATCTGGGTTGGTGGCAAGCACTCGAATGCACGCACCAAGCCGACCTTCCACAAGCTGGCCGTTGCCAACCTGCCCAACAACCCGCCCCATTGGCCGGAGGTTACGGCAATCGTTAAGCGGATCGTCGAGGCTTACAAGAAAGACGCCAAGCATTGGGAGCGCGTAGGTGAGTGGATCGATCGTATTGGCTGGAGCCGCTTCTTTGATTTGACAGAACTCGCCTTCACCAAACACCACCTGGATACATGGACAGGGTCGCGCAAAACCATGAACATGTCTGCCCACGTCCACTTCTAGGGAGAATATGTAAGTGAAATTTGGAGTTGTTGTTAGTGAGGGGCCTTATACGCATCAGGCGGTGGATTCTGCTTACCTGTTTGTAAAGGCGGCTCTGGATGCTGGGCATGAAGTGCCACGGGTATTCTTTTATCATGACGGTGTTAACGTCTCGACCCGCCTGTCAGTGCCACCGCAGGACGAGCGCAATATCCAAAAAAACTGGAGCGCTTTGGCCAAGGAGCATGATGTTGACCTTGTGGTTTGTATCGCGGCGGCCCAACGCCGTGGCCTGCTGGATGCAAATGAGGCAAAACGTCAGGGTAAAGATGCTGACAACATCGCCGAGGGCTTCCGGATTTCCGGACTGGGCCAGTTGATTGAAATGGGTATCCAGACTGACCGTCTGGTCACTTTCGGGGATTAGGGGCGCAACATGATTACCAAAAAATTCCTCTACGTGAACCGCAAAGCCCCTTACGGCACCATCTATGCGCTGGAAAGCCTGGAAGTGGTACTGATCGGCGCGGCATTTGAACAAGATGTATCACTGGCCTTTCTCGATGACGGTGTGTTCCAGTTGACCAAGAATCAGAACACCGACGAGATTGGCGTCAAGAACTTCTCGCCAACTTTCCGCGCCTTGGGGGACTATGATGTCACCAAGCTTTACGTTGAGAAAGAGAGCCTTGAAGAGCGTGGCCTGTCCAAGGATGATCTGCAAGATATCATCTATGAAGACGAAGATGATGACTGGGCCGAAAAGCCCTCAATCCGCATCATTAGCCGCGCTGAGATGGCCGATCTCATGGCCAACCAAGATGTCATTCTGAGTTTCTAGGGGGAAATATGTCTACTTTACACACCGTAAACAAATCGCCTTTTGCGACTCAGGCGCTCATCAGCTGCCTGAACCACTGCAAAGAAGGTGACACAGTTCTGATGTTTGAGGATGGCGTTTATGGCGGCCTGTCCGGCGCGGGCATGTCGTCGATGGTTGAAAACATGGGTAAAAAGGTGGCGCTTTATGTATTGTCACCGGACTTGGCTGCAAGGGGCCTTGATGCCTCACGCCTGATCGCTGGTATTAAAGGGACGGACTATGCTGGTTTTGTAGATTTGGTCGCCAAGCACGACCGCACGCAAAACTGGCTCTAACAAACGAGTTTAACAGAAGGAAATCCACATGGACTATCAAGTGAACGGTGAAACTATCGCCGCAGACGAAGAAGGCTACATCACCAATCTGGGCGATTGGTCACAAGATCTGGCTGGCATCATTGCCCAAGCTGAAGAGATCGAAATGGACGATGAGCGTTGGGAAGTAGTGAACTTCTTGCGTGACTATTACGAAGAATATCAAATAGCTCCGGCTGTTCGGGTGCTTATCAAGGCCCTGAAGAAAACCATGGGCCCGGAAAAGGGTAACAATAAGTACATGTACGAGTTGTTCCCTTACGGCCCGGCCAAACAAGCCTGTAAAATTGCAGGCCTGCCAAAGCCGACTGGCTGCGTCTGACTTTAAAAAATGCGGCGCGGGAAAACATTCCGCGCCGCCTGATATTATCCTAAAGCCTTAAAAAACAATAATAATGAGGCCGGGAATGGGAGGAGTCCACGTGCTGGGCATTATTTTTGCATTGCTGTTTTATGTTGCGACCCTGCTGTTGGTCGTGGGTCTTGCTTTAAAGATCCGTAAATATGCGCGTACGCCCGCACCCCTGAAAATTCCGCTAACGCCCGCGCCCATCACCCGCAGCGGCGTTGTTTTGAGAATGTTCCGCGAAGTGGTGTTTTTTGAGAGCCTGTTCAAGGCAAACAAGTGGATATGGCTATTTGGCTGGGTCTTTCACATGTCCATGTGGTTGGTTCTAATCCGCCATATCCGCTATTTCACCATTGAGGTCTGGTGGTGGGTTGAAATTGCCCAGCCGTTCGGCACCTATGCCGGGTTTGCCATGGTATTTGGTCTTGGCGGTCTGCTGGCGCGGCGTTTTCTGGTGGAGCGTATCCGCTATATCTCGGCGCCGTCTGATTATTTGATGCTGGTGCTGATCATCGGCATTGGCGTTTCCGGCCTGATGATGCGCTTTGTGGATCGGGTCGATGTCATCGCTGTCAAATCCTATATGCTGGGCCTGATGCGCCTGGATATTGGCTACCTGCCTGCCGATCCGTTTTTGCTGATCCACCTGGGTCTGGTGGCCTTTCTGATGATTATTTTTCCGATCTCGAAATTGCTGCATGCACCGGCTGTGTTTTTCAGCCCCAGCCGCAATCAGGTCGATAACCCGCGTGAAAAGCGCCATCTGGCTCCTTGGGCCGCCAAGCTGGAGAAATAAGCATGGCTGACGGTGACACAGAAATTCCGAAAAGGTCCCACCCGCTGGAGATTCCCAAACTGGCCTGCGGTGCCATGGCCGGGTTGGAGCCGTTTATTGCCAAGCCCGAACATCAGGAGCCGCTGGGCTTTCCCCCAGGGCTGATACCCAACTGGAAAGAAAAAGCGCTGGAGAAGATGGCCGAGCTAGCCAGCCAGAATCGCGCCTTTCAGGTCTATCTGGATATGTGCGTAAAATGCGGTGCCTGCACTGATAAATGCCACTATTTCCTTGGCACTGGCGACCCCAAAAACATGCCAGTGGCCCGCCAAGACCTGCTGCGCTCGGTTTATCGACGCTATTTCACCTTTGCCGGCAAATATTTCCCATGGCTAGTGGGCGCGCGCGACCTGACCGAAGAAGTGCTGCACGAATGGTATTCCTACTACCACCAATGCTCTGAATGCCGCCGCTGTTCGGTTTTTTGCCCTTACGGCATTGATACGGCCGAAATAACCATGGCAGCGCGCGATATTCTTGCCCATGTGGGCATCGGCATGAAATACTCGAACGAGATTATCGGCAAGGTCCACAAAATCGGCAATAACCTTGGCCTGCCGAAAAAGGCGCTGGGCGCGACGCTGGAAGACCTTGAGGAAGATATCGAAGATGAAACCGGCGTCACAGTGCGCATTCCGCTTGATGAGAAGGGCGCTGACATCCTGCTGGTAACGCCTTCAGCGGATTTCTTTGCCGAGCCACATATTGACGGGCTACTGGGCTACGCCAAAGTGTTTCACGAGGCCGGGGTGAGCTGGACCGTCAGCTCTTATGCTTCCGAGGCCGCCAATTTTGGCCTGTTTATCGGCAATTACGAGCAAATGCGCGAAATTTCCCTGCGTATCCGTAAAGCGGCGATTGATCTTGGCGTGAAGCGGATTGTGTTCGGTGAATGTGGCCATGCTTGGCGGGTTGGCTACAGCTTTCTCAACACCCTTGCCGGGCCATTTGACTTTCTCGATCAGAACTACCCTATTCCGCAGCACATCATGGAATTCACTTGGGGCGAGATCCAAAAGGGCACCTTCAAGTTTGATAAATCCAGGAATGATGAATATCGCATGACCTACCATGATAGCTGCAATGTGGCGCGGGGTTCACGCATGGGTGATGAGCCGGGCGGGCAGTTTGAGTTGCCACGCAATGTGATTAAAGCGGTCTGTAATTATTATTACGAGATGCCGCGCGAAACCACCCATGAAAGCACCCTGTGCTGTGGCGGTGGTGGCGGTTTGCTAACCGATGACCTGATGGATTTGCGCATCAAGGGGGCATCCCCGCGCATGACCGCATTGCAACAGGTCACCAAGGAGCACGGCGTCACCCACATGGCGGCGATTTGCGCGATTTGCAAAACACAGTTCTCTAAAGTGATGCCAAAATATGGCTATGAGATGGATTCAATCGTGTCCGTACACCAGTTGGTGTCAAACGCGATTATCCTGACTGGCCAGAAAACAGATACTGAAGCGGAGGAATAGGCAATGAATGACATGACCCAGGACGAAAAGCACACCTTCCGACGCTATGAGGAAGGCGAAACCCCGAACGATTGGGATCTGGAAGAAAAGATTTTTGTTCAGGACACATCTTATAAGTGCCCTACCTATATCCACAAAACCCCGCCCTGCCAGGGCTCGTGCCCTTCGGGCCACGAAATTCGCGGCTGGCTGGCCATTGCCCGTGGCATGGATAAGCCGGTTGATGCGGACATGGCCTGGCAGGAATATGCCTTTGAGCGCATGGTCTCCGCCAATCCGTTTCCCGCCACAATGGGCCGGGTCTGCCCTGCACCATGCGAAGCTGGCTGTAACCGTAACGAGGTTGACGATTACGTTGGCATCAATGCGGTTGAGCAATATGTTGGCGACTGGGCCAATGAAAATAACGTCAAGATGGCCGAGCCGGGCGCTGATACTGGGCGCAAAATCGCAGTAATCGGTGGCGGGCCTGCTGGCCTGTCAGCGGCGTATTTTCTGCGGCTTGACGGACATTCCGTCACTCTGTTTGAAAGCCACAGCAAGCTTGGCGGCATGATGCGCTACGGCATCCCCGGCTACCGCACTCCGCGCGACATGCTGGACAGTGAAATTGGCCGCATCATTGATATGGGCGTTGACGTGAAGATGAATACCCGCGTTGGTGTTGATATTACGATGAAGCAGCTTGATGAAGCGTTTGATGCGATTTTTTGGGCCATCGGTGCACAATCAGGCCGCCCTCTGCCGGTTGAGGGCTGGGAAGGCACCGAGAATTGCATCAACGGCATCGAATTTCTGGATGCATTCAATCAGGGATATGTGCTGGGCACGGCTGAGAAGGTTGTGGTTGTTGGCGGCGGTGATACCTCGGTTGACGTAGCCTCGGTTGCCCGTCGCCTGGGCCGTATCACCGAAGTAAAACCCTCGGCCCACGCGGCTGGCTCGGCGGTTGATTTCACCGCCAGCGATGTGGCCGGTAGCGTGACCCGCGAGGGCATGAAGGCAACTCTGACCTCGTTGTTCCCCATTGAAGAGATGACTGCCGCCGAGCATGAGCGCGAAGATGCCAAGCGCGAAGGGGTCGACATCAGGGGCAGCGTAATGCCGCTTGAGGTCATAAAAGACGAAAATGGCCGGGCGATTGCCCTGAAAATGTGTGAATGCGACATGGTCAAAGGGCGGCCGGAGCCGCGTGAGGGCACCGAATTTGAAATCGAGTGCGACATCATTATCTCAGCCATCGGCCAGTTTGGTGATTTGACCGGCATTGAAGACCTGGATAATGGCAGGGGCTTTATTGCCACCACACCGACCTATCAGGTTCAGGACCGTGAAAAACACTTTGCCGGCGGCGATATTTTGCGCCCGCACCTGTTGACCACCGCTATTGGTCATGGCCGTATTGCTGCCGAAACCATCACCGATTTTCTTGATGATGGCGACGTTGAAAAGCGCCCAAAAGTGGACGTGGCACATTTTGATCTGCTGGAAGAACTGGCGCAACGGGGTCAGGCACCCGGCGCATATGAAAACATCAACGGGCGCGCTACGGATTCATCAGATTTTGCCGTACATAATTATGAGGACCGTTCGGAAAGCCAGATTATCAAGCATGACGCCCTGTTTCTTGGCCATTTCAATTTTGTAAAGCGTGAGATCCGCGATGAGGTGCGCATTGAAGGCGAAAACGTTCTGGGCAATTTTGAAGAACGCATCATCGCCTATTCGGAAGAGCAGGCGCAACATGAGGGCGAGCGCTGCATGTCCTGCGGCATGTGCTTTGAATGTGATAATTGCGTGATCTACTGCCCGCAGGATGCCGTGCATAGGGTCAAGAAATCTGACCGCACCGTTGGCCGCTATGTTGATACGGATTATGGCAAATGCATTGGCTGCCACATCTGCGCTGATGTTTGCCCGACCGGATATATTCAAATGGGCCTTGGAGGCTGAAATGCGGCTGGTTTTAGCAGTACTGGCCCTTTTTATGGGACTGGTTGGAGTGGCGCAGGCTGAGGGCACCCCATGGCCCGATGTGCCCACGGCTATCGGCGAGCCGCACCCGGAAGGCAATGAATACTGGCGCAAGCATCATATGGAGCTGATGAAGCATGACCGGGATCTGACATTGCGTGAAGGTGAGCGCGACATTCAGGCCTCTTTGAGTACCTGCTTTGATTGCCATGCGGTCGAAGAGGCAGGGGTGCCGGTAACCTATGAAAGCGAAAGGCATTTTTGCCGGGCCTGTCATGAATTTGCCGCTGTCAGGATAGATTGCTTCACTTGTCACCTCTCGACCCCGTCTGACAACCCACTGAACCGTACCATGGCAACCCCGGACGAGCCAAATTCCATCGCCGCTTATTTGGCGCGGCTGGCAGCAGAGGCAGGCGAATGACCAACCGTGCAGAACTGACCCGCCGTGACATCCTGAAATCCGGGGCCGCGCTTGCCACACTGACATTGGCACCGGGGGTAACCCTGATGGCCTTTGGCGGCACACCCGCCGAGGCGGCCGGGGCCGATGCCGGCAAACGCTGGGGCCTGCTAATTGATGCTGGCAAATGTGCCGAGGGCTGCTCGGATTGCGTAACCGCCTGCAAAACCGAAAACGGTTGGGGCGGCGATTCTGAACACGGCAGCTCAGAAACCAACGCAGTTTGGATTCGCAAGGTAACTCTGAAAGACAAGCACACCGGCCGCAAGGTCTCGGCTCCAATCATGTGCCAGCATTGCGAAAGCCCACCTTGCGTTGATGTTTGCCCCACCGGAGCCAGCATGAAACGCGCCGACGGCATCGTATTGGTAGATAAACACACCTGCATCGGCTGCCGCTATTGCATGATGGCCTGCCCCTATAAGGCACGCAGTTTTGTGCATGAGAAAGTGGAAAAGCACACCGTAAACGCCCCGCGCGGCAAGGGTACGGTTGAGAGCTGCACGCTTTGTGTGCATCGTATCGACAAGGGCCGCATTCCGGCTTGTGTCGAAAGTTGCGAGGCGGCAGGCCACAGCGCTATTTTGTTTGGTGATCTGAAAGACCCGGACAGCCCGATTTCAAAGGCTCTGAAAGCCTATCCCTCCATCGCATTGCGCAACGCTTTTGGGTTGAACCCCGGCGTGCGCTATCAGAACCTCTGACGGGAAAATAGCATGGACCGGACAATATACAGGGAAATCAAGGCAACGCGTTCCGTCTGGCTGGCGGCTATGCTGCTGGCAGTTTTTGTCGGCGCTGCCGGGATTTCGGTTCTGACGATTACGAAATATGGCCATGGCATCACCGGCATGAATAACCAGATCGTCTGGGGCTTGCCGCATGTCTTTGCCATTTTTCTGATCGTTGCCGCCTCAGGCGCGCTTAACATTGCCTCGATTTCCAGCGTGTTTGGCAAGAAAGCCTATAAACCAATGGCGCGCTTTTCGGCGCTTCTGTCCCTTTCCCTGCTGCTTGGCGGCCTGGCTGTGCTGGTTTTGGACCTTGGTCGGCCAGACCGCTTGCTCATCGCTATGACTCATTATAACCTCACGTCGATTTTTGCCTGGAACATGCTGTTTTATAACGGGTTTTTTGTAATAGTCGGGGCATATATTGCGATACAGATGATGAAAGGCTTGCCGGAATATGTGGCAAAAACCGCCGGGATACTGGCCTTTGTCTGGCGTTTGGCACTGACGACTGCAACAGGTTCGATCTTTGGCTGGCTGGTGGCCCGCCCCGGCTATGATGCGGCTATCATGGCACCCCTTTTCATTGTCATGAGTTTTGCTTTTGGCCTGGCCACATTCCTGTTGGTCACGCTGCTGCTGTTCAAGTTGTCAGGCCGCGAGTTTGGCGATGTGCTGCTGAAACGTATGGGGCACCTTCTGGGTATTTTTGCCGCCGCCGTGCTTTACTTTGCGACAATCCAGCACGTGACCAACTTTTACGCTGCCGAACACGGAGAGGTGGTGCGTTTCTTCCTGATCAACGGGGGGATATACACCTTTCTTTTCTGGGTCGTGCAGGTGCTGATCGGTGGGCTGATCCCTATGGCGCTGGTCTTTTTTCGCCCCTCGCGGCTATCGACCATTTTAGCCTCTGTACTGGTGATTATTGGCGGATTTGCTCAGCTTTATATTATCATCATCGGCGGTCAGGCCTTTCCGCTGGATATCTTCCCCGGATATGAGGTGCTTTCGGGTTGGTACGAGGGCGAGATCAACGCCTATACTCCCTCGGTCTACGAGCTGGCTCTTGGCCTTGGCGGTGTTGCCATGGCATTGCTGGCCGCCGGGGTAGGTGCAAAAATTCTGCGGGTCTTGCCAACCAACCTGTCGGATGCGAACGTACCCTCTGATAGCTAAGCCGGGAGGCAGCCATGAATAACCATCCCTTTGCAAAATTTGTCGCCATCCTTGGCCGTGGCAAAACCAAGCAACGCCACCTGACCTTTGAGGAAAGCTGCGAGGCAATGGAGATGCTTCTCAACGGTGATGCCGTGCCGGAGCAGCTGGGCGCCTTCCTGATGCTCTTGCGCCTGAAAGAAGAAGCGCCGGAGGAGATTGCCGGCTTTGCCGCAGGTACGCGGGCCACCTTCAACCTTCCTGCCGACCTGCCACAGGTGGACCTGGATTGGTCGTCTTACGCCGGCAAACGCGTACAATTACCATGGTATATCCTCAGTGTGCTAGCGCTGGTCGGGGCAGGCTACAGGGTCTTCATGCATGGCACTGAAGGCCACACGCCGGGGCGGGTTTATACCCGAGAGGTGCTGGAGCATTTGGGCATTCCGCTGGCCGATAGCTTTGATACAGCCGCCGCCCAGATCCGCGCTACCGGCTTTACCTATGTGCCCCTTGAAGTGCTGAACCCACGCCTGCAAAGCATGATCAACCTGCGCCCCATTCTCGGTTTGCGCAGCCCGGTGCATTCATTCACCCGCATCCTCAACCCGTTTGGCGCACCTGCCATCATGCAGGGCATTTTTCACCGTGGTTTCATGGACATTCACGCCGGTGCCGCGCAGATACTTGGCGAGGTCAGCCTTGCAGTGTTTCGCGGCGATGGTGGCGAGATTGAGCGCCGCCCCAACAAGCCAACACAAGTTTGGACAACTCACGGACCCGACAGAATGGAAGTTGAAACCTGGCCTGCAATGCTGGATGATGGCCATGCGCCGCCCGATACCAACATGGATATTTCCCTTCTCGCGCGCATCTGGAAAGGCACCGATAGCGATGATTACGGCGAGGCGGCCATCACCGGCACCATGGCTATCGCCCTTCGCACCATGGGCAAGGCGGATAATATGGCTGCGGCCCAAACATTGGCTGACAAAATTTGGCAAGGGCGCAACAAGGCACAACTTCCGGCCAGCAGTTAATGCTCGCCCCACGTTTCCTGATCTCAGCGGCACATAAAAGTTCCGGGAAAACCGTGGTCTCCACCGGGCTAGCTGCCGCACTGGCTGCACGGGGCCGCAAGATAGCCACCTTCAAGAAAGGCCCCGACTACATTGACCCCATGTGGTTGCGTGCCGCTTCAAAGCGCCCCTGCTACAACCTTGATTTCAATATTATGGATGCGGGCGAAATAGCTGAATTTTTTGCCAGCCGCGCCCACAATGCGGACATTTCTCTTATTGAGGCAAACAAAGGCTTGTTTGATGGTGTTGCCGCAGATGGCAGCGATTCAAATGCAGCTCTTGCCAAGGCCCTGTGCCTGCCTGTCATTTTGGTGATCGACACAAATGGCATGACTCGCGGCATTGCACCTTTATTGTTGGGCTATCAGGCATTTGACAAAGAGGTGAATATAGCCGGTGTCATATTGAACAGGGTGGGGGGCGCAAGGCACGAGGCAAAGTTGCGTGAAGCCGTGGCCAGGTATACTGACCTGCCGGTGATCGGCGCTGTCTGGCACAATACTGACCTGGCAATAGGCGAGCGGCATCTTGGCCTGACAACTCCGGCTGAAACAGGCGAGTTAGATACTATTATTGCCAAGATAGGCACTATTATTGCCAATTCGGTTGACCTTGACCGGCTAGAAAGCATCGCCGCCACTGCCAGCTCCCTGCCTGAGGCGGGTATGCCTGCTGCCACCCCCGCGCCGGATGTCAGAATTGCCATTGCCCAGGATCAGGCCTTTGGCTTTTACTACCCCGATGACCTTGAGGCGTTCGCGCAGGCCGGTGCAGAGCTTGTGCCATTCAACACCCTGACTGATCCGGTTTTGCCAAAGGTCGATGGCCTGTTCATCGGCGGTGGATTTCCCGAGATGTTTATCGCCGAATTATCTGCAAATGAAAGCCTGCGCACCTCTTTGCGCCATGCCATTGAAGGCGGCCTGCCAACCTATGCCGAATGTGGCGGCCTGATGTATCTCTGCCGGTCATTGCTTCACCAAGGGGTTAATGGTGCAATGGTCGGGGTGATCAAAGCAGATGCGGTGATGCAGAAACGCCCGCAAGGGCGCGGCTATTGCGCCTTTTCAAATGATACTCCACTCCTGTGGGAGACCAGCAAGCACCCTCAGAAAGCGCACGAATTTCACTATGGGCGGCTGGAAAATATTGGTGATAACCCGGTGTTTGCTCGTAAAATTTCACGTGGTCATGGTGTGGACGGGCAGCATGATGGCCTCGTTGTCTACAACGCCTTGGCTGGCTTCTGCCACCTTCGCACCAGCCCATCAGATCCTTGGCCTGCCCGGTTTGTCGAATTCGTTCGAAACAATAAGCCACAACGCTAAAGAGGCGTAGCGTTCCAAAAAGTAAAAGGCACTATTACTGCGGCGGGCAAAGGCCCTTCATCTGAACCAGCCCATAGCCAAAAACATCATCCCGCCCCTCATCTCCAAGGTCACGGGCCGTCTCCATCAGGCGCTCGGTGACTTCTTGTGGAGTCATGCCCGGTGTGTTTGCGAGGATCATTGCAGCAGCGGCAGAAACAAAGGGTACCGCAAAGGAAGTGCCGGTTTTTGGCCGCGCCCCCCTAATGGAAGCCGCTGTCCAGACATTCACGCCGGGGGCCGCAAAGTCAATATGGGCACCCCGGCCTGCCCGCCGGTAGATTTTATCAAAATGGTCAACGGCCGTGACAGCCAGCACCGCATCATAGGCGGCAGGGTAAACTGGCTCGGCGTGCGGTCCACCGTTGCCAGCGGCGGCAACAATGACAATGCCTTTGGCATTCAGCAAGGTAACCATCTCTTCAAGCAGCTCATTTGGCGGTCCGGCAAGGCTCATATTGATCACCTGCACGCCACTTTCGGCCAACCTGTCCATAGCCTGTATTAGTGAAAAAACATCACTGCGCTCATCCTCTCCGACTTTATGGAACGGGTCAATAGCCATCAGTTGCGCACTTGGTAATAGGCCCGGCGAGCGGCTTTCCGGATCCCCCACAATCAAGGCTGCAACTGCTGTTCCATGCTGCCTGCCCGACTGATCACTGCCTGAGGGCGTTGCCAATATAAATTCAAGCCGACTATCGGCAAAGGTTTCGTGTTCCGGGTTAATGCTGGTGTCAATCATTCCTATCACCGCTGAAGCCCCGCAAGAAAGGTGCATATCTTGCACGGCTTCTATTGCAACCTGCACAAACTGCGCACAATGCCCGCCGCTGCATGAGGCAGCTGACTGCTCGGTTCTGTAATAGTGATTAAGGTCGGCAACAGCATCCTCACTCAAGCCCTCCACTTCAGCGCGGGCTGCTTCAAGTTCGACCCCGGCGGGCACACTCAGCCGTACGGAGACCTGCCCGGTTGTGGTTATATCCCGCATCTCAATTACCCGGTAGCCTCGCTGGGTCAAAGATGCCAGATCTTCCTCCTGAAGCCCGATAGCTACAAGCTCTGATCTAACAAATTTGGGCTTTTCCTCGTCTGCCTGCACTGGGCCAATATTTGGTACGGTCCCTTGTTCATCCTCGTCGTCGTCCTCGTCGTCGTCCTCGTCGTCGTCCTCGTCGTCGTCCGCATCCTCGTCGTCGTCCGCATCGTCATCCGCGTCTTCGTCGTCGTCCGCGTCGTCATCCGCGTCTTCGTCGTCATCCGCGTCATCGTGGTCATTGGCGTAGGCAGCCTTCACCCAAACCAAGCTGGATACCTCTTCCGGTATAATAATTCCGGAGAAGGCTAGCGCAAAAATCGCCAAAAAATGGATTCTTAGACGTTTCATCAGGGCGCAGCTCCAGTTCCAAAAACAGGTTATATAAAGGAGAACGAATGGGAAGGGCATTTATTCCAAGTAGATTAAATTAACGTTTACTTGCCTAAGGAGCTTCGGCAGCTCAGGTAATGTATCTGCGCGTGCTTTTTTGGGCAACAAGAGCTTAGGCGGGGTCATCATTTGAGCTAAGTTAGGCATGAAGCCAGATGCATTGTGCCAAGAAAATTAACGGTGGTTGGATCTAAATGGGAGACAATTACCCTGTAATTATTCAGACTTCTAACGAAAATTTTTCGGTCAGGCAGGGTGCCTCGCAAAGTATTTTATCAGAGTGTATCTGAATTTTGCGATTATATTTCGGCGGAATGGCAGCTTGTTTTCTGCCAAAATTAGCGGCGTGATAACCCGAATACGGTGTTTTCCAGGTTACAGTACTTCCGGTGAGTACTGATTAGCCATTTTACTTTGAAGCATAACTATCATCCTTCCTTAAGCTGAAGGCCTCGGGCAAGCCAGGGGCGGCTCACACGGCTAAGAATACCTCAATCATATTGGTGCGCTCTCTGGCATACCAGTCACGGGTGAGGGTAACCTGTAGCTAATATCGGACCCATACGCACGGGCCGGGCGCAGGGCAGAATCGGTATCACCGGCGCTTATTGTTGCGCGTTACACAGACCTGGATACATTGAAAATTCTAACCGGTTGCGATTGCCTGAGCGGAAGTAAATCAGGTTAAATGTCAATTCACGGATCAGAAACCAGCCAAAGCCGCCCTCCGGAAGTTCGGCAGTTTCACAATCCAGGTCATGCCCGTGTCCGCTTGGGGCGGTGCCATCGGGCATCGGCAAGCCATCATCAAGAATGGCAAAATTCAAAGTATCACCATCTTGATCAATCATCAGCTCGATTACACCGTAAGCTTTCCCGGCATAGGCGTGTTTGGTGACATTGTTGATGGCTTCAGCCAGGACCAACTCAACCGGGCCGCATTCATCTTGTCCAAAATCCAAGCTTCGCAAAAATACCATTGCTTTTTTAAGCGCCCCACGAACTTCTTTCTGATCGCCAGGAAAAATCAGTTGCAGGCGATGGGTGGCTGGATTACTGGCCGCGCTCAAGTGGTCTGTTGCATGTCCCATGAAATCCAGTCTTTCAAGAAGCATTTGCATACCCGGACCCCAAAGCCGCTGCTGTGTCAGCATGTATTTTAAAAATGGTGTCCATACGCGTCAGGGTGAAAACCTTTTTAACAATCGGAGTTAGCCCAGCCAGCTCAAAACTGCGATTTGTACCGGCCTGTTTCATCGCCGCCACCACAGCACCCAGGCCGGAACTATCAAGAAAGTTCACCTTTTTCATATCAAGCAATATTCTATTTGGAGCTTCTTCAGTAAGCTTGCGCATGATATCTTTAAACTGGATCGCAACAGCAGCGTCGAGGCGGCTTTCATTGACTTCAATGACCCGAATATCACCAATATCCTTGTGTAGTAGTTGCATCCCTTGCTCCTTGCCAAGTTTTCTATACTGACAACGTAGACACTGTTCCTTACTATTCTGTAAGCAAAGTGCTGATATTCGCGCCAGATATCAAAAGCTGCGGCTTAGCCACCCAGTTCTTCAGCTCGTTCGCAGGCAAAAAGGGAAAATTGTGATGAAAAAACCCAAGACGGGAAGCTGTAATTGCGGTGCAGTCACGTTCACCATTTCTGGCGATCTTCCCGGACCGGATGCCTGCCATTGCAGCCAGTGCCGCAAGCAAACCGGGCATTACCTAGTTTCGACGGATGTGAGACGCGATGCTCTTAACATATCGGGAGGCAAAAATGTCACCTGGTTTCACTCGTCCCAAAAAGTCAGGCGGGGGTTTTGCACCATATGTGGTTCGGTATTGTTTTGGGATCCGCTTACCGGCACTGACTGGACCGGCGTGGCTATGGGGGCCATTGACGCCCCAACCGGCACCCAACTGGCTGCTCACATATTCACCGCCGACAAAGGCGACTATTACGACATCTCTGACAATGTTCGCCAAGAGGAAAAACCGCCATGTTAGAGACGTTTTTTGCGATGGATTCGTGGGTAATAGCCAGCTTTATCGGAGCGTCCTTCCTGCTTTATCTGACCCCCGGACCCGACATGATGTTCACCATTGCCTCTGGCGTCTCTGGCGGGCCGCGGGCCGGTCTTGCCGCCGCCTGTGGTATTTCATTTGGCGTGTTGGCCCACGTCACCGCCGCCGCCGCTGGCCTTGCGGTGCTGGTCGCGGCATCCCCCGTGACACTTGATGTGATCCGCTACGCCGGTGCCGCATATCTGATGTTCCTTGCTTGGCAAAGCTGGACCGATACAGGCCGCCTGTCCAAGGTAAAAGGCCATGCCGACCTCTGGCGTGCCTTTCGCCGTGGGTTCCTGACCAACATCCTCAACCCCAAAGTCGCTCTGTTCATTCTTGCCTTCCTGCCGCAATTCATTGACACATCAATCGGTCCTGCGTGGCACCAGATCGTTGTGCTTGGGGCGATCCTTGGCATTGGTGGCATCTTGACCGATGGAACTTACGGCGTGCTGGCCGGGTTTATGGCCGACCGCGTTCGTAAATCTGCCCGCCTAATGAACAAAATATCGGCCGTCATATTCCTGGGCCTTGCCGCCCGTATTGCTCTCAAATAAGGCTCTAACCATGACTGATTTTCCCAAATCTGCCCGTGTTGTCATTATTGGCGGCGGTGTAGTTGGCACCTCGGTACTTTACCACCTTGCCTTACGCGGTGTAATAGACACTGTTTTGTTGGAAAAAAACGAACTTACCGCAGGCAGCACCTGGCATGCCGCCGGGAATGTACCAACGTTCAGTACCTCGTGGTCATTGATGAATATACAGCGCTATTCCACCGAGCTTTATGCCCGTCTTGGCGACAGGGTTGATTACCCGATTAATTACCATACCACCGGGTCTTTGCAGCTAGCTCATAATGTTGAACGAATGCAGGAATTTCAACGTATCGCTGACATGGGCCGCTATCAGGGTATGGACCTTGAAATTCTCAACCCCAAGGAAACCAAAGCGCGCCATCCGTTTCTGGAAACCCACCATTTGGCTGGCGCGCTTTTTGACCCGAATGACGGCGATATTGACCCGACACAATTAACACAGGCGCTGGCAAAAGGCGCGCGCGACCTTGGGGCAAAAACCTTGCTTTTCACCCCGGCGATGGGGGTTGACCGTGATGGTGATAAATGGGTGATCCATACGGAAAAAGGCTCTATTATTGCTGATATTGTAGTTAATGCCGCCGGATATTATGCCCAACGCGTTGGTGAATGGTTTATACCTCATGGCGGGCGTAAAGTTCCAATGATGGTGATGAGCCACCAATATATACTGTCAGAGGAAATTCCTGAACTGGCAGCATACACTGCCAAAACTGGAGTAAAATTGCCGCTGTTGCGCGATGTTGATACCTCCTACTATCTCCGGCAAGAAAAGAATGGTTTCAATTTTGGCCCATATGAGACCGATTGCCGTGCTCATTGGGCCTTGCCCGACGACCCAATGCCCGAGGATTTTAGCTTTCAGCTTTACCAGGGAGACCTTGCCCGACTCGAGACATATATGCGCGATGCCATGGCCCGCGTCCCGGTGCTTGGTGCGGCTGGAATCAGCAAGGTGGTCAATGGCCCGATCCCCTATACTCCCGACGGCAACCCCCTGCTCGGCCCCATGCCCGGTGTGCAAAACGCCTATGAGGCCTGCGTGTTTACCTCTGGTATTGCGCAGGCGGGGGGAGCTGGAAAGGTACTGGCGGAGTGGATCACCGAGGGCTTCACCGAATGGGATATGTGGGCTTGCGATCCACGCCGGTTTACTGACCATACTGACCATAAATACTGTGTTGCCAAAGGTATGGAGGCTTATGGGCACAAATATGCCATGCGCTTCCCACACCACGAATGGCCAGCAGGGCGCGATAAAAAGCTGTCGCCTCTGCATGGAGCGATCAAGGATATGGGTGGCCAAATGGGTGGCCATAACGGCTGGGAACGGGCCAATTGGTTTGCCAAGCCCGGTGATGACACCTCATTTGAGGCTACCCAGACATGGAGGCGCGCTGGGCCGTGGGAGGCGCGCATACGCGAGGAATGTGAAGCGGTGCGTGACCATGTGGGCGTGCTGGACCTGCCGGGCCTCTCGCGCTTCACTATCACAGGTGACGGGGCTGCTGATTGGCTCGATACCATTATTGCCGGGGCGTTACCCAAGGTTGACCGCCTGAACCTTGCCTATTTCCCTGACAAGCGCGGGCGTATTCTGACCGAAATGTCAGTAATCCGCCATGATGATAACCTGTTCACCCTGATCACCACCGCTGCTGCCCAGTGGCATGACCGTGAAATGCTGCGCAATGCTTTGCCTCTGGGCGGTAAAGTTGAACTTTACGATGATACCGCAGGTACAGGCTGCTTGCTTGTCACGGGACCAAAATCACGCAACCTTCTTGCGCCGCTTACGGATGCTGATCTTACGCTGCCTTGGCTATCGCGGCAGGTGGCGCGGGTAGCCGAAAAACATGTCTTATTGCTCAGGGTCAGCTTTGCTGGCGAGCTGGGTTGGGAAATTCACGCAGATAATGCAGACCTGCCAATGATCTACGATGCTGTGCTCAAGGCCGGTGCCAAACCCTTTGGCATGTATGCGCTGAATTCTCTCAGGCTGGAGAAGGGTTACCGCAGCTGGAAGAGTGACCTCTCAACCAATTACACGCTGCTGGAAGGTGGGCTGGACCGCTTCATACGCCTGAGTAAACCCGCTGATTTTCCCGGGAAATCCCTGCTGAAGGCTGAGTTTCAACGCCGCCCCGGTAAACAGTTTGTTATATTGACTCTAGACACAAACGAGGCCGATGCGCCCTATATGTCCAACCTTTGGCATGATGGTAAAATTGTTGGGGAAACCACCTCTGGCGGCTACGGCTACCGCATATGTGAATCTATCGCTTTAGGCATGATTAGAGCCGATTTGGCTATTCCAGGCACTGAGGTAGAGGTGGGCATATACGGGAAAATGGTTAAGGCTGTAGTGCAAGGTAATTCCCCGCTGTGGGACCCTAAAAATGAGAGGCTGCGTGCCTGAAGCCCATATTTGCAGCAGGTGGCGCCACTGGAGGATAACGCGTAGTTCTGATTATTCGTCGTTTTCTAGTTTTCTAGTTTTCTAGTTTTCTGGTTTTCTGGTTTTCTGGTAATCTGATAGCCCGCAACACATGGCCCGGCAGGCTGATCGCATTGCCAAAGTAGCGCCGGCCCAGCCGCACAGGGCTGCCAAGAGCGCGCCACAGCCATTCCAACGCCAGCTTGCGAACCCAGGCAGGGGCGCGCTTTTGAGTACCCGCCAGGAAGTCCAGCCCGGCCCCGATCGAGGCAAAGCCAACATGAGGCAATGTAGCGCGGGCGCGGGCGGCAAAGACTTCCTGTTTTGGCGCTCCCAAAGCCAGAAAAACCAAACCGGCACCGCTTTCTTTCAGCGCGCGCAAAATATCTCCGGCGGCCGTGCTTTCAGGCTCAAACCCCATCGGGGGGGCGATGCTTGCGGCAATTTCCAGCCCTGGAACCTGTTCAGCCAGCCGTGCGCCCGCCGCCTGCAATGCTTCTGCCGAGGAGCCGACCAGCGCCACTTTCACCCCGGCCATAGCTGCCCAGCGGGCCAGTGGCAGCACCAGTTCCGAACCCGGTAACAGGCTGACCGGCCGCTTGGCAATGCGTGACAGCCAGACAATTGGGTTGCCATCTGCCACGATCAAATCCTGTGCGCCGTAAGCTGTGCGAAAGGCGGCGCTGCGCTTGAGTTTATCAAGATGATCCAGGTTGATCGTAGCCAACGCAAAGCCCTCACCGGCAGCAAGGCGTGCCGTAACCACCGCCTCAAGTGCTGCCATATCAGTAATATTCACCGTGATTTTGATTTCGAAAAAAGTAAATTCCACCCACACCTCCGCTTTTGTCCATTCTACTGCTATAGAAAGAAATAACAGCGGTATTTAGGCGATACATGTCGAAATATTGACATTTTCCTGTGTCATCTGAAAGCTCAGGCAGGAAGATCGGAAAAGAGGCAGGCAGCGTGGCATCTGGCGAGGCAAAAACAGGCGTGAATTTGCGTGCCTTGAGGGGCGCGCCATGAAAACTGTGGCGCTGATCGGCTGTGGTTTTGTTGCTGACCTTTATATGCGA
This sequence comes from uncultured Aliiroseovarius sp., assembly GCA_964401125.1. Lineage (GTDB taxonomy): Bacteria > Pseudomonadota > Alphaproteobacteria > Rhodobacterales > Rhodobacteraceae > JAAEUB01. The sequence goes on from CAYNXK010000003.1 coordinate 32,511, forward strand.
TCTTTCGCGCTGTATCCGGAGGTGAAGATCGCCGGGGTTTTTGACCGGGACAAGGCGCGCCAGGCGGCATTTTGTAGCCATTGGAAGGTGCTCGGCCAGCCCTCTCTTGCCGCCCTGCTGGTGGGTTTGCCAAAAGATACGCTGCTGCTTAACCTGACCAATCCGGGGGCGCATGTTGAAATTTCTCGCACCTGCCTTGAAGCCGGATTCAATGTGCTCAGCGAAAAGCCCCTGACTTTGAACATGGTGGATGCGCTGGAGTTGTATAAGCTGGCAGAGGCCGCCGGGCTACACCTTTGTACCGCTCCATCATCGGTGTTGAGCGAGGCGGCACAAACCCTTGGCCAAGCGCTGCGGAATGGTACGGCTGGCACACCAAGGTTGGTTTATGCAGAGTTGGATGATGGTTTTATCCATCAGGCCCCCTATAAAAACTGGAAAAGTGAAAGTGGCGCGCCTTGGCCCCATGAGGATGAATTTGCCACGGGCTGCACGCTGGAGCATGCGGGCTACTACCTTTCATGGCTGATAAGCTGGTTTGGTCCGGTTGCAAGCATCACCGCAGCTTCGGCGCCGATTGTTGCGAAAAACACCCCTGATTTTTCGTCCGCCACATTATTTTTTACCTCAGGCATGGTGGCGCGGCTGACCACTTCTATCATTGCCAGCCATGACCATCGGATGCGTATTTTTGGCGATAAGGGTGTGCTGGAAATGAAGCGCGCCTGGGACAATGCGGCTCCTGTACGCTTTCACAAGCGCTTCACGATCAGGCGCAGGCTAGTCGAGCATCCTATTGGTCGTCGTTTGCGCCTGAAAGGAGAGACCCATCCGAAAGTCAAACGCTTTGGCGCAGCGGCGATGAACTTCGCCCTTGGTCCGGTTGAGGCTTTGGAGGCGTTGGCTGAGGGTCGCGCCCCGCGCTTGGCCGGCGATTATGCGCTGCATCTCAACGAGGTCACGCTGGCCATTCAGAACGCCGGGCATGAGGGCAGTACGCAAAAGATGCAAACCACCTGCGCCGCGCTGGAGCCAATGCCATGGGCGCAGTAAATATGCCAGTAAAAACCCTCGTCATAACCGGGGCGGGTGGCTATCTGGGCCGCTATGCGGTGGCGGCAGCACGCGCCCGGGGGCATGCGGTTATTGCCATGGTTCGCCGCGCCGAATCTGCGGCGGATACTTGGCAGGGTGATGCCGGCATTACGCTGCTTTCCCATGATCTTGCCGGGCCGGGTAACGGCTTGCGCCAAGCGCTTGCCGGGGCTGATGCGGTGCTGCATATTGCCGCCAGCCTGTATGGTGATGACGCCGCCCATGCGCGCGATACATTATACGCAACCGAGCAGCTTTATGAGGTGATTGCCGGCCTTGAAAAACCAATTCCGGTGGTGCTGGCCTCCTCGATGGCGGTTTATCAGGGCCGCGCCGGGCTGATTGACGAGACCTCGCCTTTGGAGCCGTTGGCGCAATACCGTGATGCCTATTGCCGCGCCAAGCTGGCACAGGAAGCTATTGCGGCAGAAGCCACGGCGCAGGGTATCAGCAGTCGCCTTTTGCGTTTGGGGGCAATCTATGGTCCCGACCGCTTATGGAATGCCCATATGGGCCTGCGCCTCGGGCCGGTTTTGCTGCGTCTGGCGGGCCGGGGGGAATTGCCGCTGCTCTATGCTCCGCATGCGGCGCAAGCTTTGGTGCGGGCAGTTGAGACGCCGCTGGCTGCCGCCACAGCCGAAGCGCTCAATGTGGTGGATGACAACCTGCCCACCGCGCATCACTACCTTGCCGCGCTGCCGCCAGAAGCCCGCCCACGGCTAATTTTGCCGCTGCCATGGCAGATATTTCTGCCGTTCGCACGGCTGGCACGGGCCATGCGCTTGCCTCTGCCCGGCCTGCTCAGGCCCGAAACCCTGCTGGCCCGCATGGCCTCACGGCGCTATACGAACACGTTGGCCAAATCTGTACTGGTCTGGGCACCGGCCACACGGCTGGATGTGGCGCTGGAAACAGCACTGAACAATAAGGCCACACCATGAGCCGACCCATTGCCTACCTGACCGGCGAATATCCGCGCGCCACAGATACCTTTATTCAGCGAGAAGTGGCGGCTTTGCGGGCGCTTGGGCTGGGGGTTGAAACCTGCTCGATCCGGCGCACCGGGGCGGCGCATCTGGTGGGGCCAGAACAACGCGCCGAGGCGGCAGCCACCTTTTATACGCTGGCGGCGGCGAAAAATCCCTTGCGGCTGATCCGGGCGCATCTGGGCTGGCTGGTCCGCGCACCGGGGCGCTATTTTGGCGCAATCGGGCTAGCGGTGCGTACGGCACCGGGGGGTGTCTGGGCCAAGATTTATCAGGCGATCTATTTCGCCGAAGCCGGTATGCTGGCCGAACATCTTCGCCAAATAAACGCCGCGCACCTGCACAACCACATTGCTACTGCGGCGGGTAATGTCGCCATGTTGGCGGCACAGATGGCGGGCATTCCGTTCAGCTTTACCCTGCACGGTCCGGACATTTTTTATGAGCCACATCGCTGGCGGCTGGATGTCAAAATTGCCCGCGCTGATTTTGTCGCCTGTATCAGCAACTTTGCCCGCGCTCAGGCGATGCACTTTTCCGCGCGCACCCATTGGCACAAGCTGCATATCATACATTGCGGGGTGAATCCGGCGCTTTATGAAACGGGCAAGCGCCGCCCCGGCAAGCGCCTTCTTTTTGTCGGGCGGCTGGCGGCGGTGAAGGGGCTGCCGGTGCTGTTTGAGGCGCTGGCCGAGGTTGCCAAGACCCATGCGGATACCCACCTGACCCTTATAGGTGATGGCCCGGAACGTGCTGCATTGGAGGCCGAAGCGGTGCGGCTGGGGCTGGCGCAAAGGGTCAGCTTTGTTGGCTACAAATCGCAAGATGAGGTGGCAAAATACTTGCATGAGGCCGATTTATTCGTGCTACCAAGCTTTGCCGAGGGCGTGCCTGTGGTGCTGATGGAGGCCCTGGCATCCGGCCTGCCGGTGATAGCCACCACCGTGGGTGGGGTTGGCGAGCTGGTGGAACATAGCAAAAGCGGGTTGCTGTTGCCGCCGGGTGACGAGGTGGCGCTGGCGGCGGCGCTGGCGGAATTGCTGGAAGACCCGGCGCGCCGTGCTGCAATGGGCCAAGTTGGGGCGGCAAAAGTTGCAGCCGGGTTTGACAGTGGCAAAGAGGCCGCCAAACTAGCCGTCCTGTTCAGGAAAAAGGGTAAATAATGATACGTCTGACTGCCATAATCATTGGCCGCAATGAGGGCGCGCGATTGAAGCGTTGCCTGGCTTCGTTTCAGGGAAAAGTCGGTAAGTTGATTTATGTTGACAGTGGTTCGCACGATAATTCGGTTGCGGTGGCCCGCGCTGCCGGGGCGGTGGTGGTAGAGCTTTCACAGGACGCGCCCTTCACTGCCGCGCGGGCACGTGAAGCGGGCTTTGCCGCCTTCATAGAGGCCGAATATACCTCGCAATTCGTGCAATTTATCGATGGCGATTGCGAGCTGGTGCCGGGCTGGCTGGAAGCGGGGGTGGCGGCGCTGTCTGCGGACCCTAAGCTGGGTCTGGTCACCGGCTGGCGCGCGGAAATTCACCGCGATATCAGTGTTTATAATGCACAGGTTGACGTTGAGTGGCGCCAGCCTGCCGGGGAAATTCAGGTTTGTGGCGGTGACATGATGGTGCGGGTAAGCGCTTATAAAGAGGCCGGGGGGTTCAATCCGAAGGTGATTGCCTCGGAGGACTTTGACTTTTGCCTGCGTCTGGGCAAGGCGGGCTGGAAGCTTATCCGCCTGCCGCAGGAAATGACCCGCCATGATGCCGATATGATGCGGTTTTCGCAATGGTGGCAACGGGCGGTACGCTCGGGGCATGGCTTTGCCCAAGTGGGGCGGATGCATCCGGGGTTTTTCATCCCCGAACGCCGCCGAGTTTGGTTTTATGCGGTTTTTTTACCGCTGCTGATGCTGGTGGGTCTGTGGCTTGGCCCATGGTTTTCACTGGCCGGGCTGGCAATTTATCTGGCCAGTTATATCCGCACGATACAGGGGCTGATACGCAACGGCCAGACCCGCAAAGAGGCGGTGCATCACGCGCTGTTTATCAGCCTGTCAAAATTTCCCAACCTGATTGGCATGATAACCTATTACGGACGCCGGGCGCGCGGGGCGGACATGCATATTATTGAATATAAGTGAGCAACATGACTGAAAAACCAATACGTATCGGCCTTGTGGGGGCCGGGTATATTGCCACTTGGCATGCAGATGCCATCCGCGCCAGTAAAGGCGTTGAGTTGGCCGCCATTTGCGATACGTCCCCGGCAACAGCAGAGGGGTTTGCTGCGGCTTATGGTGTGCCGGCCTATGCTTCGGTGGCCGATATGCTGGCAGAGAGCGTGGTTGATGCCGCGCATATCCTGACCCAGCCGGACCTGCACCACGCGCTGGCGCTGGAATGCCTTGAGGGCGGGCTGCATGTGTTCAGCGAGAAGCCTTTTGCCACCAATGCAAGTGCAGCGCGTGCCATGGTCGAGGCCGCGGACAAGGCCGGGCGTCAGATTGGTGTCAGCCATAACTTTCTTGGCCTGCCCGCCTATACCCGTCTGAAAAAGATGCGTGCCAGTGGCAGGTTGGGCCGCATTTCCTCGGCCGAGATCAATTGGCATCTGCCGCTGGCCCCCCTGCGCTCTGGCCCGTTCGGCCTGTGGCTGCTGCGCGAACGTCAGAACCTGCTGCTGGAGCTGGCACCGCATATGTTTGCCTTCGCCCATGACCTGTTTGGCGCGCCGGAGATACTGGCGGTTGAAGTCGGCCACCCGGTCGAGTTGCCGGGCGGGGGTGGTACACGTCCGCAAAGCTGGCGCATTTTGGCGCGGGCCGGCGGGGTTGAAGTCAGCATCAACCTGTCATGTCTGGAGGTGAGCGATGACCGCACAGTGATCCTGCGCGGCTCTGGCGGGATTGCCCGACTGGATTACGCCCATGATACGCTGGTTATAGGCCGTGAAAACACCTTTGATCTGGTGGTTAACCCGCTGGTGCAGGAAATATCGGTGGCCGGGCAGCATCTGCGTGCCGGGGCGCTGAATGCAATTCGTCAGGCCACTTCGCTGAATCGCAAAGCGCCCTACGGGATCAGCTTTCAAAATACAGTGGCGGGGTTTTACAAGGGCTTGCGCTCGGGTCAGCCGGACGCGCGGTTTTCCGGCAAATCTGCCGTTGGAGTGATTGAAAGCATTGAGGCGGTGCTAGCGTTGCTGCCCGAGGAGCCAATTAAACCCGCCAGACGTGGCCGCCGCCGCAAACCCAAGCCCACAGCGCTGGTGATTGGCGGCACCGGCTTTATAGGCCAGCACCTGACGCGCGGGCTGGTGGCGGCGGGCCAGGACGTGCTGGTGCTGTCGCGCGGCAGTTTCGGGCCGTTTGATGACCTTGCCGGGCGGGTGGAAACCAGAGCAGTTTCGCTGCGCGATGAGGTCGCACTTAGCCGCGCCATGGACGGTATCAGCGCGGTCTACAACCTTGCGAAATCCATGGATAAAACCTGGGAGGCGGCACTGGAAAACGATGTGGGCACCTCTGAGAGAATTGCCCGGGCCGCGCTGGCTGCCGGTGTCAGCCGGCTGGTTTATACCGGCACCATTGCCTCTTATGACATGTCCGAATCCGGGAAAACCATCACCGAGGCCACCGGCTTTGACGAAGATATGAGCGGGCGCAATATCTATGCCCGTTCAAAGGCCGAATGCGAGCGACGTCTGATGATAATGCACGCCGAACAAGCCCTGCCGGTGACCATTGCCCGGCCCGGTATCGTGCTGGGCGCGCATGGGCCGCTGCAACATTGGGGCATTGGCCGCTGGCACGGCCCGGGGGCAGTGCGCGTTTGGGGTAATGGCCGCAATATTTTACCCTTTGTTCTGGCCCGTGATGTGGTTGATGGGCTGATCCGCATGGGGTCTGATGAGGCCGCCCTTGGCCAAAGCTTTAACCTTGTGGGCGAGCGCCTGTGGTCGGCGCGTGATTATTTTAACGCTATCGAGCCGGCGTTTGGCGCGCGTATCCGGGTCAGCCCGGGGCGTAGTTGGCCATTTTATGCCGCTAATTCGCTGAAATATGCGCTGAAAAAGCATGTGCTGCGCCAGACCGGTGCCATGCGCCCCTCGTTGGTTGACTGGAAATCACGGGCTCACCTCTCGCCATTTGACAATGCTTTGCCAAAAGAGCTGCTGGATTGGTGGCCCGAGGCTGATAAAGCCGAATTTTCCCGTCAGGCAGTCGCCGAAATTGACCTGTTTGGCTTCTGAGCGGGTATATTGGCTTAATTTTGCCAAAATTGTCCGGTTTAATGAACGAGCCGGGAATAGCACAAACAGGAAAGCACAAACCGGGCTGAGCAGACGGGGCAGAATATGAGCAGTGCAGACAGCAACAGGCTATGGCGCGAGCTGGCAAGTTTTGCCGTTGATCCCGCCCATTTACGGGCGCATAAAATCATTACCGCGGGACGCGATGATCCGGCCTATGCCGCTTTTGATGTGCTACGCACCCGGATCATGCCAGCGATGAAGGATAATGGCTGGAAGCGTCTGGCAATCACCTCGCCAACCCCTGATTGCGGCAAGACCTTTACTGCGGCTAATCTGGCTGTATCCCTGTCACGCTATGATACATACCGCACGATTTTGCTGGATATGGACCTGCGAAAATCAAGCCTGCACAAGGTTTTTGGGGTAAAGAACCCCGGTTCGATGGGCGATTATCTGCGTGGTTTGGTACCGCTTGGCAGGCATTTTCGCGTGCCCGGTACGAATGATCTGAATATCAGCCGCAACCTTGCGGTGGCCTTCAACGGTAAGCGTGAGGAGTTTGCTTCGGAGCTGATGCAAGACCCACTGAGCGAGGAAGTGCTGGAGGCGATGGAGGAGGATCTCGAGCCGGACATTGTCCTGTTCGACCTGCCGCCGGTTCTGATGAACGATGATGTCATCGCTTTCCGTCCCCAATTTGATGCCGCCCTGATCGTGGTAGGTGGTGGGGTGACGCGGGCCAGTGAACTCAAGCTAGTCCAGCGTCATTTGGGTGAAGATATGCCGATTCTTGGCATGGTGCTGAACATGGCTGATGGCTCGACCCTGCATAAATCGTATTACTGAGCTTTCAAAGTGTTGCCTGCCGCCGTTTTTGCCATATGGCTTTTACGCTTGAGGCCAGAAATTCCACCGCCCGGCGGGTGATCAAAACCGCCGCCAATATGATCCCAACCAATATGGCCAGTATCCAGGCAAGCTTGCCCTTCCCCTTCCCCTTCCCCTCGCGCCCCGCATCGCCAATACGCGGAATTGTGACGATCGGCTCCACCCCAAGTGTGCGCTCCAGCTGGGCGCTGGTACGGATGGCCGGGTTCAACAGTTCTAGCAAAACAGCAATGCCAACTCCAAGCATCAAAAACAGCACGATCCCAGCGGCCAGAATTTTCTTACGGCTGGGCGAGACTGGGTAGTCGGGCACCAAGGCGGTTTCAAGCACCTCAAAGCGTTCGGTTTTATGGGCAATTTCCAGCGCCTGACTCATCTCGGCCTCGGCCCGGCGCTGGGTGATCACGGTGAACTGCGCCTGCAATTGCTCCAGCTCACGGCTCAGGCGGCTGAACTGGCGTTCAACCTGTGGTGCATCGGCAAGCGCTGCGTTCAATCTGGTAATGCGGCTGAGAACCAGATCGTTTTGGGCCTCAAGCTCGGCCACCTGCCGCTCAAACACATCTTCACGCACCCGTGTCGCACTGGCAGTCAGGCCGATGATCTGGCGTTCGATTTCCAGTTCGGTTTCCTTGAGGCTGGCAAGCTGGTCACGTAGAGATGGGATGCCGGCTGGCATCGCGGCAGCATTTTCCTGCTTAAATGTAGCGACCTCGCTCTCAAGGCCTGTTATTTTCATCTCGATGCGGGCGGCCTCGTTTTCAAAGAATGACAAGGCTTGCACCGCCTGCTCATGGCGCCTCGCCTCGCTTTGTATCAGGATACGCTCAAGGAAAGTATTGGCCACCTGTGCCGCCTGCTGGGCGTCACCAAGGCGCACTGTGATCAAGAGGCCAGAAGGCACGGCATCAGGCCGCCAGGCTTCCGCTGGATCAATGATTTGAGTGATTGTCACCGCCAGACGCAAGGCGTTGGTTTTTGCGGTTTCTGACAATCCGGCATCGCCGAACAGGCCAAGGTCTGCAATTATTTCTGTCAGGCTGTTGCGGGCCATGAGCTGCTGTTCGATCAGGTTCAGCCTGTGCTTGGTTTGTGAGCCGGTTGAGGGAGTGCCAGCACTCTCCGCAACGCTTGGAAGCTCGATCTGGATTACCGCGTGGGCTTCATAGGTGCGGGGCAGGCCGGTGACGTAGAACAGAGAAAGCACCGTGCCAATCAGGGTCAGTCCCAAAATTAGGGCGAACTGCCGGCGAAGTACACCAAGCACATTATCCAACGTTTCAAACTGGCCCATTTTTCTGAGACCCCGGTTTGGAGGAGCCGACCCATTTGTGCCGGATTCCTGACAAGCCCCCGCCCAGAAGCTGCCTTAAATCTGCTGCAATGTAGCCTGCAGGCAGGAATGAAGATAGAATTATTGTTGAATTTTATGGAAACAGTATTTTTCTGAAATGGCACCAGAGCGCAGTTCTATGGGCGGCTCATTTACGATTGCATCAGGGTGACTTAAGAGAAACAACGGTGCATTCAATCGGTCATCGCAACATTTCGGCTAATTTATTGGCTGGAGTTT
>CAYNXK010000004.1:0-28971 GCA_964401125.1 uncultured Aliiroseovarius sp.
CCGGCCAATGGCCACCCGCTGGCGTTGCCCGCCAGACAGGGCTTTTGGCAGGCGGTCAAGCAGCTCATCAAGTTGCAGAATTTTAGCCACCCGGCGCACAATCTCATCAATCTCGGCCTTGGATTTCTTGGCGATTTTCAGCGCAAAAGCCATGTTGTCATAGACCGACATATGCGGATAAAGCGCGTAGCTTTGAAAGACCATGGCCACGCCGCGCTGGCTGGGCGGCACATCGTTCATCACCTGTTCATCAATCTCCAGCCTGCCGGCACTGATTTTTTCCAGCCCGGCGATCATCCGCAGCAGGGTGGATTTTCCACAACCCGAGGGGCCGACAAAAACCACCAGCTCGCCGGTTTTGATCTCAAGGTTGATGCCTTTTAACACCTCGACCGTGCCGCCATAGGTTTTGCCTATATTAGTTAGTTTCAGATCAGCCATTTTCTGCCTCCGCTCTGCGCAGCATAATACAGGGCTGCCAATGGGCCAAATGCACTTTACTTTCTTGGCCGCCATCCTCGCGCGCATGTGCCCCGCCGATCTCACTTCCCAGCGGCAGATACGCGCCTTCAGGGAGCTCAACCAAAGCCGCCTCCTCGCCCATGTTGAACAGGCAGATAATTTCTTCGCCCTCATGAATGCGGGTGAATTTCAGCACATTGCCCTCGGCGCTCATGCCGGTCTGCGTGCCCTTGGTCAGCGCCTTGTGAGCCTGACGCAAGGCAATGGCGCGGCGATAATGATGCAGCAGCGCGCCGGAATCCGCTTCGGCGGCATCTTGAGCCTGCGGCAGGTGCGCCAGCGCTACTGGCAGCCAAGGACGCGCCGCGCCGGAAAAGCCGCCATTCAGCGCAGAACTTTCCCAGACCATTGGCGTGCGGCAGCCATCGCGGCCCTTGAATTCAGGCCAGAATTCACGCCCGTAAGGGTCTTTCAAATCATCAAACCCAACCTCGGCCTCAACAAGCCCCAGCTCCTCGCCCTGATAGATACAGGCTGAGCCTTTGAGGCACATCAGCAGTGTGATAAACATTTTTTCGGCGGGCGCTGACAGGTTCCAGCGCGATTTATGGCGCATGACATCGTGGTTTGAATAGGCCCAGCAGGCCCAGCCATCAGCCGCCACCGCATCAACTTTGGCCATGAGGTTTGCAATGTCATCCGCCCCCGGCTGCGCCCCCGAGAGCAGCTCGAAAGCATAACACATCTGCACCAGATCATCGCCGGCAGTATATTGCCCCATGATCTCAAGTCCGCGTTGGGCATCGCCAACCTCACCCAGGGCCACCGCGTTGTAAGGCTCTAGGATGACGCGTAAATTGCGTAAGAAATCAAGGGTTTCCGGGCGGTTCTTGTCATAGATATGTTGCTGGTAATTATAGGGGTTAACGGCGGGCGCGATGGTTGCGTTGCGCGCCTCAGGTGGCAAAGCAGGGTTGTCGCGCAACTGGGAATCATGCGTGAAGAAGTTGATGGTATCAAGGCGAAAACCATCCACCCCACGTTCCAGCCAAAATTGCGCCACCTCCAGCAAGGCCGCCTGCACGGCCGGCTCATGAAAGTTCAGGTCAGGCTGGGAGGTGAGGAAATTATGTAGGTAATACTGACAGCGCCTTGTATCCCAATGCCAAGCCGAACCACCGAAGATTGACAGCCAGTTATTTGGCGGGGTGCCATCCGGCTTGGCATCAGCCCAGACATACCAATTTGTCCGGGCGTTATTGCGGCTTTGGCGGCTTTCCTCAAACCAGGGATGCTGATCCGAGGTGTGGCTGAACACAAGGTCGATCATCACTTTCAGCCCCAGCGCATGGGCGCTTTCAATCATCGTATCAAAGTCAGCCAAGGTGCCAAACATCGGATCAATGTCGCGATAATTGGCCACATCATAGCCAAAATCCTTCATGGGCGAGGTAAAAAACGGTGAAATCCAGATGGCATCCACCCCAAGGCTGGCCACATATGGCAAGCGGCGCACAATGCCTAAAAGGTCGCCAATACCATCACCGCTGCTATCCTGAAACGAGCGCGGATATATCTGGTAAATCACCGCACCACGCCACCAATCTTTGTCTTTGGCCAGATGGGTCATTGGCTTATTTTTGCCTGCTATATTCATGTTATCACTCTATTTTACAGACCCGGCCAGCAGGCCGCGCACCAGATATTTCTGCATTACAAAAAACACCAACAGCGGCACGGCGATGGAGACAAAAGCCGCTGTGGCAAGGATTTCCCAATTACCGCCGCGCGTACCCAGAAGCTCGACAATCTGGTTGGTCATCACCGTGGTCTCGCCGGTGGCGTCAATCAGAAAAACCTTGGCTACCAGCAGGTCATTCCAGGTCCAGAGAAACTGAAAAATCGCAAATGAAGCCAGCGCCGGAAAGCTCAGCGGCAAGATTATTTTGGTGAAAATCTGAAATTCCGTGGCCCCGTCAACCCGAGCATTCTCGATAATATCACGCGGCAGGCCAACCATGTAATTGCGTAAAAGATAGATAGCCAGCGGCAAGCCAAAGCCCGTATGGGCCAGCCACACCCCCAGATAACCCTTGCCGATGCCTATATTATTATGAAACTTCAAAAGCGGAATCAGCGCCAGTTGCAGCGGCACCACCAACAGGCCAACGATGACGGCAATCAGCAAGGCACGACCGCGAAAATCCATCCATGCCAGCGCATAGGCGGCAAAGGCGGCAATGAGAATGGGGATGATGGTGGCCGGGATGGTCACCGTAAGGGTGTTGAGAAAGGCCCGGCCCATATTGTCGGTGCCAGTACCGGAAAACAGGATGGTGGCATAGTTGCCCAGGGTAAACTCGGGCGGCGTGGTGGCGGTGACAAACACCCGCACCCCGCGCGCGCCCTCAAAGGGCACGGTGTTTTCCATACGGTAATTGCCCGCCGCATCAAGGGTTATGCGACCACCCCGACGCAAGTTGGCCACATCGCCGGCAACGTAGTCAGCGATGGCCCTTGTGGACAGACCCCAGAGAGAAATTTCGCCGCTCCTGCCCTCGGTAAACAAATTGCCTTTAATCACGTAAAGCCCGCCTTCGCGCAGCTGGTCTTCCGGCCCCTTGGCGCGCAAAATCAGGTTCTGCTCGGTAGGAAACATTGCCCGCCACCAGCCATTTTGAGAAATTTGGTCGGCGGTGCGAAACGATGATACCAGCAGCCCGATGGTTGGAAACAGCCACAGCAGCACCAGTGCCAGCACCGATATTTGCACCACCCATGTGAGGGCTGGTTTGCGGCCTGCAATATTGTCCATATTCGCCTCCCTTACCTTACCTTGCCCTTAACGCATTTCGCGGCGCGCATTCACCACGTTCCAGACAAGGATCGGCAGCACCAGCAGCATGATGACCATGGCACTGGCCGACCCGACCCCCCAATCTCCGGCACGAAACAGCTTGTCATACATGTAATTGGCCAAAACCTGCGTGTTCCACTGGCCGTTGGTCATGGCAAAAACAATGTCAAACACCTTCAACACCACCAGCGTGATCGTGGTCCAGACCACCACGATAGTGCCAGAAATCTGCGGCATCTTGATCTTGAAGAAAATCTGAAACGGGCTGGCCCCGTCAATAATTGCCGCTTCAATGGTATCCTCGGGGATGCCGCGCAGGGCTGCGGACAAGATCACCATGGCAAAGCCGGTCTGAATCCAGATAAGCACAGCCATCAGAAAAAAGTTGTTCCAAAACGGGATGGTCAGCCAAGTAACCGGCATATCACCGCCAAAGAAAATATAAACCGCGTTCAGCACGCCAATCTGATCTTGCTCAATGGGGCGGGCGTCATAGATCAGCTTCCAGATTACCGCCGCCCCAACAAAAGAGATTGCCATGGGCATGAAAATCATTGCTTTGGCAAAGTTTCCCCACCTGATCCGATCGGTCAGTTGTGCTGCCAGCAGGCCAAACATGGTGGCCATGGCCGGCACGATCAGTAGCCACAGAAGATTATTTCTCAGCGCCTCCCAGAATTTTGGCTCGCTGGCCATTTGTCGGTAATTATCCAGCCCAACCCATATATAGCCGCCACCAGGTTGGCGTTCGGTCAGGCTAAGGCGCAGGGTTTCAAAAATCGGGTAGGCCAAATAAAGGCCAAGGGCGGCCAATGCGGGAAATAAAAATAGCCAGGGGCGGATCAGGTTTGCCCGCCTGATATTGCGGCTGATATTTGCCCCGCGCGCCGGGTACAGCACTTTATCGAGGAAGATATTGGAGAAGTAAAAGTACGCCACACAGCCGCCAACGCCGATAAATATGGTAATCAGGCCTTGCAGTGCCGGATGCATATCACCCTCCCGTTGCTTGCGTCCGGTTTAGCCCGGCCTCTGGAGAGAGACCCGCAAAACACGGGTCTCTCAAGGTTTTATAGCAGGTATTTACTTCAACGCATCCCAGCTAGCCTGAATTTCAGCGGCCACCTCGGCGGCATCTTTGCCACCGGCATAATCAACCATACCGGTCCAGAATGAGCCGGCACCAACACCGCCTGGCATCAGATCAGAGGCATCAAACCGGAAGGTAGTGGCCCCCAGCAGGATCTCGTTCATCTTGACCAATGTAGGATCGCCAAAGGCCTCTGGGTTAACACCCTTATGCGGCGTCAAAAAGCCCGTCAGCGCCATCCATGCTTCATGGGCCTCCGGTGTTTTCAGGTAAGCGATCAGATCATGCGCCGCCTGGCTCTCGTTGGTAATGGCCCAAAGTGTGCCACCGCCAAGAACCGGTTTTCCAAGGTCTTTTCCAGCATAGGCCGGGAAGTAGAAAAAGTCGGCGTCTTTACCCACGACCGTTCCTTCAGGAAAAAAGGCCGGGATGAAGCTGGCCTGACGGTGCATGTAGCAAAGCGGTGGCGAGGTGAACAAACCTTTCGGGCTGTCGCGAAAATCAGTAGTGGCCACCGCCCCGGCACCGCCAGAAACAAAATCATCATTACGGGCAAACCAGCCAAATGCCTCAATGGCCGCAATGACGCGCGGATCATCAAACGGTATCTCGTTGCTGACCCAGGCATCATAAACTTCCGGCGGTTGGGTGCGCAGCATCAGGTCTTCCACCCAATCAGTAGCCGGCCAGCCGGTGGCTCCGCCAGAACCAAGCCCGATGCACCAGGGTGTAGCGCCATCGGCCACAATCTGCTCGGTCAGCGCTTTCAGCTCTTCCATGCTGGTGGGGATGTCATAGCCAGCATCCTCAAAGTTTTCCGGCACATACCAGACCAGTGATTTCACGTCGATCTTGTAGGGAAAGCCAAACATGGCATCAACCCCGTCAGGCCCGGCATAAGTGCCCAGATCAACCCAAGACTGCCCGGCGGCATAGTTTTCCCGAATCCAGTCGGCAGTGCCATCTGCCAGCGGTGTCAGAAGGCCACGCGAGGCCATATCGGCGGCCAAGCCCGGCTGCGGGAACACCGCAATATTGGGGGCCGAGCCGGCGGCGGCATCAATCATGATCTGCTGCTCAAAGCTGTCAGAACCAACATAGCGCACATCATGGCCGGAGATTTCGGCAAACCCCGCCAGCACTTTCTCCACACTTTCCTGATCAGCCCCAAGCCACGGACCAAAAACTGTTATTTGCTCTGCCGTGGCCATTGTGGCCCCCATTCCGGCCGCCAACGTCAATGCAGCGGCGCTGCACAAAAGAACTTTCTTCATGTCATCCTCCCAAATGGGCGCCAAAACGGCACCAGAATAATTTGCGCAGGGGAGAAACGTCAAACATCTCCCAAAGCGCTTTGGATAAGTGAAGTAATAGCCATGAGGCCTGCCCTGTCAATGATTCACTGCAGACATTGTACTTTTACATTCCTTTTATATGATAGTACTAAGGTTTTCCTTTGACCTGATCTGCCCATCTTGTTACCGTGATCAAACCCAAAGCGCTTTGAGTGATATGAAATTAAAAGAATTATCAAACCTTCTTGGGCTTTCACAAACCACGGTCAGCCGGGCGCTGAACGGCTACCCGGAGGTGTCTGAGGCAACCCGCAAGCGTGTCAGGGCGGTGGCGGATGCCCAGGGCTACCATGCCAACATCCCGGCGCGCGCCCTGGCTACCGGGCGCTCCATGGCCATTGGGCACGTCATTCCGGTTGGCTCCAAAAACGAGATGATGAACCCGATTTTTGGTGATTTCATTGCCGGGGCTGGCGAGATTTACGCGCAAAACGGGTATGACATGCTGATTTCCATCGTCTCGGATGAAGAACAAGAGGCCGCCTATCGTACCTTTCATACCAAGCGCAGCGTTGACGGCATCATCGTACATGCGCCGCGCCTGAATGACAGCCGGATCAATCTGCTCAACCAGATCGGCATTCCTTACGTGGTGCATGGCCGGGCCTCGGGTTGCAAAGCGCCCTACCCTTGGGTTGACGTCAACAACATGCAGGCCTTCCTGCGCGCCACCGATTTTCTGTTGGACCTGGGGCATCGGCGCATTGCGCTGGTGAATGGCTTGGAGACCATGGATTTTGCCCAACGCCGCCGCGCGGGCTTTCTGGAGGCACAGATGCGGCGCGGGCTGAAAGCCGACCCTGCCCTGATGTTTTCCGGTGAAATGACCGAAAGCAACGGCTATGAGGTAGCGCGCAGCATGCTGGCCACGGCGCAGGCCCCCACTGCCTTTCTGGTCTCGTCAATGATTACCGCCATTGGCGTGCGCCGCGCCATTGAGGGGGCGGGTCTTAGCATGGGGCGTGATGTTTCTGTAATTACCCATGATGATGTGCTGAGTTACTTTCGTAATGGCGGCGATATTCCCATGTTCACCGCCACAAGGTCATCGGTGCGTGAAGCGGGCAAGCTTTCGGCCCATATGCTGCTGGCACTGATTGCCAAGCCGACCAGTGATAAAACAAACCTTCTGCTTGAGGTGGAGCTGACCCTTGGCCAATCCACCGGCCCCGCCCTGATGGTCAGGCCATGACAGGGGAGCAAAAGACCAGAGATCCGGCCGCCAGCTTTGATTTACTGGCCGATATAGGGGGCACCAACACCCGCATGGCGCTGGCTCAGGACGGCACGCTGCTGGTGGATACGGCCCGGCGGTTTTCAAACAATGGGTTTTCCAGCTTTGATGCGGTTCTGCGCCATTATCTCAAGCAGCAAGGCCTGGTAAGTTGTAAAGCCGTTGCCGTTGCCATGGCCGGCCCGGTCCAGGATGGCGCCGGCACCATGACCAATCTGAACTGGCACCTGGACAGGGCATCACTTGCCGCCGCAGCCGGGGCCGAACAGGTGGTGATCATCAATGACCTGCAAGCGCAGGGCTATGGGCTGGATGCCTTGGCCCCGGCCGATCTCGTGCCAATTCTGCCGGGTAAAACCGGGCCGCAAAAGGCAACAAGGCTGGTCATTGGGCTTGGCACTGGCTGCAATGCATCCCCGGTTTATCACCTGACTGATACCCTGTTCGTGCCCCCATCCGAAGCCGGTCATACTAGCCTGCCGCTCCAGACAAAAACTGATGTGGCCTTGGCAAGGTTTATCACCAGCCATGGCGATGGTGCGGCGGTCGAAGACCTTCTATCGGGGTACGGTCTGGCACAGGCATATGCCTTCTTTTCCGGGGCTGAGGCGAAAACCACATCACCTGACCCAGGGGCAATTCTCAAAGCGGCCAGCGCCGGAAATGATCCGGCCGCCAGCCAGACACTCCGGTATTTTGCCACACTTCTGGGGCGCGTCTGCGGTGACCTTGCCCTGACCCATTTGCCATTTGGCGGGATTTTCCTTGTGGGAGGCGTAGGCCGGGCCGTTACACCCTTTTTGGCCGAATTCGGCTTTAGCGAAGGCTTTCTAAACAAAGGCCAATTCACAGATTTCATGGGCCGGTTTGCCCTGACACTCGTGCAGGATGATGCGGCTGCCCTGCATGGCTGCGCCCATATTTTAAGGCAAACCAGAACAGAGACCTCCGGTAGCTAAAAGTTTTCAGTTTTAAAAATCACACTTAGTCGTGAAATCCTGGCTGACTTTAGCTCAATATTAACTCCCCCTGCTCTACACCCATGCTGACCGGATAAAAAAGGCAGTGAACCAATGGCATCAAATTATTTTCATGAGGCCTGGCAATATGAGTGAAGCAACAATTATCCTTGCGGAGCGTCTTGACCTGGCCCATGCGGCAGGCATTGCATCTGCAATTCAAGAACATGCGGGAAAAGACCTGCTTCTTGATGCATCCAAGGTCAACCATTTGGGGGCGTTGGGGCTTCAAGTTATCCGAAGTGCTGCAAAAAGCTGGGCACAATCAGAAAACCAACTTCAAATTGAAGGGCTATCCAACGCCTGCGTAGATCAACTGGGCCTGTTTGGATTCTCGCTTGAAACAATTTGTCTCTGGGAGGTTTCTAAATGAGCATTCAAGTTTTGGCCGTGGATGACAGCCGAACAATGCGCGACATGCTGCGACTGACCCTTGTGGGCGCTGGCATGGAAACCCATGTGGCCGAAGACGGCATACATGGCCTTGAAGTTCTTGAGGAAATCGACCCGCCAGATGCCATTATCACCGATATAAACATGCCCAGAATGGATGGTTTTGGCTTTATTGAGGCGGTGCGCAAACAAGAGCGGTTCCGCGCCATTCCAATTCTGGTTCTCTCTACGGAAAGCGCTGCCGGACTGAAAGCCCGCGCCCGTGAAGGCGGGGCAACTGGCTGGATCGTAAAACCCTTTGACCCGGTAAAACTGGTCAAAGCTCTGAAAATGGTAGCGGGGTAGAAAAATGTCAAACCCATCAGACCCAATGGCCGAAATTCGTGCCTCGTTTTTTATTGAATGCGATGAATTGCTGGAAGCGCTGCAAGACGGGCTTCAGGTTATGGACGATGGCGATGGCGACGATGAAACCGTCAACGTTGTTTTCCGCGCGGTTCACTCCATCAAAGGCGGCGCGGGTGCTTTTGGCTTGGATAATCTTGTCGCCTTCGCCCACAAGTTTGAAACCGCCATGGACGAGGTGCGCTCCGGCAACCTTGCGCCAGAAGGAGAAGTTCTTAAAACATTTTTCCTCTGTGGTGATGTTTTAGCTGATTTGGTGCATGAGGCCCGTGATGATGCTGAACATGACCCATCGGTTACAACGCTGGCTGTGGAGAACCTGACAAAACTGATTGGCAATGTCGAAGAGGAAGAGGAAGAGGACCTTGATTTTCAACCGGCGGCTCTTTCGTTTAATCTGGACCTGAATTTGGATCCCGGAGCCTCAGATGAGGCTACGGATGAAACCTTGGCGCCCGATCCCATCTATAAGATCGAGTTCAAACCGGCCGCCGATCTTTTCAGTTCAGGAAATGAACCTCTTTACCTGTTTCGTGCCCTACGTGATCTTGGCGATCTGACCGTGACGTGCCAGGAGCCAGGCTTGCCCGATCTGGCTGACCTTGAGCCTGAATCATGTCATCTCTTTTGGCAATTGACCTTGGCCACGAGCGAAGGCGAAGAGGCAATTCGCGAGGTCTTTGACTTTGTTGAAGGCCTGTGTGAATTGTCGATACAGCAACAATCGGCACCAAAGGTGCCAGACCTGCCAAGCTTACCAAGCCTCGTCGAGACTGAAGCCAAAGCCGGGTTGGAGCCAAGTGTAGCAGAACCGGTGCCAGAAAATATACCGACCCTAAAACCAGAAGCAAGCACCCCACAGACACCAAAACCAGCCGCCCCGACCGCCGCGAAGAAACCAAAGTCAGGAAAAGTAACCGCTGGGCCAAAAGCAACGGTTCGCGTTGATCTCGACAGGATAGACCGTCTGGTAAATCTTGTTGGCGAGATCGTCATAAATCAAGCCATGCTGACTCAAAGCGTGGAAGAAGCCGGCGCGCTCTCAGATTCCTCCGTTCAGGCCGGGCTGGAAGAATTTTTGCAACTAACCAGGGATATTCAGGAAAGTGTAATGATGATCCGGGCGCAGCCGGTCAAATCACTGTTCCAGCGCATGGCCAGAATTGTGCGGGAATCCTCCTCTGTCATTGGAAAAGATGTGCGCCTGCATACCGAAGGCGAGAACACGGAAATTGATAAAACAGTCATCGAACGTCTGGCCGACCCCTTAACTCACATGATCCGTAACGCGGTTGATCATGGGCTGGAAGCCAATAGTGATCGCACGGCCGCCGGGAAGGAAACCCAAGGGAACATCACTCTTTCAGCCTCGCACAGGTCTGGCCGTGTGGTGATAGAAGTTGTGGATGACGGCAATGGCATTAACCGGGAAAAAGTGCGCCAAATCGCAATCGCCAAAGGCCTGATTGAAGAAGAAGACACCCTCACAGACACAGAAATTGACAACTTGCTGTTCCTGCCAGGGTTTTCGACCGCCACTGAAGTTTCCAACCTGTCAGGCCGCGGCGTTGGCATGGATGTGGTCCGCAGCGCCATTCAATCTTTGGGGGGCAGAATAACCATCATCTCAGAGCGGGGAAAGGGCACAACATTCTCCATTTCGCTCCCCCTGACACTCGCTGTCTTGGACGGAATGGTTATCCGTGTCGCAAATGAAACACTTGTAGTGCCCTTGAACGCCATTATGGAAACCATGGCGCTGAACGGCGCTGAAATCCAAGAGCTTGGGCCGGAATCACATGTAGTAAATATACGCGATTCCTTTATTCCCATGCTCGACCTTGGAGCAGAGCTGGGCTACCGTCACCCGTTGGAAGATTATTCCGGCTCAGTCATTCTCCTGATTGCGTATGAAGATGGGACACGGGCTGCAGTTGTCGTCGACAGCATCGAAGATCAACGCCAAGTGGTGATCAAAGGCCTGCAAGACAGCTATGGCCAAGTGCCAGGGATCGCCGCAGCCACAATTCTTGGTGACGGGCAGATCGCCTTGATCCTGGACCCGGTTGATTTGATTGCAAAAGCCAGTGGCTGCACCCGCCCGCCCAAATTGGATGAGTTAAGAACAGGATCGTAAAATGACAGACACTCAAAATAGTTCTGAAGCATCGCTTAAAAAAAATGAAACCGAACTCTTATCATTTTTGGTCGGAGGGCAGGATTACTCAGTAGATATTATGTCGGTTCGTGAAATCCGGGGCGGAGCCTCAGCCACGTCCCTCCCCCACTCACCAGGATATGTAAGGGGCGTAATCAACCTGCGCGGCACAGTTTTGCCAATCATTGACCTTGCCCACAGGCTTGGAATGCAGGCAAAAACTGATGAGAGCCGTAATGTAATCATAGTGGTTGCGACTAGTGAGCGAACAATCGGGCTAATGGTGGATGCGGTTTCAGACATCCTGACCATTCCAGATGAAGAGATGCAACCCCCTCCCGAATTACGTGTTGAAGGTAAGCGTAATTTCGTCTCGGCATTGACCATTGTTGAGGGCCGCATGGTCCGGGTTCTTGACCTCAACTCAGTCATGCCACCGGCAAGTGAGGATGCTGCGTGAACAAAGAATCTTCTCATTTCAGATCAACCAAAGCACGTAAGCCTCAACTTGATGATCAGGCCTTTCAGCGCATCTCGGATATTGCCTACAAAGAAGCGGGACTGGCCATTGCATCCAGCAAAGCGGCTATGGTTCATACCCGCCTCGCCCGCCGCCTTCGTGCCTTGAACTTTGACAATTACGAGGAGTATTGCGCGCTTGTCGAAAGTCAGGAAGGGGATATAGAACGGCGAGAGTTGATCTCGGCACTCACAACAAATGTCTCGCATTTTTTCCGTGAAGATCACCATTTTGAACGTTTGCAGCAGGAAATCATACCAGAATTACGCCAAAAACTTGAAAAGGGTGGGAGGATTAGAATTTGGTCCGCCGGCTGTTCTAACGGCCAGGAGCCATATACTATCGCGGTAACTCTTCTTGAAACCGGCCCTATTCCGGCAGGTGCGGATATCAAGATACTGGCCACGGACATTGACCCGAAAGTTATCAAGTTTGCGCGTGCCGGGGTTTATGACGAACGTATGCTGTCCGGCATGCCTGATCAGTTGCGCGAAAAATATTTCAAACCCATGGGGGATCCCACTGCTAAACAGTGGAGGGTCGATGATAAACTGAAAGAATTGATTTCTTTCCGCGAACTCAACTTACTGCATGATTGGCCAATGAAGGGGGGGTTTGACATTATTTTCTGCCGCAATGTCGTAATCTATTTTGATGAAAAAACACAAAACCAGCTTTGGAAAAAGTTTTCTGAAGCTCTTTCCCCAGGTGGCTGGCTTTTTCTAGGCCATTCCGAAAGGATATCTGAAGAAAGCATCATAGACCTCCCGAGCGTTGGTATGACCACTTACCGGCGTGCCCCTATCCCACAAAAGTAGCATTGAAAAGGACCAACAATGGCGCTTCGTGATCAACTCAGAACAATTGTTGTCGACGATATGTCGACCAGCCGGGGTTTAATTACCCAAGCTTTGGAGGGCTTTGGTGTAAGGCAGATTGAAAGTGCGCATGATGGTG
Organism: uncultured Aliiroseovarius sp.; assembly: GCA_964401125.1. GTDB lineage: Bacteria > Pseudomonadota > Alphaproteobacteria > Rhodobacterales > Rhodobacteraceae > JAAEUB01. The sequence continues at coordinate 12,451 of CAYNXK010000004.1, forward strand.
CCTCTGCTTTGCAAAAGATAGCGGCTTGGCCCGTACATCTTGTGCTTTCCGATATGAATATGCCGGGGATGAACGGCCTTCAGCTTTTGCATGCTCTGCGTTCAAACGCACAAACAAAAGGGGTTGGGTTTTTATTGATCACCGGAAAGGCTGATAAGGAGATCATCGAGACCGGGCGTAAATTGGGTATGAATAATTTCGTCAAGAAACCATTCCAACCGGATGATTTGAGAAAAGCAATAGAAGCCATTGTTGGCCGACTTTAAGAGGTTCCCCATGTCTTCCCAGAATAATAAAGCCCAAAAAAGTAGGCAAGACGCGAGCCTTGTTGACCAAGTCTTGCTCAAGACCGCGCAGGAGCTTGTTTCAATCGCCCGGTCCTGTACAGAAATTCAATGGATTATTTCATCCTTGCTTGAACATGCCCACCACCCGGATATACCTGCCGAGCTTCATATGTTACAAGATATTGACCGGATGCAACAAACCCTAATTGACTTGGCTGCCTTGATTGAAGCTGCGGCGATACCCATTGTCGGCGTTACAGCACCTACATCTACACTTGCTACGGCAATGAAACTTGAAACGCTCCGCTCACGCTTGCTTGGACAGAGCGCCACAACAACTGGCCACATTATTGATAGAAGTGATACCGAAATAACATGGCTGTAACGGCAGAAACTTTATCACAGCATTGCTCCGTTTTAGTTGCTTATTTACGCAGCATTCCCAGCCTAAAGCGTTTCCACTGAACGCTGATCCAACGTTAAGTTGGAACACTTTAAGCGGTGTTTTCCATTGACGGGTTAGCGCTGCCATAGGCGAGTTTTGCTTCTAGTGCCGCTCAGGTATTGTGCACAATATGCGCTTTGAGCCACCCTATCACGGCAGGGACACTTTCCACGATTTCCCCCGGTGGAGGCGGTGGGCGTTTTATCATCAAAACCGGAATTTCAAGCTTGCGGGCTGCTTCCAGCTTAGAGCGGCTCAGGCTGCCACCGGCATTTTTGACCACGAGCCAGTCAATATTGCGTGTCCTGAACAAAGCCACCTCATCCGCCACGGAAAATGGTGGCTTTTCAACCAAAAACTCTCCATTTTCAAAGGGAAACTCCTGCTCCGGGGCCTCAAGTTGACGGCAAATCAAGTACCGCCCGTTGAGATTGGCAAAATCTGGCAGAATTTGCCGCCCGGTGGCCAGAAATACCTGCGCACCGGGGGGGATGAACAGTGGCGCCTGTGTGGCGGTATCAATCTCGGTCCAATCATCCCCCGGCGCGGCGCGCCATGGCGGGCGCACAAGGTGCAGGCAAGCCACACCAAGGTGCCGGGCAATATGGGCGGTGCGGTTGCTGATCTGGTTTGCAAAGGGGTGAGTTGCATCAATTATAACATCAAAGCCATTGTTTTTTATATAACTTATCTGTTCATTCTTACCGCCAAAGCCACCATGCCGAGTTGGTAATGCCAGTTTTTGGGGTGTGCGCGTTGCCCCCGCCAGTGAAGCGGTAGCGGTAATGCCCGGCATATCAGCCAGCAATTGCGCCAAGCTCCGTGCTTCAGAGGTGCCTGCCAGAAGCAAAACTTTCATGGCCGGGCCTGCGCAATCACGCGGCCTTCACGGCTGACAACCAGCACATCCACAATAACCGGCGCTCCCTTCAAAAGCTCCATGGCTTTAATCCGAGCCTTTTCTGCAATGATCTGGGATAGAGATATACCATGATTTTCATACACTTCCAGAGCAGTATTCATCTTAGCAACAGCTGGATCACCGAGCCAGTCTGCCAGCAAATCAAAATTGACCTGAGAACGCCTCGAGTGCAGATCAGACGCGCCTTGTGCCAGCTTTGTCAGTTTGCCGATGCCACCGCCAATGCTTAGGCGTTCCAGCGGTTGGCGGCGCAGGTATTTCAGCAAACCCCCGGCAAAATCACCCATATCCAGCATGGCGTGGTCGGGCAAGTCGTAATGTGCCTGCAAAGCCGCCTCGGAGGTGGCCCCGGTGCAGGCCGCCACATGGCTCAGCCCGGTAGCGCGGGCCACGTCAATGCCCCGATGAATGGACGCGATCCAGGCCGAGCAGGAAAACGGCCGCACAATACCGGTGGTGCCCAGCACCGAAAGCCCACCGATGATACCCAGCCGCTTGTTCCATGTATGTACTGCCAGCGCCACACCACCGGGGATCGACAGCGTGATGTCAATATCAGGTTTCCGGCCATAGGCCTGCGCCAACTCGGCTAGCACTGCCTCCATCATCTGGCGCGGTATCGGGTTGATGGCGGGTTCACCCACCGCGATGGGCAGGCCCGGCTTTGTCACCATGCCAACACCCTCGCCAGCAAAAAAGCGCACACCCGGCCCGCCGGCTGACACCCGCGCCACAATCAGCGCGCCGTGAGTCACATCCGGGTCATCACCGGCGTCTTTGATGATGCCCGCCTCGGCCCAGCCCGGCCCCTCGTCCTGCTGCGCCAGCGCGAAGGTTGGCACTTCGCCGCGCGGCAGGGTGATTGTGACCTCCTGCAAGGTCTTCGCGCCCCACAGCCGGATCAGGGCCGCTTTCACAGCAGCCGTGGCACAGGCACCGGTGGTCCAGCCCCGGCGCAATGGTATGGGCGCGCTTTCGTTCATGGCGTAACTATAGGGCAGCGCACTGGCGCGGCAAGCCTGCGCAGACGGTCTTTTCCCGCCGGGCCGTACAGGGCATAAACACCACATGACCGAATCTCTGTTTCAAAGCTTGCTCCAAAACCTGCCAAAGATGCAGCCCGGTCATGTCTGGCTATGTGGTGCCGGGCCGGGAGATGCCGGCCTGCTGACCATGCAGGCGGTAAGCGCTTTGCAGCAAGCCGATATTGTGGTGCATGATGCGCTGATAGGAGCCGACGTGCTGGCGCTGGTGCGGCCCGGAGCGCAGTTGCATGATGTGGGAAAACGCGGTGGCGGCTCGGCCAGTCAGGAGCAGATTTCACAGCTGTTGATAAAGCTTGCCCGCGCCGGCAAGCGGGTTTTGCGCCTTAAGGGCGGTGACCCTTTGATGTTTGGTCGGGGCGGTGAGGAGGCCGGTATGCTGACCCAAAGCAGCATTCCCTACAGAATTATTCCCGGCATTTCTGCAGGCATTGGTGGGCTGGCCTATGCTGGTATTCCGGTCACACACAGAGATGTCAATCAGGCGGTTATCTTCGCTACCGGCCATGATGCGGCCACCGATTGGGCGGCCATAGCCCAGGGGGCACCAGTAATCGTTATCTATATGGGGCTGAAGCGCATTGGTGTGATTGCGGCGGCATTAATGGCGGCGGGGCGGGATGCTGATGAGCCGGTGGCGGTGGTCTCAAACGCCAGCCTCCCGGGCCAAAAGGTGCTGGAGAGCAGCCTCGGCCAGGTGGCCCAAGACCTCGCGGCAAACCCTGTGGCACCGCCTGCGATCATTTGCATTGGCACATCAAAACGGCTGGACCGGCCTAATGGATAATGGCCTAATGGATAATGGCCCAACTGGTAGAGGCCCAACTGGTAGAGGCCTGATCCTTGCAGCGCCCGGCTCGGGTAATGGCAAAACCACCTTGACGCTGGGCATATTGCGCGCGCTGCATCGGCGCGGCATAGCCGTGCGCGGCGCAAAATCTGGCCCGGATTACATAGACCCGCGCTTTCATGAGGCCGCCTGTGGGGCACCCTGCCCCAACCTTGACGCCTGGGCCATGGGTGATGCCCGCCTGAACACCTTGGCGACAGGCAAAGGCTTGCTGCTGATCGAGGGCGCCATGGGGCTGTTTGATGGTGCCCCGCCCGCCGGTAAGGGCGCAACAGCAGATTTGGCGCGCCGCCTTGGCCTGCCGGTGCTGCTGGTGGTGGATGCAGCTCATATGGCGCAGAGCGTGGCCGCTTTGGTGGCAGGATTTGCTCGCCATGACAAGGATGTGCGCATTGCCGGGGTGATCCTGAACAAGGTCGGCAGCCCGCGCCACGAAAAAATGCTGCGGGCCGCCCTTGCCCCTCTTAACCTACCGGTGTTGGGTGCGCTTTACCGACAGGCCGGCCTTGAACACCCGTCGCGGCATCTGGGGCTGGTGCAGGCGGGCGAACATGCGGACCTTGAAACCTATCTGGAGCGCGCGGCGGATGCCATTGAGATAGCGTTGGATCTTGAAGCCTTGATGGCACTGGCCGAGCCTTTGCCGCTAGCGCAAATTGCCCGGCGCATGCAGCCGCCCGGCCAGCGCATTGCCGTAGCAAATGATGCGGCTTTCGCCTTTGCCTACCCGCATATTCTGGCTGATTGGCGGGCCGGGGGCGCATGTATCTTGCCGTTCTCGCCGCTGGCAGATGAGGCCCCGGCCGCCGCCGCTGATTTTATTTTCCTGCCCGGCGGCTACCCGGAACTTTATGCCGGAAAGCTGGCCGCAGCCAGGCGGTTCCGGGCCGGAATGCGCGCCGCCACCTGTGCCATTTACGGTGAATGCGGCGGCTTCATGATGCTTGGTGACGGGCTGGTGGACGCGGCAGGAAGACGCCATGAAATGCTTGGCTTACTCAGGTTGGAGACCTCATTTGCCAGACGTAAGCTGCATCTGGGATACCGCCATCTTGAAGCCCTGCGCGGCCCTTTTCAGGGCAAATGGGCGGCGCATGAATTCCACTATGCCAGCACAATCAGGGCCGAGGGTGACACCTTGTTTGCCGCCCGTGATGCCGAGGGCAATGATCTGGCAGCAATGGGGTTGCTTTCAGCGCAGGTATCCGGCTCCTTCGCACATCTGCTGGAGCCGAACTTTTAACACTGGATTATTCCTTTATTCGACTGTACCTCAGGCCCATGATTGATGAAATTTCAGCCCCACTTGACCCGGACCTGACTCCGGTAAAAACCCGGCGCAATGTCACCGTTCTGGTGCTGGCACAGGCCATTCTGGGCGCTCAGATGCCGATGATCTACATCATTGCCGGGCTGGCTGGGCAGTCACTGGCGGCCAATATCTGCTGGGCCACGCTGCCGATTTCACTGATTGTGCTGGGAACGATGATCTGGGCCACGCCCATGAGCGCCCTGATGCAGCGCTACGGGCGTAGGTCCGGTTTTTTTCTTGGGGCGGCTGCTGGGGCCATTGGGGCGGCGATTGGGGCTTACGCGCTGTTTATCGGCTCGTTCCCGTTGTTTCTGCTGGGCAGCTTTATCACCGGAATTTACCAATCGGCGCAGGGGTTTTTCCGCTTTGCCGCCGCCGATGCCGCCCCGGAAGCCTTCAAGCCCAAGGCCATTTCCTATGTGCTGGCCGGCGGGCTGGTGGCGGCCATTATCGGCCCCCAGCTTATCAAACTGACAAGTGACGCCATGGTGGTGCCGTTTCTTGGGGCATATCTGGTGGTGATCCTCATCAATGTGGTCGGCTCCGGCCTGTTTTTGTTTCTGGAAATCCCCACTCCGAAACGCCTTGCCAAGGGTGCTGCCAAAGGGCGCAGCCGCTTGGAATTGCTGAAAACACCTAAAATCGCGGTTGCGATCATCGTTGCCATGGTCTCCTACGGGCTGATGAATTTGGTCATGACCTCGACCCCGCTGGCGGTGGTGGGTTGCGGCTTTGAGCAGGGGCAGGCAGCGGATGTGGTCAGCGCCCATGTGGTCGCAATGTTTCTGCCCTCGTTTTTCACCGGTCACCTGATTGCCCGTTTCGGGGTGCGCGCCATCATGATTGCCGGGCTGAGCATTCTGGGGCTGGCCGGCATGGTTGCCTTACAGGGGGTTGAGCTTGAGAACTTCTATATTGCCCTTATTTTACTTGGTATTGGCTGGAATTTTGGCTTTATTGGTGCCACCACCATGCTGGCCAGCACCTACACACCCGAGGAACAAGGCCGGGTGCAGGGGCTGAATGATACAATCGTGTTTGGCTTTGTGGTACTGGCCTCGCTGGCCTCGGGCGGGTTGATGAACTGCACTGGCGGCGATGCGCAAGAAGGTTGGTCGGCGGTGAATATAGCAATGATCCCCATGCTGTCTCTGGCCGGGGCGGCACTGATTTGGCTATGGCTGCGGCCTGAGGATGCCGAAAGCAGACCCCCTAGCCCTACTTCACCTGACTAAAGCGTCCCGCCTTATACCCGTTGGCCGTCAGTGGATTGCACGGCAATCCATGAGAGGCTGATACAGGGATGAGGCGGGGCGCCGTGCGCTGTATCAGCGTTTCGCGCGCCCCGCCCAAAACCCGTGCCTCAGGTTTTGGGTGGGACGCTTTAAGCCGCACCGGGTGTTTATCAGGCGTTGGCAGCTTGCCTGTCATCTGCTTCATCCGCCGATTCAGCCGCCGATTCATCCGCCGACTGCATACTTGGATCATAGAAGGTAAAGCGGGCCCGGCCGGCTTTTTTTGAGGCGTAAAGTGCCACATCGGCCGCTTTCATCATCTGGGCTGCGTCCGGTGTCTCATATAGCGACGTACAGACCAGACCGATCGAGCCGGAAATATGCGCTGGGCCACCCATGACCTCAATCGGCACTTCCAACTGCTTAATTATCCGCGTGGCAATGATCTCCAACTTCTTGCGGTCTGTCATCCGGTCAAATACCAGCACAAACTCGTCGCCACCAACCCGCGCCACCGTGTCTTCCTCGCGGGTTTCCTCGATCAAAATCCGTGCCACCTCTTTGAGCACATGATCGCCCGCTGCGTGGCCCAGCGTGTCATTCACCGCCTTGAAAAAATCCAGGTCAAGGTTCATCAGCGCGAAGGGTATATTACGGCTCATCAGGCGGCTAAGCACCTGGTCCAATACCCGACGGTTTTGCAGCCCGGTCAGCACATCCGACGCGGCATCGGCCTCGGCGGCGTTCTTGGCTCCGAACAGGCGGTCGTTCAGTCGCGCGCTTTCCGCAAGGGCGGCTGAATTCGATTCTACCAGATAAAGCAGCTCTGGCGTCAGGTCGTTGGCCGAAAAATCCGCCCCCGCCAACCCGTAATGCTGCACGGCATCTACGACAGAAATCCCGAATGAGAAATTGACCAGCCCGGTCTTGCCATCCGGCAATACGACCGCCGAACCAATCAGAGAGGTGCGATGCCGGTCACGCATACGCAGGTAAATTTTGCGCCCATAGCGTTCGCAGGCATCAAGCAGGTTCTTGCGGGGGCGCTGGCGGCGAGCCTCAAAAATATCAAAAAAGTGCTGACCGGCCAGATCTTGCCCTCTACAAATTTTGGTGATGGTCGGCCCCACATGCAAAATGGTCTCGTCAATATCAAAAAGCACATGCATTGGCATAAGCCTGTCGAGGGTTGAAAGGCTAAAGTTGATCAGATCAGATTCTTTTCCCATATTATTACCCCCCCACGGCAAGCGAAAATTCCCGCCCCTGCGTGAATCCCATGTCCAAAACCCGGATAGACAGAGTTTCAGTCTGGCCCACGCGCCCGTGATGTTCCAAAAAAACCAAGGTGCCATAATCATCGGCCAGCGCCCGCAGCACCCCCGTCAGCACATGGCCATAGCCTTCATGCGGCGAGGTGCAGGTAAGGGTGAAATCACCGTCAGACGCCTCTCTCAATTCAAGGCTTGGCAGGTCTAAATCCGGAATAGCCAGATGCGCCCGCCCTTGCAAATCATCCAGAGAATGCAGGAAGTCCGTGTAATCAATACCGCCGAACCTAAGCAAGCGGCGCACCCTTCCAGATTGTGGGTTGGCAATCAGGTAGGTGCCGAAATCTTCCAGAAATATATCGCGCGGCTTATCGAGGTGGCGCGCCGCAATGTCGATCAATGATTGTGTCAGACCAGTATCATAGTGGAACATCGGCTCAAAGCTATCAAAGCCAAGGTCAAGCTCCTCCATCACGAGGCGCCACAACTCAGGCCCATAGGTCTGGGATAGGAAGCCCTCAAGCGACCTGTTTATTAATCCACGCATTCACTCACCCTCATCATCTTCCCTACAATATAGGCAACCCAAGTTAAGAAAACATCAATCCCCTTCCGTTGGGTCAATCTCTATTTTATATTCACCAATAAGCAGAGCACCTTTCAGGCTGGGGCCAATTAAAACCCCGCTTTGAAGTATCGCATCAAGCTGCGCCGGGCCGCCCCAATGGTTGCTTATATCAACAATATCAACCACGGCACCTTCCTGCCCCAGTGCTACCATTTGCATCCGGGTTTCATTCAGAAGGAACAGAATGGCCACTTCATTGCCGGCCTCAGCGGGCAGAAAATCACCAACCAGCGCCAGGCAGCCGGCATTACCCGCCGGGGTTTTAATATGGCAGCCCTTAAGAAAAGAACCATGGCGGTCACTCGCTCTCAGCAATTCTTCTGGCAAGATTGCGCCCTTGGGTCGGACCTGTAGCAGGCGCAGAAGCTCCTCGTGACGGAGGTCACTTTGCAAGGCTTCTTCCTGCTTGCGCGCTTGCCTCTGGATCTCGGTCTCGGTCTCGGCTTGCCCGGACAGGATTTCCTGTAGCCGGGCTTGATTGGGGGGATCAAGGCTTGCCCGGAGGCGCTCCAGCCCTGCCTTGCCTGCCCGGCCCCAATCATACTCCATGGCCAAAACATCAAGGGCTTCAACAGATATACGGCCATCCATAAAGCGCGCCATTTGCGAATTCACGCTCAGGCGCTCGCCATTCAGCACCGGGGTAAGCCAAAGCGCGGCCAGCGCCACCACCCCCAGCGCCATGGTGATATTGGCGCGGCGGATATGCTGCCGCCAGCCGGCCCCGCGCAAGACGGCAAACCCGTAAGCCAGCCCATAGCCCAGCACCACCAAAACCGCCACCGCTGCCGCCAGCCGGTTGGGTGTCCAGCCATGTTGTACCACCCTGAGCCACAAAGCCCATGCCGCCAACCCACCCAGAAATGGCAGGATCAGGGCCATAACGCGGGCCGACCAGACCAGCACGGGCAAGGTTGCGCCATTTTCTTCGTCAGCATCCAGTACGGCTGCAACCAACATTACCCCTATCATCGCCATGGCCACCAAAGTGCCCGCTGCGGAAACATCGCCAAACAGGTTTGACAGCCCCTTGAAGGGGATCGACAGCAAAAAGACGGCGCTGACCAGCAGCACCATTGGCAACAGCAGACTCAGCAGCCTCAAAGCCAAAAACGGTGAGACATAGGCACGAAATTCATGCACCATGGCCATGCCCAGCCCCAGCACCAATCCGGTCAGGACAAACGGCACGGAATCAATTTCAAGTGCCCGCTCAATCACCTTAAGGCCAACAATATTCAGCGCAACGGCAGACAGCATCAGCACCAGCCAGAACGCTCCGGTAAAGGCCCATGCCACCAGGTAGCGCACCAATATCTGCCAAGCATGATTGAACAAAGCCGGGTAATTGCGCCAGCCCTCGCCCGGCGACAGCCCCGCAAGCAGAAAGGGCAGTGGAATAGACAGCAGCACAAGGAAAGCCACAACCACATAGCCGGTTTCCAGAAAACCGCTGATATCCTCATAGCGATACGAGGCCCAGAACAGCAATGCTGCCGCCACCAGCGCCAGACTTAGAGCTACCACGCCGGCAATTCTGGGCCTGAGCGGCCCCATTGCCGCCAACAGGACAACAAAAAAGCCGCCCGTGAAGGCGCTTAGCACCAGTATCAACCTGTCATTTTCGACTATATTTGTCAGCTCATAGGGCAAGAACCACAGGAAAAACCCGGCCAACGCACCAACCAATGCCATCAAGGCTCGGTCTCGCCCCACCTGCCACGCCCCGGATTTCACCACCACAATACCTTTCACCAACCTGTGGCCAAGTTACAGTTGTGTTGTCCTTTGTGCAATATGCGCGCTCTGACGGGCCAGTTACAGCAAATTACAGCCAGTTACAGCCAGTTACAGCCAGTTACAGCCAGTTACAGCAATGGCCCGATCGCGGCGATGACATTTTGCCAGATATTTCGGTGCAGCGGTGTGGCGGCGATATCAGCCAGACAAACAGGATCAGAGGCGGCGATATATTCCATTTGCCGCCTGCGTATAGCCTCGGTAAGGGTCTGATCCTGAAGCAGCATGTCGTTTTCATAGTTCAGATCAAAACTGCGAATATCCATATTGGACGAGCCAATGAATACCGCCTGGCCGTCAATGGTCAGGGCCTTGGCGTGCAGTAACCCATCACGAAATTCATAAATTTTTACCCCCGCTTCCAGAAGTTGTTTGTAATAGCTTTTGCTGGCTGCCGCGACGATCCATGAATCATTCTTTTGCGGCACCGTAAGGGTCACTTTCACCTGCCTGTAGGCTGCGGAACAAAGGGCTTCTATCACCGTTGGGTCGGGCACAAAGTAAGGTGTCGTAATCAACAATTCATGCCTTGAGGATTCGATTAACGTCACAAACATATGTTGCGAAGCCCCGGCGCGCTCGGTCGGCCCGCAGCCAAGCACCTGGGCGGTAAAGCCCGGCGCATGTGATGTGGTTTCCAGTGGAAAACAAGCAAGATCCGCCTTCACTTCCTTCAACCAGTCACTGGCAAACAAAAGCTGGCTTTGAGCCACCACCGGCCCTTGCAGGCGCAGCATGATATCGACCCAGGGCGCATATTTTGCCTTGATCCTGAATTCCGGGTCGGCGCAATTTTGACTACCACAATAGGCAATACGCCCGTCAATCACCGTGATTTTACGGTGGTTGCGCAAATCCAGCCGGCTGGTCAGGATAGTGCGGATTGGCTTGTTGATTGGCAGCGCCACCGCCAACTGCACCCCGGCCGCGCGCATTTGTTGCCAAAGACAGGATTTCACAAAAGCACGCGAGCCAAGGCCATCAACCATTGCCCGGCAGGTCACACCGCGCCCCACCGCCCTAATCAAGGCAGCAGCCATATCGCTGCCGGTTTTGTCGTCCAGCCAGATGTAATACATGATATGCACGCTATGCGTGGCCGCTTCTATATCTTCCAGCATACGCGCCCGCGCCGCTGCCGCCTCCGGCATCAATTCGGCGATATTACCGCCCACGGGCTGAAAACCGTTCACCGAGGCTGCGTATATGGCAGCATTGCGCAAGGGGGGGGCAACAAGGCCCGGCAGGTCTTCGGCCGCTCCCATAGCCCGGCCGGCCTGCTGCCTTATCAGCGCAGAAATTCTTTTCTGCTGCGCGTTGGCCTTGTGCCCCAAGTCAATTTCACCAAACAGAAAATAAAGCGCGCTGCCAACAAATGGCAAGATTATAATGACCATGAGCCACGCCATGCGCGCCGAGGGCTGCATACCGCTGCGCGCCAATATCCTGGTGGCAAACAGAGCCACCAAAACCAGATCCAATGCAATGATATACATTCAGCCTCACGGGTTTGAGCAATCGGTGGTGCCTTTACATACCTTCACATAATGCACCCCGGCGGCCAATGCACCCACAACAAACCGGCGCAGCTGGCTGTTATCCGGGCCGGGCGCATGTCAAGTCCGGATCAACACCTCGGCCCCGTCTCTTTCAGCCTTGGCACAATTTTCCCCACGCCTCAGCCCTCCAGCCAGGCAGGTAGATGCCCGATATCCGGCAATACAGCATCAGCATATGGTGCCAGATCGGCCTCACCGGCCAGCCCGGTCAGCACCGCCACCACCTGCATACCCGCCGCCCGGCCCGCGTGCAAATCATGCAGGCTATCACCCACCATCACCAGCCGCGCCGGATCAAGCCCCATGGTTTTGCTAAAGCCTAAACACATACCGGGGCCGGGCTTGCTGCCAAAGCCACTGTCATAACCGGCGATAAAATCAAAGCACCCAGATATTTCAGCAGCTTGCAAATGCGCACGGGCCGGCGCTTCAGCATCGTTCGTGGCCAACCCCAGCCTCAGACCCCGCGCCCTGAAGCCCATCAGCAAGGGCAACAGCGGCACTGCCGGAACTTGCGGCACCTTGGCAGATTCCGTGGTCAGAAACAGCTCAAGTGCGCCTAAATCCATATCAATATACGGCAGCAAAGCCTCGGCAACCTGGCCCGCTGTATGGGCCACAACTACTGAATCAGGGGCAAATGTGGCGCTGTCATAATCAAAGCCGATTGCCCTGCCAATTTCATGGGCGCGCGTCCTGTCACCACCGGTCACCTGATCAAGAAAACCCCGCGCCCAGAGCGACCATGTGGCGCTAAATGAGAAAAGTGTGCCATCCTTGTCAAAAAGCACTCCGTCGGCACGCATCGGCCTCTCCCTGTTTGCAATCAAACCCCTACGCATATAATCAGCGCCCCGGTAAATTTAAATACCAGGCCGCAAACCTTTGATTTGCCCGCAGCATGATCCTCTGCCGCAACGGTAATAGTCCGGTTTTCTAGAAAACCGGAAATAATAATATGCAAATGTAAGGTCAAGTCCAGCTGGTTTCAGTGCCGCCGGGAAATGCCTGCCGGGCCTGCATCAAGGCCAGATAAGGCAGGGCCTCAGAATCACAAAAGGCAATGACCCAAGAATCATTCATGGTTATAAAATCAAGCACTGACAGAAGAAACTCCGCATCCCCGGCGCGCAAACGAAAATCAGCCTCACCTGTGCCGGTTGCCTCCATGAAAGCTGGCAGTAAATCGTCATTTTCCAGCAACCACGTCAGGGCTTTCAGGGCGATCTGTTCGGCGGGTTTCAGCTGCATCATGACATCCTACTTCATTTCGAAAGGTTTTATTAACTATTCTAAGCCAAAGGTTACCATAAGGAGAAAAATTTTAATTAAGCAGGCACAAACCCATGACCGGACGCATTCTCATAGCGGATGATGTTGCCACTAACCGGATCATCCTGAAGGTAAAATTGGCTGCTGCACGCTATGATGTAGTGCAGGCTGAAGATGTGCCCTCTCTACTGAAGCGGGCGCACGAAGATAAGCCTGACCTGATCATCACCGGCATAAATCTGCCCGGCGGCGGCATCAGCGCTATTATTGAAGGCCTGAAAGCAAATCCACATGCCTCCCCAGACATGGCACTAACCCCGGTCATCGCAGTTGCCGCACTGGATATCAGGCACGAACGTCTGTCTGCCTTGTCTGCCGGTGCCGATGAAGTGTTGGCAAGGCCGCTGGATGAGCAGGCCCTGCTGGCACTTATCCGCAACCTGACCCGCAGCCGCGTAGCTGTGCGCGAGCTTGCCCACAAACAGAACATTGCCGAGGAGTTGGGCTTTAGCGAAGCCAGCCAAGGCTTTATGAGGCAGGCGCGTATTGCGCTGGTGGCAGGTAATCTTGCTGATGGAATTAGCTGGCGCAACTCCCTGAAAGGGCACCTGAATCAACAGATCAGGATGCTCACGGCCTCTGAGGCTCTGGAAAATGACGCCCCGGATGATGCACCGGATATTTTTGTTATTTCCGCGACCCTTGCACAAAGTAATAGCGGGTTGCAGCTGGTCAGCGAATTACGCGCACGTCAGGCCACACAGCACGCCATGATGGTGGTTCACAACCCGTCCGGAGATGCCAAACTGACAACCATGGCCCTCGATATGGGGGCAAATACTGTATTGAACGGCGCATTTGATGCCGATGAGGTCGCCATTCGGCTCAGGAAACTTATCAGGCGCAAGCTCAGAACAGATGCGCTGAGAACCTCGCTGGACAAACAACTCAGCCTGGCCATGAGCGACCCACTGACTGGCCTTTTCAACCGCCGCTACGCGCAAAATTACCTGACTAGAATTTCCAAATCTGCCATGCAGGACGGCCAGCCCTTTACCTTGATGATCCTGGATCTTGACCGCTTCAAACGGGTTAATGATTGCTATGGCCATGCGGTAGGCGATGAGGTTTTGGTTGAGGTCGCCAGGCGCCTGAAAGCCAGCTTGCGCGAGATTGACCTGCTGGCAAGATTTGGCGGTGAGGAATTTCTTGTGGTTTTACCAAACACCAACGCAAAAGAGGCCTCACGCGCCGCTGAACGGTTGCGCCGGGTGATCGGTGACACACCGGTCTATTCTGCAACCCGGTCACTGGATGTTGCCATTACCATGAGTATTGGCGTGGTTGTCTCAGGGCAAAACCCGGCTTCTCCGGACAAGATTGAAAAGTTACTCGACCGGGCAGACCGGGCGCTTTACCTCTCAAAAGCCGATGGCAGAAACCAGATAACCTTTGTCAGAACCGCCGCCTGAAGTCACTTGCCGCCTCTGCGCCTCTCCATCGCCCGGTTTAATGATTTTTCCAGACGCCCGGCAAATTCCAGCCGTTCTTGCTGTGTCATCGCGCCAATCTGGCTCAAAAGCACATTTCGCCCGGCTTGTGAGCGTTGGTTTATACGGGTTTTCTGGCGGTCAATTGCCGCCTCAAGGGCCGTATGATCATAGGGTTCCGCCTTCAGGGAAGCCAGAATAGCCGTAAGCTCTGTAAGCAAAGCCTCGCGGTTCAGCCTGAAATTACCAACCTGTTCGCGCAATTCGCGCGCCATATGCCGCCTTTGCTCATGCGGGAAGGCGCTCAGAAACGGGCCGAGACCAAGCTCACGCATCACCTGGGCCTCGGGCGGGCGAGACTCACCAGGCCCGGCATGCTTGGCAACACGCAGATAGGCCCCACCAACCAGCCCGATCACCAACAGGTTCAGACCAAGAGAAGCCACCAATATAATGCGCAACCACATGCGGGTGCCGGTTTTTGCACCGGTTTTTGCACCGGTTTTTACAGGGGTCTCCGGTGCCGCTTGCGGTGCGTTATTTTGCTCGTTGCCAGACATGGCCTACCCCTCTTCCAATAAAGCTGACAGCCCGTGAGAATCTGGCTCAAAATCGCCCAGATCATAGCTGATATTATCTGCCATCCCCGGCAACAGGCCGATTTGAGCCCAGTTATCCAGGGCAGCGGGGTTGCTGAACCCGATCCAGACACCGGTAAGCGTTACCGCGGTCAGGCTTGCCAGGCTGGGCCAGCCACCAACGGCTGCAAACAGCCCTGCCAGCCGGCCGGGCCGGTGCGGGCGGCTGAGCCCCACCACCGCTGCCGCTGCCGGCAAACAGGTCTCGCTGTCGGCCAAAACCCGCGCCCACAAGGCCTCGGAAGGCTGTACTTCCTGCGCCCGCGCTGCCTGAAACAACGCCTCCAGCTCCGTATCACTCAGCCGATCATTTTCATTCATCGCCATATCCCAACTCCTCACGCCGCAAAGACAGCCCGGCCGCCAGCGCTTTTTTGCCCCTGGCGGTCAGGCTTTCAACCGCCTCGGTGCTGATTTCCATAATCGCGGCAATTTCCGGGTTTGCCAGCCCTTCCAGATGCCGGAGCATCACGGCCTGCCTTTGCCGCTCAGGCAGCATTGCCAAGGCGGCGTTCAGCGCCCGGGCGCGCTCGGCCGCTATCATTACCGCCGCTGCACCGGGCTTGTCATCTGTCGGCTCGTTGATGGCTTCCATATCCAGCATCCGGCTTTTGCGCAAACGGTCAGTACAGAGATTTGCCACCACCCGGTAAAGCCACGTGGTCACCTTGGCCTCGCCCTGGCGCCAGTCCGGGGCCACCTTCCAGAGGCGCAGCATGGCTTCCTGCGCCACATCCTCAGCCTCGGCACGGTCACCGCCCAGCATACGCATGGCAAAGCCCAACACACGGGGTGTCAGGCGCATGGTCAGAGCACGCCCGGCCTGCACCTCGCCGTTGCCGTAAGCAACCAGCAAGGCTTCATCCGGTATGTCACCATTTGCATCCAATGCCATGTTCACTTATCCAAACACACCCCAAACTCTAGCACATGCGGCAAGCGAGGCACAAATATTGCGCCTCGCCGTTGTTTTACAGCTTATGGCCGGCCCTTAGGTGGCCCACCATGCCCGCCCCTGCGCTGCCCGCGCTCTTGCTGAGCCGCTTCAAGCTCGGCCTCAGATATGGCGTTGTCATCATCCGTATCAACCCGGTCGATCAGGCGCTCCAGCGTTGCTGTCGGCGGCTGAAACTCAGCCATGGACAAGAGACCATCGTCATTTTCATCCTTTTGCAAAATCACGCCTTCGGCTATCCATCTTATGCGTTTTTCATCCGGCATATCCCGGCCTGAATGCCAACCAAAACGGCCATCCTTCGGCGGCTTTTCACCAGCAGCCGCGCCTTCTGTTCGTTTTTCAGCAACAGATGCCGTTATGTGTGCCGCCATTTCATCACCATCAAGCAGGCCCGAGCCATCGGCATCGACCTGAGCAAACAAAGCCTCGGCGCGGACCTGCATCTCTTCAAGGGTAACAAGCCCGTTGCCATTTTTGTCTACCTCGTTGAAATCCAGCTGCGCCATACCGCCGCCCATGCCGCCCATGCCGCCACCCATACCGCCGCCCATACCACCGCGGGCCATAACTGTATTAGCTGTTACCACAATCGCAGCGCTGCCCAGCATCAAACCCAACAGGCTCAACAGACCAATTCTCGTTACTCGTTTCATCCAATTTCTCCTCATCATAGATGTTTTGTTTATTGCGCCGGAAATAGTACCAACGTCAGAGAATATACGGATGTAGCTGGTAGTTCCGTCGTTTTAATCTGAAAATTCATAATCAGAGGGCAAGTTCTGACAGGAGTCAGTATTTTTGGTAGGTCAGT
>CAYNXK010000004.1:28989-40125 GCA_964401125.1 uncultured Aliiroseovarius sp.
GCATGATGGCTTTATCGCTGTATCCTCAACCCGGCATCACGGACTAATCACAGGTTTCATGGCCGCTTGCCAATAGGCCAGGCCGCAAGAAAAATAGGTGCCAGACCTTGAACAAAGCCCTGCTTATCCGTGACGCCGCAACCGTCATCCTGATCCGTGATACCGGCGCAGGCCCAAAGGTTTTGATGGGTCAGCGCGGAGTAAACGCCGCCTTCATGCCGGGTAAATTCGTGTTTCCCGGCGGCGCGGTCGATGCCGGTGACGCCCATGTTCCACTGGCCAAAACCGGGGCCGAACCCTGCCTGAGCCGCCTTGGTGATGCCCTGCCCGCCGGGGCGGCCCCGGCCCTGCCCCACGCCCTGCTGGTGGCGGCCATTCGCGAGCTTTGGGAGGAAACCGGACAAATCATGGGCCAGCCCGCCACCTGGCCCGGCCCGCCACCGCCAGACTGGTCCGGCTTTGCTGCCAGCGGGCATGTACCCTCGCCCGACGGGTTGGCTTTTGTGTTTCGTGCCATCACGCCGCCGGGCCGCCCGCGCCGCTTTGACGCGCGTTTCTTCATAGCCGACGCCGCTATGCTCAAGACCGACCCGGATGATTTTTCAGCCGCCAGTGACGAGCTCAGCCACCTGCAATGGGTCGCTTTAGACGATCTGCGCCGCTTTGATCTGCCCTTCATTACCGAGGTGGTTTTGGCCGAAATCAGCGCGCGCCTGCCCGACCTTTCCGCCCCGCCCTCGCTGCCATTTTTTAAAAACTCCGACGAGGAAAGCCTGTTCGCGCGCCTTGGGGCCAAAAGACCGCCGCATTCCGGCACTTAATGCATTTCCACTTTTTGCTGATCCAACACAGCGTAAAAACGCTTTAAGCTACCAGCACCAATGCAATAATTGAAGCCGTCAGCAGGCCAATGCCCAGCCCTTCGCGCGCCGTCAGCCGTTCGCCGAAAAACAGCACTGAGACAGCGATGGAAAAGATCACCTCCACCTGCCCGACCGCAAAAACGTAGGCTGCGTTTTGCAAACCAAACGCCGTGAACCAGGCAAGTGAGCCGGCCATGCCCGCAAGCCCCAGCCACACAGCCTTGCGCCACTGACCCACCACACGCATCACTTCGCCCGGCTGTTGCCAGCGCAAAAACAGGGCTCCCACCAGAGTTTGAGCAAAGGTCACAATAGCCAGCGTCACCAGCGCGCTCAGAAATGCGCTGTCAATTGCCAGCTCCAGCACCGCCCCCCGGTAGCCCACCGCCGAAAATGCAAAAAACGCACCCGAAAGCAGCCCCAACGCCGCCCCCTCGCCGGACAATGCCCGCCGCCAACCACCGCCAGGCACAGCCGACAGCACCACAACTCCAACAAACCCCAACGCAATCGCGCCCAGCCCCAGCGGGGTGACCACATCGCCCAATACGACAAACCCCACCAGGGCCGCCTGTAAAACCTCGGTTTTCTTGAAGGTGATGCTAACGGCAAAACTACGCCGGGAAAACAGCGCCACCACCGCCCAGGTGGCAAGGACTTGAAACAGCCCGCCACTTAGCGCATAGGCCCAGAACAACCCGCTCAACTGTGGTATTCTCGTGCCGCTCAGCAATAGCGCAACAATCGCCAGCCCGGCCACAAAAGGTGCGGCATACAAAAACCGCGCATAAGTGGCCCCGGCAACAGAGAGCGCGCCCATGGACAAGGTCTTTTGCAAGCTGAAGCGCAGCGTCTGAAAGGCGGCGGCCATGAGTGCAAGAAACACCCAAGTCATTTACGAAACTTCACGGTAATAGCAAACTTCACGGTAAAATTACCAGCTTTGACATATCATAACCGACCCAATCCAGTATCTCGCTGGCGGCCCTGATCCGGTCGCTGCCACCGCTGCGCTTACGGTCAATGATCCAGCCAAACTTGCCGGACGGTGTGCCAATGGCGGCCGTGCGGTAATCGGCATCGAGCCACAGCACCCAATATTCAGTGGCATTGGGTGCGCGGCCCACCACAAGGCGGCCGGCCATCGGCTGCTCCACCTCCAACACCTTCTCAGCCCCGAATGCGCCACTGCCTTGGACGCCATGAAGGGTGATCCGGGCAATCTTGCCAGATGGCCCCGTATGAAAGGTGACGCCGCGGTACAAAGCCGGCTCATCGCTAGGGCCAAAGGCCGCGCCAGGGCCAAAGGCCGCGCGCAAGTGCCAGAAGCCGGCAAATTGCGCCGCCTCAAACCGTGTGGTCGAGAAAATCGGCACATCAAGAGCGCGAAAAACCGTGCCGTCACCTTGCTTGCCCGCCGTACAGGATGTCAGAAACAATGCCGCCCCCGCTCCCGCCGCCCCCAAGGCCAGCCACCTCATGGCTCTACTGGCATTACTCATGGCATTACTCATGGCAATGGGCATGTTATCCCCCTCAAGTTTCGGCCTAGTTTGGGCCAAAGCGCAGGTGCTGGCAACCGGGCAAAACCAGCATTGCCGCTTGCGCCGGTCATTACTTTGCGAAACCATGACCAGAACACAACAAAAGGAAAACCCAATGCAGATGAATACAATGGCCGGTGGCGCGCTGCACCTGAGCGAGCTTTGCCTTGGGGCGATGAACTGGGGCACAAACAATAGCGAGGCCGAGGGCCATGCCCAGATTGACATGGCGCTGGAGCACGGCGTCAACTGCATTGATACGGCCGAAATGTACCCGGTAAACCCGGTCCGGGCTGAAACCGTTGGGCTGAGCGAAGAAATTACTGGCCGATGGTTTGCCCGCAACGGGCGGCGTAGCGAGGTGGTGCTGGCCACCAAGGTTTCAGGTGCCAATGGCGGTTTTGTGCGCGAGGGGCGCGGCTTTGACGGCGCGGTGATCCGCCAGGCGGTGGCGGCTTCTCTGGCACGGCTGCAAACCGATTATATCGACATTTACCAACTGCACTGGCCCAATCGCGGCTCCTACATGTTCCGTCAGAACTGGAGTTTTGAGCCAAATCCGCAAATGCGCGCCGAGACCGAAGCTCATATGCGTGATGTGCTGGAGGCCATGACCGAGATGGTCTCCGCCGGCAAAGTGCGCCATTTTGGCCTGTCCAATGAAAGCGCCTGGGGCAGCATGATGTGGCTTAATCTGGCCCGCGAAATGGGGGCGCCTGAAGTTGTGACCATCCAGAACGAATATTCCCTGCTTTGCCGCCTGTATGATACCGATCTGGCCGAGATGAGCGCCAATGAGGGCGTGGCCCTGATGGCATATTCACCGCTGGCCACCGGGCTTCTGAGCGGCAAGTATCATGGCGGTGCGGTACCCGAAGGCTCGCGTCTGGCCAGCCAACCACAGCTTGCCGGGCGTAACACGGCGCGCGCCGGCAAGGCGGTTGCCGCCTACCTTGAGATTGCCGCCCGCCACGGGCTGGACCCGGTGCAAATGGCACTGGCCTGGTGCCGCAGCCGGCCTTTTATGGGCACAGCAATTTTTGGCGCCAGCACACAAGAGCAACTGGCAACAGTGCTCAAATCGGTCGAAATGGTACTGTCTGACGAGGTTTTGGCCGAGATTGACTCTGCCCATCAGGCGCATCCCATGCCATACTAACCATGCCATACTAAAAAATTACGGGCTGTGATGAGCCTCGAAAGGTTTTATTCAAAACGCAAACAAGTGAACAATATGGCGCAAAACGCTTATAAAAAACGCGACGCAAGCCTGCCCAAAGGGCGGCAGTTGGATGATGGTTCTCTTGCCGAGGTGCAGGCGCTGCTGGCTAACATGCCGCCCCGGCGTGATCTGCTGATTGAAGCTTTGCACCTGCTTCAGGACGGCATTGGCCACCTAAAGGCACGCCATCTGGTGGCTCTGGCCGAGGTTTTTCGCCTTTCGCAAGCTGAGGTTTATGAGGTGGCCAGCTTCTACCACCATTTTGATATTGTTATGGAAAATGAAACGCCTCCGGCGCCTCTGACCATGCGTATTTGCAATGGCCTGTCTTGCGAAATGGCCGGGGCCAAGCCGCTGATCGCTCAAATGAAGGTCAAAACAGACCCGACCAAAATTCGCATTCAGGCCGTGCCTTGCATTGGGCAATGCGACAGCGCGCCTGCGGCTAATATTGGCAAACACACCTTGAAACGGGCCTCGGTGGAGGCTCTGATGGCAGCGGCCGATGAAAGACCCGCCCCTGATATTGCCGCCTATGAAAGCTTTGAGACCTACAAAGCCAAAGGCGGCTACAGCATGCTGGCCAAAATTCTAAACAACCAGATCAGCCCTGATACGGCCCTTGCCACCATGTCTGATGCCGGGCTGTGCGGCCTTGGCGGGGCAGGCTTTCCGGCCGGCAAAAAGTGGAACTTTGTACGTAATTATGCCGGGCCTCGCCTGATGACAGTCAATGGAGATGAGGGCGAGCCGGGCACCTTCAAAGACCGCTGGTGGCTGGAGCATGAGCCGCACCGGATGATCGAGGGCGCGCTCATCGCCGCCCATGTGGTGGGCTGTGCGCGTATTTATGTCTATATACGCGATGAATACGCCCATATTCTGGCGCTGCTGGCCACTGAATTTGCCAAAGTCAGCGCCGCCGGTTTGGCCGATCACGCCCCGCTTGAGCTGCGGCGCGGGGCTGGCGCCTATATTTGCGGCGAGGAAAGCGCCATGATTGAGAGCATTGAGGGCAAGCGCGGCCTGCCCCGCCTGCGCCCGCCGTATATTGCCGAGCATGGCCTATTTGGCCGCCCGACCCTAAACCACAATATCGAGACCCTTAACTGGATACCTGATATTCTGCGCCATGGCCCCAAGTGGTTTGCCAACAAGGGCTGGAGCGCACAACATAACGGTCTGCGCTCTTTCAGCGTGTCGGGGCGAGTGCGTGACCCCGGCGTCAAACTGGCCCC
This sequence comes from uncultured Aliiroseovarius sp., assembly GCA_964401125.1. Lineage (GTDB taxonomy): Bacteria > Pseudomonadota > Alphaproteobacteria > Rhodobacterales > Rhodobacteraceae > JAAEUB01. The sequence continues at coordinate 33,857 of CAYNXK010000004.1, forward strand.
GGCCGGCATCCCCCTAAGCCACCTGATTAAGGATCATTGCGGCGGCATGGCAGAGGGCCACCGCTTCAAGGCCTTCCTGCCCGGCGGCGCTTCCGGTGGTATATTTCCGGCCCATATGGCGCATATGGCGCTGGATTTTGGCGTCTTTGAGCCTCATGGCGGGCTGATTGGCTCACACGCGGTGGTAATCTTGTCGCATCAGGACAGCGTTTATGAGGCGGTGCTCAACATTATGCGCTTCTTCAAACATGAAAGCTGCGGCCAATGCACCCCTTGCCGGGTTGGCACCCACAAGCTGGTGGATATGTTGCAAGACCCGGCCATTGAGCCGCAATTATATGATGATCTGATGCTGGTGATGGCTGACAGCTCGATCTGCGGCCTCGGGCAGGCAGCGGCCAATGCGCTGCGCCACCTGATGCGGTATTTCCCAGAGGAAATGCCTCGGAAAAAACATGGGGAAACGCCATGAGCCTTGATCTGAGGCCCGACAGTAAGCCCGACAGCAAGCCTGTCAGCTTTATCATGGACGGTGAGGCAGTTACCGCGCAACCCGGCGAAAATATCTGGCACGTAGCCAACGGGCGGGGTGTGAAAATCCCCCATCTGTGCTTTAAGGATGACCCAGAATACCGCGCCGATGGTAATTGCCGCGCCTGTATGGTCGAGGTTGAGGGCGAGCGCGTACTCACTGCCTCATGCAGCCGCAAACCAACCGAGGGCATGGTGGTAAACACCGGCACTGCCCGGGTTTTGCACAACCGCCGCATGGTGTTTGAGCTTTTGGCCTGCGACATGCCCGCCCGCCACGACAGCCCCGACCCGGAGGCGCATTTCTGGCAACAAGCCGAAAGTGCCGGGCTTGAAGTGCCGCGTTTCAGTGGCGAGCGCCCCGGTGCCGGCACCGAAATTCCGGTGGATTCCATATTCCGTGACGCCTCTCACCCCTCGATTGCCGTCAATCTTGACGCCTGCATTTCTTGCGGTCTGTGCGCCCAAGCCTGCCGTGAAGTGCAGGTTAACGACGTGATCGGCATGGCCGGCCGTGGCATGCAGGCCCTGCCGGTCTTTGATTTGGCTGATCCCATGGGGCTTTCTTCCTGCGTGGGCTGCGGCGAATGCGTGCAGGCCTGCCCCACCGGGGCGCTGCTGGAAAAAACCGTGCTGAATTCCAACGCCACCAAAGGCGCGCTTAAAGCCGACAGGGTACAAGACAGCCTATGCCCATTTTGCGGCGTTGGCTGCCTGACAAGCGTGCATATGAAGGGTGAGAATATCATCAAGGTCGAGGGCCGCCACGGCCCGGCCAACCGGGGCAAACTTTGCATCAAAGGCCGCTTTGGCATGGATTATGTCATGAGCCATGAGCGCCTGACCAAACCAATGATACGGCGTGATGATGCACCCAAACGGGCAGATCTGCACCTGACGCTTGCCGACCTGCCTAAATATTTCCGCGAAGTTACTTGGGATGAGGCACTGGGGCGCGCTGCCGGTGGTTTCAGCAAGATCATGGCCGAAAAAAGTGGCCGCGCACTTTGCGCTTTCGGCTCGGCCAAGGGCAGTAACGAAGAAGCCTACCTTATGCAAAAGCTGGTACGGCAGGGTTTTGGCAGCAACAATATCGACCATTGCACCCGCCTGTGTCACGCCTCAAGCGTGGCCGCCTTGATGGAAGGCGTTGGCTCCGGCGCGGTCTCGGCCCCGTTCACGGCGGCGGATGACAGTGACTGCATCATCGTCATCGGCGCCCGACCCGAGCAAAACCACCCGGTTGCCGCCACCTATCTGAAACAGGCGGCCAAACGCGGGGCGGCGCTGATTGTTATGGATCCGCGCCGCCAAGGGCTGATGCGCCATGCCAGCCATGCGGTCATTTTCAAGCCGGGGCGTGATGTGGCGGTAATCAACGCCATGCTGCACGTGATCATTGCGGAAAAGCTCTATGATGCCCAATATATTCAGGACAATGTCGATGGTTTTGCAGCCCTGCGCCAAAAGGTGCGTGACTTCAGCCCGGAGGCAATGGCACCTGTCAGTGGGGTCGCGCCTGACCTGTTACGCAATATTGCCCGCACCTATGCCGGCGCTTCGCGCGCCATTATTTTCTGGGGCATGGGCATCAGCCAGCATGTGCATGGTACTGATAATGCCCGTGGGCTGATCGCGCTGGCGCTGATCTGCGGCCATATGGGGCGTCCGGGCACCGGACTGCATCCGCTCAGGGGGCAAAACAATGTGCAGGGTGCCTCGGATGCCGGGCTGATCCCCATGGTTTACCCTAATTATCAATCGGTGGAAGATGCCGATATCCGTGCCCGGTTTGAAGACCTCTGGGGCCGGTCATTGGACCCTGTCAGCGGCCTGACCGTAGTTGAGATCATGCACGCCATTCAAGCGGGCGACATCAACGGCATGTATTGTCAGGGCGAAAATCCGGCCATGTCAGACCCGGACCAAAAACAGGCGCGCCGCGCGCTGGCGAGGCTTGATCATCTGGTGGTGCAGGATATTTTCTTTACCGAAACCGCCTGGTTTGCCGATGTCATTCTGCCAGCCTCGGCCCAGCCGGAAAAGACTGGCACCTTCACCAATTCAAACCGTCAGGTGCAGCTTGGCTTGGCCCTGCGCCAGCCACCGGGCAAGGCCCGTCAGGACTGGTGGCTGATTATGGCTGTGGCCAGCCGTATTGGGTGTGACTGGCGCTATGAAAATGTGGCAGATATTTACCGCGAGATGGCCAGCGTTATGACCAGCTTTGATAATATATCATGGGAGCGGCTGGAACGTGAGGGCAGCGTTTGCTATCCCGCCAAAAGTGCCGACAGCCCCGGCGAGGAAATCATCTTTAACGATGGCTTTCCAACAGCCTCGGGCAAGGCCAGAATCGTGCCCACCGACCTGATTGCCCCGGCCGAGTTGCCGGACGCGGAATTTCCCATGGTACTGACCACGGGGCGGCTGCTGGAGCATTGGCATACCGGGGCCATGACCCGCCGCGCCGCCGCCCTTGAAGCGCATGAACCCACGCCAATTGTCTCCATGCATCCGCGCGATATTGGACGTCAGGGGTTGAGGCGCGGCCAGAAAGTTACGGTCGAAACCCGGCGCGGTGCAATCAACCTGATTCTGCGCGCCGACCGCGATGTAACCGAAGGCATGTTGTTCATGCCGTTTTGCTTTGTGGAAGCACCGGCCAATGTACTGACCAACCCACAATTGGACCCAGTCGGAAAAATCCCGGAATTCAAGTTCTCGGCAGCAAGGATCAGGGCGCATCAGGCGCAATAAAGCGTTTTTCTCATGTTAAAGCGTCCTGCCTTATACCCGTTGGCCGTCAGTGGATTGCACGGCAATCCATGAGAGGCTGATACAGGGATGAGGCGGGGCGCAGCACGCCGTATCAGCGTTTCGCGCGCCCCGCCCAAAACCCGTGCCTCAGGTTTTGGGCGGGACGCTTTAGGGGCACAGATTTTAGCAATAGGTTTTAGACTGTCTCAAGGTCGGCTATACCGGGCAGATCAGGCAGGCCCGGTAGATCAGGCAGGCTTGGCAGGCCAGACCCTTCTCCAAGTGCGCTCAAGTCAGGCAGGCCCGATAGATCGCCAAGCCCGTCTGGCATGCCGGTGGCGGCAATGTCCATTGCCAAAGACGGTGCCTCAAGCGCCGCTAAAGGCGGGGTTGAGGCTGGGCTTGCCAAATGCTCAATGCCAGGTGTAGCCTGCGCCGCCATATCATCTGGCTGACTATCCTGGGGTAAATCAATGCAGATCGCCCGAAACCCGCCAGACTGGCCAAGGCGGCCAAGGCTTACGGCTTTCCCTCCAAGGCCTTCGATTTTGATCTGGCTAACCGCCTCACGCGGCAGGCTAATAATTGAGCCAACACAAAGCTCTGAGACTTCTCCAAGCGCCATATGTGTGCGCATCAAGACGGCATCAAGCTCTACATGCGCGCCCTTTACCGCCTCAAGCAGTGCTTCTTGCCACTCGGCGTTACTCCCCGCCAGGGCCGAGGCTTGCACCACCTCATAGGGCAGAAAGATCAGCATCTGGCCCTCTTTTCCACCTTCGCCAAGATCAATCTGGATGTCAAAAAGCCGGTAAGGACAATCAGCAAGCGCCATCAGCATAGCTCTGGTATCAGCAAAGGGCAGCGCGTAACGATAGCCCGTTACCGCAGAGGCCATCGGCAATTCTGCCTCGGCAACCTCCACCTCAAACAGCTCCAAAACCCGGTCAATAAAATCAGCCGCCAGCAGAGCATCGGTGCGCGTTGGTGGGCGCGGTTGCGCCTTGCCCGGCACGATGCGCCCGGTTGTCTGCATCTCAATCAGGGCTGCAAGGCAATCAGCATCCAGCACCACCATGCCAAACCGCTCCTCCGGCCCTTCGCACATTGCCAGCAAGGCATGCTCTGGCAAACTTTCAGCAAATGGCTCCAGCGTCAGCCGTTTTTCCGCAACCCTGAGCATCCTGGCAATAATGCCCACGCTGTCCTCAGCAGCCTGCGCAATAACAGAGCGCATCACCCGCTCTACATTCAGGCGGCCAATCTCAGGCGGTGGCCGCCCGGCACCTGCCTTGCGCTGCATGGTTGTTGGTTTGTTTTTATCATTCATCAACCTGTCAATCCCTGCTAGCACAATACAAATGTTGCAGATCAAGGTTTACAAATAGTTTAAATATAACCTTTAAATTTACGCGCATGCTTCATGAATTTTGGGATCAAAATTCACTCCCGTGCGCTATACCTTGTTCAATTGCGTGTTTTCACCAGTGGCAGAGCAACCCGGAATGCTGCCCCACCCTGCCCCGGCAGATAGGTCAAGCTGCCACCGAGCCGGGCCATGATTTCGCGGCTGATAGCCAGACCCAGCCCGGCACTTCCGGCCGCTGCCTGATCTGACAGGCGTGAGAATTTCTCAAATATAATAGTCTGTTCTGCCGCCGGAATGCCTGTGCCATTATCTATAAAATCAACCATAACCTGTTGCTTTCTGGTAGAAACTACGATTTCAAGCCTTGGTGATTTTGCATCGCAATACTTAACCGCATTGGCAATAAGGTTGATAAACACCTGCGCCAAACGGTCGGCATCAATAAGCAACGTCAGGTCTTCAGCCGCCCTCTGGCGCAGCAGCAGCAGCCCCGCCTCATCAATTTGTGTCGCCAATATCGCCTCGGACCTGTCCAGAACATCCGCAAGGCTGGCCTCCGATATATCCATCCGTACCTGACCGCTTTCCAGAATGCTAAGATCAAGCAAATCGTCCAGCAGCCGGGTCAGGCGAATAGTTTCATCCTGAATGATACCGGAATATCTGTGCCGCTCCTCGCGGGACAAATCGGTATCATTGTTCATCAGGATTTCCGAGAATGCCCTGATCGAGGTCATGGGTGTGCGCAGCTCATGACTGATCTGGCTGAGAAAGGCATCTTTTTGCACCGACAGCCGGGTAAGTTTTTCATTAGCCGTAGATAATTGCCGGGCGGTGCGTGAAAGTTCATCCGATTGCGTTTTAAGGCGGCTGGAATATTCCAGCACCTGCTGGGTTTCGTCCGCCACCGCCATCAGGTCCTCAACCGTTACCGCTGCCCCGCCGACAATCTGGCTAAGCATTGCATGTGCCGTGGCCGCCCCGACCGAGCCTGCCAACTGGCGCTCAAGTTGCTCAATGAAATCCGGTGTCGGGTCTGGCAGATAGCCCTCCTTGCCCTGGCCGGCAGTTTGATCGGCAAAGAAGCCCTGTGCCTCGGCCTGACCCATAATGCGCTGTGCCAGAATCAGCAGATCTTCAGCGGTGCCCTGACCACCAGCCCAACCACTCGACAAGGCGTTCTGCGTTAAAGCATGCACGAATTGCGCCGATTGCAGCCGCTCAAGAGGTGACGGGAATGTCAGCAATGAAACGCTGAAAAACGCCAGAACATTGGCTGTAAGAGACCAAAAAAGCGCATGCACAATCGGGTCGGTACTCCTGATACCCAACAGAGATTGTGGCCGCAGCCAGCCCCAACCCCAGGGGCCTTCCGCCAGCAGGTGCGCACTGATCATGCCACCCTCGCCAAAGCTGGGCAAATACAGCGTGTAGGCCCAAACGGCAAAGCCCGCCAGCAGGCCAACGGCGGCGCCGCTACGGGTAGCCCCACGCCAAAACAGCCCGCCCAGCAGCGCCGGCAACACCTGTGCCATGCCAACAAAGCTGATCAGCCCGATCGCGGCCAGCGCCTCGCTTGCCGCCGCGCCGTCGGGGCCGCCGGCTTGTG
>CAYNXK010000004.1:40135-40227 GCA_964401125.1 uncultured Aliiroseovarius sp.
CACCGGAAAACCAATAATAGGCGTAGCCGAGAAACAGGATGCCGCCAATGGCCAGCCGCCGTGTCATCAGAACCAGATAGCGCAGATCACCA
>CAYNXK010000005.1:0-33905 GCA_964401125.1 uncultured Aliiroseovarius sp.
AATGGCCAAGCGCACCGGGTTACCTGTCGAGGAAATTCCCATGTCTTCACCGACACCGCGCCAAGCCACGGCCCGCACATAGGCATCAGATAACCCATTGGCTTTCAGAAGGCCGTATTTGGCTTTTTCGATTTCCTCGATGGTCCAAGGGATCTCAAAGTCGATCATTTTAGCCGAGGCGTGCAGGCGTTGGCTGTGCTGAAGCGATTTGAATATTTTGCCATTATAGCAGCGTTCACCCTCAAAAACCGAGCTGGCATAATGCAGGCCATGAGTCAGGATATGCACATTTGCCGCCCGCCATTTGACCATGCAGCCATCCATCCAGATCCAACCGTCGCGGTCATCGTAAGCTGTTGTCATGGTCTATCCTTTCAGCATATTCTGTTGCTTTTTGCAAAAGTTGCGCAAAAAGGCCAGAATACGGGCATAATATTGCGCTAAAATCGAGAATTGCTACCAGTTGAGTCTTGGAAAGTCAACAAGGCTGACGTAAAATCACGTCATTGAAATTATATGTTCAGGGTAATTTATGGGTGAAACACAAAATCCGGGCGGACAGGGGCTTTTGTTCTTGACCGATGAGCAATTGCGCAAGGGCATAGAGGCCATGTTCTTTGCCTATCGTGGATTTACCGCCGATCCCGACAGAATTCTTGATGCACACGCTTACGGCCGCGCCCACCACCGGGCAATCCATTTTATCCGCCGCAACCCTGGCACCACGGTCAGCAATCTGCTGATTATTTTGGGGGTGACAAAACAATCACTAAACCGGGTGCTGCGTTCTCTGGTTGAAGATCAGCTGGTTGATAGCCGGGTGGGGCGGCGCGACAAGCGTGAGCGTAACCTTTTTCTGACCGAGGCCGGGGCAGCACTTGAACAAGAGCTTTCAGATGCCCAGCGCGAGCGCATGCGCGTTGCCTATCTGGCAGCCGGGCCAGAGGCTGTCTTTGGCTTTCGTACCGTTCTTGAGGCAATGATGGACCCCGAATTGCGGTACCATTATAACCGTTCAAAAGAGGCATGAAAATGAACGCTATTGATGATGCTCATCTGTTGATTATTGACGATGATGACCGCATTCGCGGGCTGTTGCAGAAATTTCTTATCCGGCATGGATTTTGGGTGAGTGTTGCGCGCGATGCCGCTCATGCCCGGCGCCTACTTGATGGTCTGGAGTTTGACCTGCTGGTCATGGATGTGATGATGCCAGGTGAAGATGGCGTAGAACTGACCCGCTATTTGCGCACCCGTATCACCACGCCGATCCTGCTTTTGACCGCCAAGGGCGAGCCTGCAGACCGGATTGCCGGGTTGGAGGCCGGGGCCGACGATTATCTGACAAAGCCATTCGAGCCCAAAGAATTATTGCTACGGATCAACGCAATTTTGCGCCGGGTGCCGCAGGCGGTGGCCGATACCAGGCCAAAATTTCTGCATCTGGGGTTGGTCAGATATGACGTTGAGCGCGGCGAGCTTTGGCGTGGAGAAGAGCTTGTTCGGCTGACTGCAACCGAGGGTGTATTAATGAACATTCTGGCTGGCAACCCCGGAGAGCCAGTTAGCCGGGCGGAGCTTGTTGAAAAGTTGGGCCGGGGCGAAGACAAGGCGCAGGAACGTGCGGTTGATGTGCAGATCACCCGCCTGAGACGCAAGATTGAGAAAGACCCGAAACAGCCGCGCTATTTACAAACCGTGCGCGGGGCCGGCTATATGCTTGCGCCAGAATGAGTTGGCGGGGGTGCTGCTAACGCAAAAAGCTCCGCCAAACCGGCGGAGCTTTTGGTTCGCAAAGAAAAACAGTCAGGCGCGCTTAATTTCAAAAGTATAGACGTCACCGTTTTGGTTTGAACTCATAAGCTCATTGCCCGTATGGTTGCAGAACGCTGCAAAGTCAGCGACCGATCCGGGGTCAGTAGACAGAACTTCAAGAATTTTCCCGGCCTCCATGCCCTTCAGGGCCTTCTTGGCTTTGAGAATGGGCAGCGGGCAATTCAGCCCTTTTGTATCAAGTGTTTGATCGGCCATTTTTTGGTATTCTCCATTGGTCGTTTGTGGTCGTTTGTTCAGATATAAAGGTTGATGTCAGATTTCAGGGCGCCTTCCATATAGGTCGCGGCACCACCCAGGCTGATGTCGGGGATCAGGTCTTTCTGGTCCAACTCGAACAGGTCCAGCGTCATTTGACAGGCGATCATCTTCACGTCGCTTTCAATCGCCGCTTCGCGCAATTCAGGAATCGAGGCAACGCCTTTTTTCTTGATCAGGTTTTTCATCATTGTGGTCGCCATGCGGTCCACACCGGGGATGACCGATACGATGTTTGGCATTTTCATATGCATCCCCATCATTGGCATTTCCATACCCGGATTGCCAAGAGTCGTGATTTTGAGGTCCAGATCCTTCTTCAGCAATTGCAGCCCATAGAATGTGAAAAACATGGTTACTTCCACATCCATCGCCGCGGCGGTCGTTGCCAGAATGAAGGGCGGATAGGCCCAATCCAGTGTGCCTTTGGTGACAATTATCGACATCGTTTTTGCATTATTAGGTGTATCGAGCATGATTCAGCCCTCCCATTTTGATCTTACTACCATTTATTTGACTATTACGATTTTTAAATACAAAATGGCTTACGTCAAGTAGAGACTAGAATTACAGTTGATTGAACGCCGTGCGCGATGGCTTTCATCATGAAATCGTGGGAGATTTTAAGCCTGATGGAAATGACGCACGAAGAAATGAACGAAACCGCCGAGAAGGCGAGTGAACTTTTACGGGTGCTTTCCAACCAAAAAAGGCTGCTGATTCTCTGCAAATTGGGCGAAGGCGAGCGTTCTGTGCAGCAATTGCAGGATGAAACAGGTCTGGGGCAGTCAACTGTGTCGCAACAGCTTGCCAAACTTCGGGGTGAACGTCTGGTGCGGGCGCGGCGCGAGGCGCAATCAGTATACTATTCCCTCTCGTCACGCGAAGTTGAAGCGTTGATTGAAACACTTTACGCGCTTTACTGTCCGCCTAAAGATGTGGAAATCTGACGGAAATCCTAAGGTTAGTTAGATTCATTCTAACGCTATTTACATTTTTTGGATTTGCTGTAATCATTCATATGATTATCTCAATATAAAGATGTAGTAAAATGGCCAGAGCTGAAAATATTCAGATCAACACCTCTCCGCCTGTCTCGGATGAGATCAGACAGACCACCTGTTATATGTGCGCCTGCCGTTGTGGTATCAATGTGCATATGAAGGGCGAGGAGGTTGTTTATATTGAGGGCAACCGCAACCATCCGGTCAATAAGGGCGTGCTCTGCGGCAAGGGTGCCTCTGGTATCATGCAGCATCTGGCCCCGTCGCGTCTGAAAGCGCCATTAAAGCGCGTTGGGCCGCGAGGTTCCGGCGAGTTTGAGGAAATCAGCTGGGATGAGGCGCTGGACATCGCCGTTGGCTGGCTGGCCCCGATCCGCAAGAGTGACCCTAAGAAGCTGGCTTTTTTCACCGGGCGGGACCAATCCCAAAGCTTTACCGCCTGGTTTGCACAGGCTTATGGCACGCCCAATTATGCGGCCCATGGCGGTTTTTGCTCGGTCAATATGGCGGCGGCTGGCATCTATACTATGGGTGGCGCGTTTTGGGAATTTGGCCAACCTGACTGGGACCGTACCAAGCTGTTCATCCTATTCGGCGTGGCTGAAGACCATGACAGCAACCCCATCAAAATCGGCATTGGCAAGCTCAAGGAGCGGGGTGTCAAGATGATTGGCGTCAACCCGATTCGCTCGGGCTACAACGCTGTGGCCGATGAATGGTTTGGCATCACACCGGGTACTGACGGGCTGTTTATTCTGGCCTTGGTGCATGAGCTGATGAAGTCCGGTAATATCGACCTGAACTACCTGAGCCGCTACACCAATGCCGGGTTTGTGGTCAATGAAGACCCTAATTCGCCTGAAAAGGGCCTGTTTTTCCGTGACAAAGACGGCAAGGAGCAGGTGATTGACCGCGCCACCGGCAAGCTCGCACCTTACGACAAGAAGGGCGTCATGCCTGATCTTGCGGGCAATTACACCAAGGGGAGCATCACCCACCGCCCGGTGCTGCAACTCATGGCCGAGCGCTATCTGGGTGAGGAATATGCGCCCGAAGCCGTGGCGGAGCGTTGCGGCATCGCGGTTGCTCGCATCAAGGCGCTGGCTGCCGAAATGGCCCGCGTTGCCTTTGAGGAAGAGATCACCATTGAGCAGCCCTGGACCGACTGGAAGGGTGAAAAGCACGAAACCATGACCGGGCGGCCGATCAGCATGCACGCCATGCGCGGTATTGCAGCGCATTCAAACGGCTTTCAGACCGCCCGCGCCCTGCATGTGCTGCAAATTCTGCTGGGCAGCGTCGAGGTACCCGGCGGTTTTCGCTTCAAGCCGCCTTACCCGAAACCGCCGCAAGCGCATCCAAAACCACATGCGGGGGCGCAACCGGGCAAGCCGCTCGATGGCCCGCATTTGGGCTATCCTCTGGGGCCGGAGCACCTGCTTATCAACGAAGACGGCTCAGCCAAGCGGATCGACAAGGCCTTCACCTGGGAAAACCCGTTTTCTGCCCATGGCCTCATGCATATGGTGATTTCCAATGCCCATGCGGGTGATCCCTACAAGATCGACACCCTTTTCATGTATATGGCCAACATGGCGTGGAACTCGTCAATGAACACAACGCAGGTCATGAAAATGCTGACCGACAAGGACGAGAATGGCGATTATGTAATTCCGCATATCATCTATTCCGATGCCTACAGTTCGGAAACCGTAGCTTATGCCGACCTGATTTTGCCTGACACCACCTATCTTGAGCGCCACGATTGCATCTCGCTGCTCGACCGGCCGATTTGCGAGGCTGACGGGCTGGCCGATGCCATTCGCTGGCCGGTGGTGGAGCCTGACCGCAATGTGAGGGGCTTTCAGTCAGTACTGGTCGAGCTTGGCGCCCGGCTGGACCTGCCCGGTTTTGTCAATGAGGACGGCAGCCAGAAATTTAAAGATTACGCCGATTATCTGGTCAACCATGAGCGCCGCCCCGGCATTGGCCCGCTGGCTGGATGGCGCGGCAAGGATGGCGAGGGCAAAGGGCGTGGCGAGCCAAACCCGGACCAGATCAAGCGCTATATTGAAAATGGCGGCTTCTGGATTGATCACATCCCCGAGGAAGCCTCGTTTTACAAGCCATGGAACCAAGGCTATCAGGATTGGGCGGTATCACGCGGCATTTTTGACGCCCCGGCGCCTTATGTCTTCAACCTCTATGTAGAGCCTCTGCGCAAGCTGCAACTGGCCGCCGAGGGCCACGGTGATGTGCAGCCGCCTGATCATTTGCGCGATCAGGTAAAGCGCATAATGGACCCGCTGCCAATTTGGTATCAGCCGCTTGAAGATGATGTTGTGGATAGCGATGAATACCCCATTCACGCCCTGACCCAGCGCCCCATGCACATGTACCATTCATGGGGCACGCAAAACGCCTGGCTCAGGCAAATTACCGGCATGAACTACCTGTATCTGCCCACCAAAATCTGGGAAGAAAATGGCTTTGAAGAAGGTGATTATGCCAAGGTCTCATCAGTTCATAGCACCATCACGGTACCCGTGGCTCTTCAGGCCGGGCTGAATGAAAATACGGTTTGGACATGGAACGCCATTGGCAAACGCAAGGGTGCTTGGGCCTTGGATGATGACGCTTCCGAGGCCACAGAAGGCTTCTTGCTGAACCATTTGATCCATGAGCTGCAACCGCCCCGCGAAGACGGCATGCGCTGGACCAATTCAGACCCTGTTACAGGCCAAGCCGCCTGGTTTGACCTGCGGGTGAAAATTGAGAAGGCCGTGCCAAAACCGGCAGAATCGCAACCTGCACACCCACCAATAAAGTCTCCAGTTGGCAAGGGTGCAAAATTGGTCGCGAGGAAAATTCAATGACCTGTTTGCCCAGCCATACCGAGAAAAAGCTCGGCCTTGTGATTGACCTTGATACCTGCGTTGGCTGTCATGGCTGCGTCACCGCCTGCAAGGGCTGGAACACGCAAAATTATGGCACGCCGCTCAGTGATATTGACCCGTATAGCGGCGATCCGCACGGCACGTTTTTGAACCGGGTATTCAGCTACGAAGTGCAGCCCGAGGGCAAGGCGGCGCAAACCATTCACTTTCCAAAATCCTGCCTGCATTGCGAAGATGCGCCCTGTGTGCCGGTCTGCCCGACGGGTGCCAGCTATAAGCGGGTTGAGGACGGCATTGTGCTGGTGAATGAAGACCGCTGCATCGGCTGCGGTCTCTGTGCCTGGGCCTGCCCTTATGGCGCGCGCGAGCTGGATCAGGATGCGGGCATCATGAAGAAATGCACGCTTTGTGTTGACCGGATTTACAACGAAAACCTGCCCGAGGAAGACCGGGAACCAGCTTGCGTGCGCACCTGCCCAGTAGGGGCGCGGCATTTTGGTGATCTGGGCGACCCTGATAGTGATGTCTCGAAGCTTGTGGCCGAACGCGGCGGTATGGACCTGATGCCAGAGCTGGGCGCGCGACCAGTCAACCAATATCTGCCACCCCGGCCCAAAGACACGATGGAAGAAAATCCATTACCCGACCTGAAACCTGTCGCCTTTGAGGCCACAGGCTTTCTTGGCTGGCTGGATAAAGCTCTGGAGAAACTCTGATGCATCCTGCCCCTTCAGTCATTATCTTCACCACCCTGTCAGGTCTTGGATTTGGCCTTCTGGCCTGGCTTGGCCTTGGCTTTCCAAATGTCACCGGCGTTACGGCATTTGCCTTTTTCTTCATCGCCTACGGGCTTTCCATCGGAGGCCTGCTGGCTTCGACCTTCCATCTGGGCAACAAGATGAACGCGATCTATGCTTTCAGCCAGTGGCGCACCTCATGGCTCAGCCGGGAGGGTATCATGGCGGTGGTCACCCTGCTGGCTTTCGCGCCCTATGCCATTGCGCTGATCTTCCTGAACACGCATCTACCGGTGTTGGGCTTTATCGGGGCGGTGTTGGCGCTGATCACCGTTTTCACCACCTCAATGATGTACACACAGCTTAAAACCGTGCCGCGTTGGAACATGATGCCGCTGAACCCGGCGCTTTTTTTGCTTTATGCGCTGGCTGGCGGGGCGCTTCTGACTGGTGAGGTAAAAATGGCCGGTTGGCTGATTGTGGCCCTGACCTTGCTACAAGTTGCCGCCTGGATGCTGGGCGACAGGCGCGTAGCCAATATGAAAACCGATAAGGGCACCGCAACCGGGCTGGGCAGCATCGGCAAGGTGCGCCTGCTGGAAACGGCGCATACCTCGCGCAATTACGTGATGGATGAAATGATTCACCTGGTCGGGCGCAAACACGCGCTAAAATTGCGGGTCATTACCGGGTTGCTGGTCGGGGTTCTGCCGGCATTATTGCTGCTTTTGACCCCGGCGGGCCACGTCACCGCCTTCATTGCGCTGGCCAGCCATGTTATGGGCGTGGTCGTCGGGCGCTGGCTGTTCTTTGCCGAGGCGGAACACGTCGTCGGTATGTATTACTCACGTGGCTGAGGCTTCGGCCCAATAGGGAAACACACAGATGAAAACTCGAATTCTTGCACATCTCACAGAAGTTGAGCTGCCCGGCATCAAGGGAAATATTGTTGAAGCCGGGCTGGTTTCGGCCAAGGATATTGCGGTAAAGGGCCAAAATGTTGTGGTCACCGTCAATGTGCCGGAAGACACGATGGGCGACATGAAACAGCTAAAGGCTGATATTGAGAAACACCTGAAAGACAATATTGATACCCTGGCAAAGTTACTTGTGGTGCTGACAGCCGAACGTGGTGGTATAGAGGTTGCAGCCCCGACACAGGCCGATGCAGATGCGGCGCAGGCGGCTGTGCGTAGTGAAGCGCCAAAATTACGGTCGGCACCTGCCAAAAACCCCGGTGTGCCCGGCCCCGACCTGCGCCCGGCGCAAGCGGCTATTCCCGGCATAAAACACATTGTTGCGGTGGCTTCGGGTAAAGGTGGGGTTGGCAAATCGACCACCGCCGTCAACATTGCCGCCACCCTGAGCACGCTGGGCTTTAAGGTCGGGCTGCTGGATGCAGATATTTACGGCCCGTCGATTCCGCGGCTTCTGAATATTACAGACCGGCCGGCAATTGTGGATGAAAAGGTTATCCCGGTTGAGAAATACGGCATGAAAATCATGTCCATGGGCTTTCTGATGGATGAAGAAGCGCCGGTTATCTGGCGCGGGCCGATGGTGGTTTCCGCCCTGATGCAGATGACCCGTGAAGTGGTCTGGGGCGAGCTGGATTTCCTCATTCTCGACATGCCCCCCGGCACGGGTGATGCGCAGTTGACCATGGCCCAGCAAACCCCGCTTTCCGGCGCGGTCATCGTTTCAACGCCGCAAGATTTGGCGCTGGTTGACGCGCGCAAAGGCTTGAAAATGTTCAAGGATGTGGACGTTCCTATTTTGGGCATCATTGAGAATATGTCGCACTTCGTTTGCCCGCATTGCGGTGAGATCAGCGAAATTTTTGGCCGCGGGGGAGCCGAGGCGGACGCCCGCCGTTTAGGTGTGATGTTTCTGGGGGAAATCCCGCTTCATATGGACATCCGCAAGAACTCGGACGCAGGCATACCGCTGATTATCTCGGACCCGGACGGGCCCCATGCGGCTATTTACAAGAATTTGGCCCTGAAGGTTGCGGCCTTGCTGGGTGAAGCTGAAGACGACGAAGACTAAAGCGTTTTGCATTTAATCTGAGCCACATATTGGATGCAAAACGCCCACAACACTTAGAGGGCGCGGGCCTTTTCCATTTTACCTGTTTACGCTGTGGTTGCCGGGGATGATTAGCAAGGTCGGGGCGCAGGACGGTTTTGGGGGTATGCTGTTGTTCTTGTTGAGCCTTGGCCTGCGCAACCGGTTCTGGCTGCGCTAACCGCCAGAACCGCCTATTGTCAGGCCACCAATCAGCAAGGTGGGTTGGCCGACACCCACGGGCACCCATTGGCCCGCCTTGCCGCAATTACCCACCCCGGAATCCAGCGCCATGTCATTGCCAATGGCGCGGATTTGTTTCATCGCCGCCGGGCCGTCGCCGATTAGGGTGGCACCGGTCACCGGTGCGCCGATGCGGCCGTTTTCCACCCGGTACGCCTCGGTGCAGGAAAACACGAACTTGCCATTGGTGATGTCAACCTGTCCGCCACCAAAGCCGACCGCATAAATGCCGTCGCGCAGCTCGGCCAGCACCTCGTCTCTTGTGGCTTGCCCGCCTTGCATGATGGTGTTGGTCATGCGCGGCATTGGCGTGTGGGCATAGCTTTCGCGCCGACCATTACCGGTGGGCGCCACACCCATCAGGCGGGCATTCTGGCGGTCCTGCATATAGCCTACCAATATGCCGCCTTCTATCAACACATTGCGCGCGCTTGGCGTGCCCTCGTCATCCACCGTGAGGCTGCCGCGCCGGTCTGGTATCGTGCCGTCATCAACCACGGTGACACCCTTGGCCGCCACCTGCTGGCCCATCAACCCGGCAAAGGCAGAGGTGCCCTTGCGGTTAAAGTCACCCTCAAGCCCGTGGCCCACTGCTTCGTGCAGCAAAATGCCCGGCCAGCCGGCCCCCAGCACCACATCCATCTGCCCGGCGGGGGCAGGCACGGCCTCAAGGTTGACCAGAGCGATGCGCAGCGCCTCGCGGGCAGTGCCCTGCCAGTGATCCGGGTTTAGTAGTGGCGTCAGCATGGCACGCCCGCCGCCGCCAAAATTACCACTCTCACGGCGGCCATTTTTCTCAACGATTACCGAAACATTTAGGCGCGTCATGGGCCGTGTATCGCTGACCAGACTGCCATCCGGGCGCAAGATATGCACCTCCTGCAAGCTGGCGGCGATAGTGGCTGAGACCTGTACCACGCGGCTGTCAAGCTCGCGCGTGAAAGCGTCGATCTGGCGCAGGGTTTCGATTTTCACAGGAAATGCGGCATCTTCCATCGGGTCGGCATCGGTATAGAGTTTGTGGTTGGTCTGGGCCGGAGCCTCGGCCATGCTGCCACCGCCTGCACCTACCGCCAGGCGCGCGGTCTCACTGGCGCGTTTCAGGGAGGATTCACTGATGTCGGTGGAGTGGGCATAGCCCGCAGTCTCACCGCGCACCGCGCGTAGCCCGAAGCCCTCGGAAGCGTCATAGCTAGCGGTTTTCACCCTTCCGTCGTCAAACACCAGCACCTCGGCGCGGCGGCGCTCCAGAAACAGTTCGCCATCATCGGCCCCCTGCGTGGCCTTTTGCAAAAGTTTTAGGGTTCTGTTGTGATCAAGATGCGTCTCAAACGGGCGGAAAGGTGTGTGTTTACTCATGTAATCCTCAATGTTTCTCAGCAAGGCAGCTTGTGTGACAATCGGCGCAGTGACAAATCCGCACAGGTTTTGCTTGTTCCCTGCCTTTTAATATGGTTTCACATTCCCAAGACGCAATGGGATTCCTTCATAGAATGTTGGTCCCGGTATGCAAAGGTGCAGCAAGCACCTGCTAAACGGGAGAATGATAGACCTCATGCAGATAAAGAAAATAATTCTTGCACCTATGGCGGCTCTTTCTGCTTTTGTGATGGCTACGATGGCTCAGGCCCAGCAAGGAATTCAGTTTCAGGATCTGGAGATCAAGGGCGCACCGGTTGACGGGCTGATGGGTTTTCAGCCGCCCGCCACCTCCCTTGCCGCGGATGCCTTTTGGCTGGATACTTTCATTCTCTATATCATTACGGCAGTTACCCTGTTTGTGTTTGCTTTGATTGGCTACACATTGCTGCGCCACAACCGGCGCGCCAACCCGGTGCCTGCCACATTTACCCATCATACACCGATTGAAATTGCCTGGACCTTGATTCCGGTGGCTATTCTAATTGTGATCGGAGTCTTTTCCCTGCCAGTGCTGTTCAAGCAGCAGATCATTCCCAAGGCAGATGTAACCATCAAGGTGACGGGCTACCAATGGTATTGGGGCTATGAATATTCCGACCACGAGTTTGAGTTTGAAAGCTTCATGCTGAGGCGCGACGAGCTTGAGGCGGCGGGTTATTCGCAGTCAGAATATCTGCTGGCCACCGATACTGCCGTTATCGTTCCCACCGGCAAGGTTATCGTCATGAATGTAACCGCAGCCGATGTGATCCATTCCTGGACCATCCCGGCCTTTGGCGTCAAGCAGGATGGGGTGCCGGGGCGCATCGCCCAGCTTTGGTTCGAGGTCGATGAGGGCAAGGAAGGCATTTATTTTGGCCAGTGCTCTGAGCTGTGCGGCAAGGATCACAGCTATATGCCGATCACGGTGAAGGCCGTGACCCAGGCCGAGTATGAGGCTTGGCTGGAATGGGCGATCGAGGAATATGCCGGTGTGCCACAAAGCGTTCAGGTTGCTGAAGGCCAATGATTCTCCGGTTTTTCTCAAGGAAATATGGTCACGTACCAGTAGGTAGATATTCATGACCGATGCCTCACATATCAAGACTGAATACGAAGCCGAGCTTGGCGACTATTTTGCGCTGCTGAAGCCCCGGGTCATGTCGTTGGTTGTATTCACCGCCATGGTCGGGCTGGTCGTGGCGCCGGGCAATGTGCACCCCTATGTGGCGCTGGTCTCAATCCTGTTCATTGCTGTGGGTGGCGGGGCCTCGGGTGCGCTGAACATGTGGTGGGATGCTGATATTGACGCCAAGATGCGACGCACGGCGGCGCGGCCAATCCCCTCGGGCAAGATAACAGGTGGTGAAGCCATGGGGCTGGGCTTTGGTCTGGCCGGGCTGGCGGTCGTCATGCTGGGGCTGGCCTCAAACTTGGTGGCGGCGGGGCTGCTGGCCTTTACCATTTTCTTTTACGTGGTCATCTACACCATGTGGCTGAAGCGCTGGACACCGCAAAATATAGTCATCGGCGGCGCTGCCGGGGCCTTTCCGCCAATGATCGGCTGGGCTGTGGCCACCGGCGGAATCAGCCATGAGGCAGTGCTGATGTTTGCGCTGACTCTGGCTTGGACACCACCGCATTTCTGGGCGCTGGCCCTGTTCACCAAGGAAGATTACGCAAATGCAGGCGTGCCGATGCTGACCGTGACCCATGGCCGCCGCGCCACGCGCTGGCATATTCTGGGCTACACTCTGGGCCTTGCGGTGGTGGCGTTGGCTTTGGGGCTTACGTCGATAGGCGGGCCAATCTATATGAGCGTGGCGGTGGTGATGAATGTCCTGTTTATTAAGGGGGCGATTGATATCCTGCGCCGCGATGATGCGGCCAGCGAGGCTGACCGGCACAAGACAGAACGTAATTTTTTCAAGCTGTCACTGGCTTATCTTTTCTTGCATTTTAGCGCCCTTATGCTGGAAGCAAGTCTGAAACTTTTTGGTATGGGAGGCTGGTGAGATGACATTTCGACCGGACCATGAGCTGCACAAGCGCCGATTTGGCCGCAACGTGGGGCTTGGCCTCGTGCTGATAAGTTTTGTTGCCCTGATGTTTGGTCTGACAATAGTCAAAACAATGGAGCACGGTGTTTCGGCACTTCCCCATGCGGAGGGCGACGGATGAGTATGGATGTCAAACAAAAAACTGCGGCCAAGATGGTGGGCGTGGTCGTTTTCATGGGCGCGCTGGCCTGGGCCTCGGTGCCCTTTTACGACTGGTTCTGCCGGGTTACCGGCTTTGGAGGCGTGACACAGGTATCAACTGCCGGGTCAGAGATTATCCTCGACCAAACCATAACAATCCGCTTTGACGCCTCTAAAGCGCGGGGCATGCCTTGGGAATTCAAGCCCCTGCAACGCGAAATGGAAGTCAGAATTGGTGAAACCGGGCTGGCATTCTATGAAGCCTACAACCCGACCGACCGGGTGATAGCAGGGACTGCCAGCTATAATGTGGCACCGTTTTCAGGGGGTTACTTCTTCTCGAAGATTGACTGCTTTTGTTTTACTGAGCAAGTGTTGCAGCCCGGCGAGCGGGTGGTGATGCCGCTGACTTTCTATGTTGACCCAGAGATCGTAAATGACCGTGAGGCCAAGTTCCTCAATACGATCACGCTTTCTTATACCTTTTATGAAACAGAACTGCCCACAGATTCAAGCGACGATCTGGCCGCGCTTGACCAGAGCTTGACAGAGGCTGATAGCCGCAATCAATAACAGGGAAATGCCGCAATGGGACATGCAAAGAACCACGATTTTCACATTCTGCCACCTTCGATTCAGCCGCTTCTGGCAGCAATCGGGGCGTTTGTCATGTTCTATGGCGCGGTTTTGTGGATGGCGGAAGTTGCCGGGCCGTGGCCGTTTTTTATTGGGCTGGCTTTGATAATTTATGTGATGTTTGTCTGGTGGGCCGAGGTGGTTACAGAGGCGCATCAGGGTGATCACACTAAGGTGGTGCAGATCGGCCTGCGCTATGGGGTGCTTCTGTTCATCATTTCGGAAGTGATGTTTTTTGCCGTCTGGTTCTGGAGTTTTTTCAAGCATGCCCTGTACCCGATGGGACCATACAGCCCGGCCATAGACGGCATCTGGCCCCCCGCGGGAATTGAGACCTTTGACCCTTGGCACCTGCCGCTGATCAACACGCTGATCCTGCTGCTGTCAGGCATGGCCGCCACTTGGGCGCACCATGCGATAGCCCATGAAAATAACCGCAAGGATTTGGTCGCCGGACTGGCGCTGGCAATATTTTTCGCGATCGCCTTCACAGGCATGCAGGCCTATGAATATACCCACGCGACGTTCAGCTTTGCCGGTAACATTTATGGCGCCAACTTTTTCATGGCTACGGGCTTTCACGGCTTTCATGTGATCGTCGGCACTATATTCTTGGCGGTCTGCCTGGTGCGCGCTCTGAAGGGGCATTTTACCCCAGAAAACCATGTAGGCTTTGAAGCTGCCGCCTGGTATTGGCACTTTGTCGATGTGGTCTGGCTGTTCTTGTTTGCCTCGATCTATGTCTGGGGCCAGTAGGTAAAAAATTCTTGCCTTCGGCGAGAGTATTTGTGCCAAGATGAAAATATGGCGCGGGGCAAGGGTCTCGCGCTTTTCTTTTGCAGGGCAAATTATGCGTTTCGCCGTTACAGCCGTTCTGAGCATCCTCATTTTGGGCCTCTTTCTGAGCCTTGGTTTCTGGCAGGTGCAGCGCTTGCAGTGGAAAGCCGGGGTGCTGGCCGACATAGACGCGCGCATTAAAGCCGCGCCGGTTGCGGTGCCGGCCTTGCCTACCCCGGAGGCCGACCGCTATTTGCCGGTCATGGTGCAGGGCGTATTGGGGCAGGGCGGGGTGCGGGTGCTGGCCTCGAGTCGTGATTTTGGGCCGGGTTACCGGATCATTCAGGCGCTTAGGCTGGAAAGTGGGCGGCTGGTGTTGCTCGACCTTGGCTTTCAGCGCATAAGCCAGCAGGAAGAAGCCAGCCTGCCGCATGCCATTGCCGTAACCGGCAACCTGCATTGGCCCGATGAGCTTGATAATTGGACGCCGGCACCAGAGCCGGACAATGCCCTGTGGTTTGCCCGTGATATTGCAACAATTTCAGCCTACCTGGGCACGGAGCCGGTGTTGATCGTGGCGCGTGAAATTACCCCCGCTGTGACTGGTATTCTGCCGATGCCTGTAACCAGTGAAGGTGTTGCTAACCGGCACCTGGAATATGCGGTTACATGGTTTTTGCTGGCAGCCACATGGCTGCTGATGACAGGGTTGGCGCTTTGGCGTATGAAGCGGCGAACATTCTGAGGAATCTCTCTTATGCACTATATTTCGACTCGTGAAAATGCCCCGCATTTAAGTTTTGAAGACGCTATGCTGACCGGGTTGGCGCGTGATGGCGGACTGTACTTGCCGCAAAACATCCCGACCCTGAGCCATGGCGAAATAGCTGCCCTTGCCGGGCTTTCCTACGAGGAAGCGGCCTTTCGTATCATGCGGCCCTTTATCGGCGCAAGCTTCACCGACACGGCCCTGGAAGGCATCATTGGGCGCGCCTATCAGGGCTTTGGCCACGCCGCCCGCGCGCCGCTGGTGCAACTGGGGACCAACCATTTCCTGCTGGAGCTGTTTCACGGGCCGACCCTGGCTTTCAAGGATTTTGCCATGCAGCTGATAGGTCAGTTGTTTCAGGACGCTCTGGCGCGCCGCAATGAACGGGTGACCATTGTTGGGGCCACTTCGGGCGACACGGGGAGTGCCGCCATTGAGGCTTTCAGGGGGCTGGAAGCGGTAGATATATTTATCATGTACCCCAATGGCCGGGTTTCAGATGTGCAGCGCCGCCAGATGACCACGCCCTCTGAGGCCAATGTGCATGCGCTGGCCATAGACGGTGACTTTGACACCTGCCAGGGCTTGCTGAAAGACATGTTCAATGATTTCAGCTTCCGTGACGAGGTGCGCTTGGCCGGAGTCAACTCGATCAACTGGGCGCGGGTATTGGCGCAGGTGGTGTATTATTTCACCTCTGCTGTGTCTCTGGGCGCGCCGCAACGCCCGGTCAGTTTCTCTGTACCCACCGGTAATTTCGGTGATATTTTCGCCGGGTTTATTGCACGCAAAATGGGCCTGCCGATCGAAAAACTGGTAATTGCCACCAATCAGAACGATATTCTGCACCGCACGCTTGAAACCGGCGCTTATACCAAGGGCGGGGTTGTGCCCTCGATCAGCCCCAGCATGGATATTCAGGTCAGCTCAAATTTTGAACGGGCATTGTACTACGCATACGGCGGTGATGGCGCCGCGGTGGCAGGCCAGATGGCAGACCTGGCCAAGGGTGGATTCACAATCTCGCAAGGTGCGATTGACTGGCTGCGTAGCGAGTTCAGCTCGGGCAGTGCTTCGGAAGAGGAAACCATGGCGACAATCAAAGCCACCCATTTGCGAACCGGCCAGGTGATCTGCCCGCATTCGGCCGTAGGCGTCAAGGTTGCCAGAGAGCATATTGGCGCAACCCCGATGATTACACTGGCCACGGCGCATCCGGCTAAGTTTCCCGAGGCGGTGGCCA
Organism: uncultured Aliiroseovarius sp.; assembly: GCA_964401125.1. GTDB lineage: Bacteria > Pseudomonadota > Alphaproteobacteria > Rhodobacterales > Rhodobacteraceae > JAAEUB01. The sequence continues at coordinate 16,067 of CAYNXK010000005.1, forward strand.
AAGCCAGTGGGCAGGAAGTGCCCTTGCCCGCGGCCATGGTCAGACAATTTGAGGCAGAGGAACGGCTGACGCGGGTGGCGGCTGATCTGGGCGCGGTGCAGGATTTGATCCGCGAGCGGCTTTCATCATGAGTATAAACTTCAACACCTTGCCCAATGGTATGCGCGTGGTCACGGAGCATATGCCGGGGTTGGAAAGTGCCTCCATTGGCATCTGGGTCACGGCAGGCGCCCGCCATGAACGGCGCGCGCAAAACGGCATTGCGCATTTTCTTGAGCATATGGCCTTCAAAGGCACCAAGCGGCGCTCGGCACTTGAGATTGCCGAGGCCATTGAAAATGTCGGCGGCTATATCAACGCCTATACCAGCCGCGAGGTCACGGCCTATTACGCCCGGGTTCTGAAAGACGATGTGGCGCTGGCTTTTGATGTGATTTCAGACATCGTGCTGAATCCGGTATTTGACGTGGCTGAAATTGAGACAGAGCGTGGCGTGATCTTGCAGGAAATTGGTCAGGCGCTGGATACACCTGATGATTTGGTGTTCGATTGGTTGCAGGAGCTGGCTTATCCGGACCAGCCGCTTGGCTGTAGCATTCTGGGCCCGGCCGAGCGGGTTTCAAACTTCAACCGTGATGATCTGGCCGGGTTTGTTCGGGCGCATTACGGCCCTGAGCGGCTGGTTCTGGCGGCGGCCGGGGCGGTGGACCATGAGGAAATCATGCGTCTGGCAGAAGCCACCTTCAGCAGTCTTGAGCGCCGCCCGGAAACCCCGCTGACCCCGGCCCGTTTTGCTAGCGGCGAGCGGTGCGAGGTGAAGGCGCTGGAGCAGGTGCATTTCACCCTTGGGCTAGAGGGGCCGAATTACCACGATGATGAAATTTTCACAGCGCAGGTCTATGCTAACGCTTTGGGTGGCGGCATGTCATCGCGGCTGTTTCAGGAAATCCGTGAAAAGCGCGGCCTGTGTTATACTATCTTTGCGCAGGCCGGAGCCTACAGTGATAGTGGCATGATTACGCTTTATGCCGGCACATCGGGTGAGCGCATTGAAGAGCTTGCGGGGTTGGCAATGGACGAGCTGAAACGCGCTGCAGATGATATGTGTGAGGCCGAGGTGGCGCGGGCCAGGGTGCAGATGAAATCGGGCCTGTTGATGGGGCTGGAAAGTGCCTCAAGCCGAGCCGAACGGCTGGCGCGGCTGGTGGCAATCTGGAACCGAGTACCACCCTTGAGCGAGAGCATTGCCAAGATTGACGCGGTGTCACTTGCAGGTGTGCGCGATTTTGCCGGAAAGCTTAATCAGGCACCGGCAGCACTGGCTGTCTATGGACCAGCCAAAGATTCACCTCGGCTGGAAACTTTGCGTGCCCGTCTGGTGGCCTGATGTTCAGGCGCGCAAAAATGCCCCGGATTGAGACCAAGCGGCTGAGTTTGCGCCCGCCCGTACATGGTGACTTTCGCGCCTGGGTAGCTTTGCGCCAGGCAAGCCAGGAGTTTCTGGCACCGTGGGAGCCGGTCTGGGGCGATGACCACCTTAGCCGTAAGGGATTTACAGGCCGGGTATACTGGGCCAGTCGCTCTGTTGCGCGCGGCTCGGCCCTGCCTTTGTTTATGTTCCGGCGTACGGATCAGGCGCTGATCGGGGCCTTGACGTTGGATAATATCCGCCGTGGCCCATCGCAGGCTGGCACATGCGGGTATTGGGTGGGGGCTGCTTTTGCACGGCAGGGCTATATGCGTGAAGCTTTGGAGGCTTTGCAGCATCATGCCTTCACCGTGTTGGACCTCAGCCGGCTTGAGGCCGGGTGTTTGCCGGAAAATAAGGCCTCGCGCGGGGTTTTGGAGAAGGCCGGGTTTAAGTATGAAGGGGTGGCGCAATCTTATTTACAGATCAACGGGCGCTGGCGAAATCATGTGTTATATGCGGCCCTGCGTTCAGACCGGCGCGGGCGCACGCAAGCCGGGTAGGATACACTTGCAAAAGTGACTGCTGGTTTTGTGGATAAGTTTTGCAAAAAAGAGAGAGCCGCTACGCGGCGGCTGAAAGCCTCCGGCGGGAGTATTTGGGCCAAGATGAAACAGGGGAAAAGGCCATGGGATTGAATCCGGCCGACAAGAATTTTGAAGAGATTTTGCGAGCCATGCTGCCCGAAGCGGTTTTTCGCCCCCTGACCCCGACCTATCTGGAAGAGCCGCGCGGCTTGTTTCAGGGAATTGCCGGGCTGCTGGTCGCACCGGAATCGGTTGCGGAAGTTTCGCAGATTGTCCGGGTGGCCAATGCGGCGCGGGTCAGCATTGTGCCTTATGGCGGCGGCACCGGGCTGGTTGGCGGGCAGGTGATGACGCAGGGTGCAACGCCGGTTATCCTGTCACTGGAGAGAATGCAGGCAATACGCGAGGTTTATCCAACTGAAAATGTGCTGGTGGCCGAGGCCGGGGCGTCTTTGACCCATGTGCAGGCGGCGGCAGAGGGGGCCGGGCGGCTTTTCCCTTTATCTCTAGCCTCGGAAGGTTCCTGCCAGGTTGGCGGCGTGCTTTCAACCAATGCCGGCGGCGTTAATGTACTGCGCTACGGCAATGCGCGCGATCTGTGTCTGGGCCTGGAGGCGGTACTGCCGGACGGGAGTATCTGGCACGGGCTGAAGCGGCTGCGCAAAGACAATACCGGCTATGACCTGCGCGGGCTTTTGATTGGTGCCGAGGGCACGCTTGGGGTGATAACGGCGGCTTCTTTGCGCCTATACCCACGCCAGGCAGAGCTTGGCACAGCCCTTTTGGTGGTGCCTGATCCCGGCGCAGCGTTGGCATTACTGGCTCTGGCGCAGGCGCATCTGGGGTCGGAGATTTCAGCATTCGAGCTGATCAGCGGCGTAGGTATGGGATTTTTGGCCGAGACCGGCTGCAAGGCCCGCGCCCCATTTGCAGAGCTGCCCGGCTGGGCGGTGCTGATCGAGTTGGGCCTGGGGCCGAATCAAAAAGCCAATGCCGCTCTGGAAGATTTGTTTGAAGCTGGCCACGCCGCCGGCCTGGTCAGTGATGGGGTGGTGGCGGCCTCCGGGGCGCAGCGGGCCGCCCTCTGGGCCATGCGCGAGCAGATACCCGAGGCCAACAAGCGGCTTGGGTCGGTCTCGTCGCATGATATTTCTCTACCGCTGTCGCTGATCCCAGAATTCATTTTGCGCTGTGGCGAAGCCATCGCCGCTCTGGGACCATTCAGAGTGAACGCATTTGGCCATCTGGGTGACGGTAACCTGCATTTCAACGTGTTTGCCCCGGTGGGGCAGCAGCGCGCAGATTTTCCGGGTATGAAAGAAAAGGTGCGCGCGACAGTTTACAATATGGTGCAGGAATATGGTGGCTCATTTTCTGCTGAGCACGGTATCGGACGGCTGAAAGTGGCAGAACTGGCGCGCTTTGGCGATTCGACCCGGTTGGCAGCCATGCGGGCCATCAAGGTAGCGCTGGACCCGGCGGGCATCATGAATCCGGGGGTGATATTTGGTGAGGATAGAAAGCAAAACGCCCCGCCGGGGTGAGGCGGGGCGTCGCAATGTGAGTTACACATGTGCACAAGCAGCGCCTGTACTCCCACAGGCAGGTTCAGTTTAGGGCAAGATCGTTAGCAAAAGATTTATGCGCCATCGAATTCGCACAAAACCTGCACGTCCATGCCCATACCTTCCACCATCTTGCGCCCGCCCAGCTCTGGCAGGTCGATGATGAACGAGGTCGAGATGATTTCGCCGCCAAGCCGCTCAATCAGCTTGATGCCTGCTGCAGCGGTGCCGCCGGTAGCCAGCAGGTCATCAACCACCAGTATTCTCTCGCCCGGCTTGATGGCGTCGTCATGAATTTCCATCACGGCCTCGCCATATTCCAGCGTATAGGCTTCAGAAATTACGCCGCCGGGCAGTTTACCTTTCTTACGGATAGGCACAAAACCGACGGTCAGCTGGTGTGCAATGGCCCCGCCAAGGATAAAGCCGCGCGCCTCAAGCCCTACCACCTTGTCAATCTGCATGCCCGCATAGGGGTGCAGCATCTGATCCACCGCCATGCGAAAGCCGCGCGGGTCGGCAAACAACGTAGTGACATCACGAAACATGATGCCCTCATGGGGGAAATCAACGATGGTACGGATGTAATCTTTTACGGTTTTCATATGTTTCCTCAGAAGGGTGTGCGGCGAAGTGTAGCTGTTAATGCGCCCATGGTAATCAAGGCCACGCCGCTGCCTCTTGTCAGACAGATTTCAAATGGCATCTTTTTCTACCCCTAGGGCGCAAGGCGGCGCTAAAATCCTCAAACGGCCACAGTTAAAACTAACCGACCAGGCCTGCGCATACAACGTGGCAAATAACGTGTTTTGTATCATTCCTCCTGCAACCTCCTGCCAGGCTACAAAACCCGGCCGGCAACCGCGTCCAGCTTCTTTAAAAGGGCGGCATCGCGCGCTTCGGGCGCGGTCATGATGGCGTATTCCAGTGCCCGGTCGCAGCCATCTGTGCAGGGCGTGCGCGCGGCAAAAAGCAGGGCAGGCAGGCGGGCCAGCAGGGCGCGGGCCTTGTGGGCATTGCCGGTCAGGGTCTTGATGATTTCGGTAATATTCACCGCGCCGTGGTCTGGATGCCAGCTGTCATAATCGGTAATCATTGCTACTGAAGCATAGCAAAGCTCGGCCTCACGGGCCAGCTTGGCTTCCGGCATATTCGTCATGCCAATGACATCGGCCCCCCAGCTTTCACGGTACATTTTGCTTTCAGCAATCGTGGAAAACTGCGGCCCTTCCATAGCCAGATAAGTGCCGCCCATATGAGTTTTCACACCCGCAGCCTCCGCCGCTGTGAAGCAGACCTTGGCAAGCCGCGCACAAGTGGGGTGCGCCACGCTGACATGGGCCACACATCCCGTGCCAAAAAAGCTTTTCTCGCGGGCGAATGTCCGGTCAATGAATTGATCTATAAGAACAAAATCCCCCGGTGCCATATCTTCGCGAAACGAGCCGCAAGCCGAAACCGAGATCACATCAGTAACCCCCAGCCGCTTCAGCGCGTCGATATTGGCGCGGTAGGGCACCGTGCTGGGCGCATGCACATGACCGCGTCCGTGCCGGGGCAGAAAGGCCATCTGCACGCCGTCCAGCACGCCGGTCAGAATGGCGTCTGAGGGCTTGCCCCAAGGGCTGTCCACCGTAACCCACTCAGCCCCTTCCAGCCCGTTAATTTCATACAAGCCCGAGCCGCCGATAACACCGATCATGGTCTCCATATCACTTCCTTTCCTTGCTTGTTATTGGTGGCAAAAGGGGGGGTGAATAGCAACCGGATTCCACCTTCGACAGCTTGCTGGCAGAGGGAGGCTGTTCAAACAGGGCGTGCCAAGCTATGAGGGCGGCTCTGTAGAATGATTCCAAGCATTAATTAAGGTGATCCCTTGCCCCGAGCCCTTTTGAGGCGTTATGCCGCCCGTATCCGCACCTCTTACCAAAGTCCAGATCTGCGCCTTGCAGCGGACGAGCCCCTGACGCCGGCGCGCTGGCGCATCGAAATTCTTTCGGGCCTGACCGTGGCGCTGGCACTGGTGCCCGAGGCGGTGGCATTTTCTTTTGTGGCCGGGGTGCATCCGCTGGTTGGGCTTTATGCCGCCTTTATAGTGGGGCTGATCACGGCCTTTATCGGCGGGCGGCCTGGCATGATTTCGGGGGCGACAGGGGCGCTGGCCGTGGTGATGGTGGCATTGGTGGCACAGCACGGGGTTGAATACCTGTTTGCCACCGTGGTTCTGATGGGGCTGATCCAGATTGTTGCCGGGGTCATGCGCTGGGGCAAGTTTATCCGGCTGGTGCCACATCCGGTGATGCTGGGTTTTGTCAACGGTCTGGCTATCGTGATTTTTCTGGCGCAACTGACGCAATTCAAGGTGCCGGGCACGGCTGAGGTGTCCGGGCATGGGACAGTGGGCGGCGAATGGCTTTCAGGTATGCCGCTTTTTGCCATGTTGGGGCTGGTAGGGCTGACCATGGCCATTATCTGGGTCATGCCGAAAATCACCAAGGTCATTCCGGCACCTCTGGCGGGGATTGGTGTAGTGGCAGCGCTGGTTATTGGCTTTGGCATTGATGTGCCGCTGGTGGGCGATCTTGCGTCTATTCAAGGCGGCTTTCCGATGCCTCATATTCCCATGGTGCCGCTGAATCTTGCGACACTGGAAATCATCCTGCCCTACGCCATCATTCTTGCGGCCATTGGCCTGATTGAGAGCCTGCTGACGCTTAATCTGGTAGGTGAAATTACCGGCAAACGCGGCGGGGCCTCGCAGGAATGTATTGCACAGGGCGTGGCCAATACGGTGACCGGGTTTTTTGGCGGCATGGGTGGCTGTGCCATGATCGGCCAGTCCATGATCAACGTGAAATCCGGGGGGCGCACGCGCATTGCGGCCATTGCGGCGGCGTTGTTTTTGCTCCTGTTCATTGTTGCTGCCGCGCCGCTGATCGAGCAAATTCCACTGGCAGCCTTGGTCGGCGTCATGTTCATGGTAGTGATTGGCACATTCGCATGGAATTCCATCATCATCCTGGGCCGGGTGCCGCGTATGGATGCTTTTGTGATTGTGCTGGTCACGGTGGTAACGGTCTACAAGGATCTGGCGGTTGCGGTGGTGGTCGGGGTTATTGTTTCAGCGCTGGCTTACGCCTGGAACAACGCGCGGCGCATCCATGCAGATGTTTATGAAACCGCTGGAGAGCGCAAGGTTTACCGGGTGCAGGGACCGCTGTTTTTTGGCTCGGCTGAGGGGTTTGCAGAGCTGTTCACTATCGAGGACGACCCTAAGAACGTGGTGGTTGATTTTGCCGACAGCCGAGTGGTGGACCAATCCGCCCTGCAAGCAATCGAGGCGGTGGCAGCCAAGTATGAAGCCGCCGGCAAGCGCTTGCAACTGCGCCACCTTAGCCGCGATTGCCGTGATCTGCTCCTACGCGCCGGGCATTTGATCATCGACAGCGATGACGACCCGGATTATGAAATTGCTACCGATTACACGGATTATTCGGTAAAAACCGGCATTCTGGGCGGGCATTGAAACCCGCTATTTTGCTGAAAGAGCGCAAAATGGGCTGGGAGGGCAAGTGTGTACAGCCTCGACGAGGAACAGGCCGGTGATTTTTGGGAGGTCGAGGCGCTGTATGATCTGTGCTTTGCACCTGGGCGCGCGGCATTATCATCTTACAGATTGCGCGACGGGGTTGACCCGGTTGCGCGACTTTCTCTGGTGGCGCGTGATGCCGATGGAATACTGGGCGGTGCCATCCGCTATTGGCCGGTACGGGTTGGTAAGGTAGCAGCCTTGCTGCTGGGACCGGTAGCTGTACACCCAACCCGGCAGGGCGAAGGGCTGGGCGGTGCCTTGATCCGCGATTCACTGGCCTTGGCACAGGCAGGCCCGCATGGCTGGCAACGGATAATATTGGTGGGGGATGCGCCCTATTACCGCCGCTTCGGGTTTGAGATTTTACCAAATGTCTTCATGCCGCCGCCAACCAACCCGGCACGGGTATTGGGATTGGCTCTGAGCCAGAATACCTGGGCTGGCGTAACCGGAGAGGTAATTCCCTTGCTTTGATCTCTGCAAGATGGGGGCCATGCTAAGTGGAAATCCACAGGATTTCTGCGAACCCCCGCCCCAAGGTTCAAAATGTAGTGTATTTTGAACCACCCCCGGAGTATTTTGCCAAGATGAAGGGGGCAAAAATGCTTTAGAGCAGGTCTCGTTTAATTGAATTCACCCGGCAACCCGAACGCATTTGCATTGCAAGCGCTGCCTCGGGTTGCCGGGTGAATGAAATGAATCCGATTGAACGAGACACGCTCTAGCTGCCAGCCTTGCGTTTACGCTTCAGCCATTCCGTAACCGCCGGGCGCACAGATTGGCTGCCATCGGCGCGGGCTTTGTCGATGACTTTACGAAGTTTGCCCAGATTTGTTTTGCGCAGTAGCATTTTTACCGGGCCAATCGAGGCTGGGCGCATGGACAAGGCTCTCATGCCAATGGCGGCAAAACAGAGGGCCTCAACCGGCCGACCGGCATCCTCGCCGCAGAATGACAGCGGTGTGCCGGCGGCTTTGCAGCGCTCGGTGATCTGTTCGATCATATTGAGAAATGACGTGTTGAGCGTATCATAGCGCCGCCTGACGCGCTCATTTTCGCGGTCAGCAGCATAGAAAAACTGCTTGAGATCATTGCCGCCAATAGAAATAAAATCAGCCATTTCAAAAAATTGACGCGGGGCAAAGACCATGGATGGGGTTTCCAGCATGGCTCCGATTTCAAGTGTTTCTGGCAGGGCGTGGCCTAGGCGGCGCTCGCTCTCAATCTCGTCCAGCAGCCGCTGACGGGCTTCGCGAAATTCATCAAACTGGGCAATAAACGGGAACATTACCGTCAACGGCCGCCCGGCGGCCCCTCGTATCATTGCCTGTAATTGCATACGCATGATGCCGGGTTTATCAAGGCCAACACGGATCGCCCGCCAGCCCATCGCCGGGTTTGGCTCGTCCTGTGGCTTCATATACGGCAGCACCTTGTCGGAGCCGATATCAAGGGTGCGAAACACCACCCGTTTGCCTTTGGCAGAATCCATCACCTGACCATAGGTCGTGGCAAGCTCGCTGCGGCGCGGTATGGTGGCGCGGGTGAGAAACTGCAACTCGGTGCGAAACAAGCCCACCCCATCAGCGCCTGAGCTTTCAAGTGATGGAAGGTCCGCCATCAGCCCGGCATTCATGGTTAATGACACTTCAATGCCATCCTTGCTGATAGCTGGTTTGTCGCGCAGAGAGGCATACTTCTTTTGTGCCGCATGCTGCATTGCCATTTTGTCACGAAAGGCGGTGGCAATACTGTCTTCCGGGCGCAGATGCACAATGCCGCCCTCGCCGTCCACAAGAATATGATCACCATTCAGCGCTGCGGTGGTAACCGGGCCAACATGAACCAGCAGCGGGATTGCCAGAGCCCGGGCGACAATGGCCGCATGGCTGGCCACCGAGCCTTCCTCCAGCACCACGCCTCTGAGCTTGCGGCCATATTCCAGCAGCTCGCCGGGGCCAATATTTTTAGCAATCAGGATCGGGTTTTCCGGCATTTCGGCACCGGTCTCGTGACCCTGCCCCGTAAGAATGCGTAGCAGTCGGTTTGATAGATCATCAAGGTCATGCAGGCGTTCGCGCAGGTAAGGATCAGGCACCTGACTCATGCGGGCACGGGCAACGGATTGCTCTTTTTCAACCGAAGCTTCAGCCGAGAGACCTCTGGAAATATCCGCCTGCATCCGCTTGAGCCAGCCTTTAGAATTGGCAAACATACGGTAGGCTTCCAGCACCTGAACCTGCTCTTTGCCCGTGTCGCCAGTATTGTCTAGCAAATCATCAACTGAATCGCGCAATATCTCGATTGCGTCCTGCAGGCGGGCCATTTCAACCTTCGGGTCATCGGCAATGGGGTTGGTAACCACAACGCGGGGTTCATGCAGCCAGACATGGCCCTCAGCGCCGCCCTCTTGGCCGATGCCACCCTTGAAAGTTTCAGGCCGCTGGTGCAGGGCGGCAAGTGCTGCGCCCTCGCCAATGAAAGCACCCAGCTCAGTCATTTCGGCCAGCACCATGGCGACGACCTCAAGACCGTAAACTTCATCTTCGCTGAAATACCGGGTTTCTTTGGATTGCACGACCAGAACACCAAGGGTCGTACCCAGCCTCTGGATTGGTACGCCGATGAAGGATGAGAAATTTTCCTCGCCGGTTTCCGGCATAAAACGAAAGCCGGGTTCAGACGGCGCATCGGCGGCAATGATCGGGTGGGCGTTTTTGGCAACCCGGCCCACCAGCCCCTCGCCAATGCGCAGGCGGGTCTTGTGCACCGCTTCGGGCTTGAGACCTTCGGTGGCGCAAAGTTCCAGGGTTTCGTCATCACGGAACAGATAGATTGAGCAGACTTCAGCCTGCAAGCTTTCGGCAATTAGCCCCGTGATCCGGTCAAGCCGTTCCTGCCCGGCGGAATCAGCTGCCAGGGTTTCGCGCAAAGCACGCAGAAGTTTACGAGAATCGCTTTCACGGCTTGTAATCATGATATTCTTCGCCCCGGCGTGTGAGAAGAGGGCGCTTGCCCCTGCCCACCCGTCAGGCCACCTTTTCTAATTCAAAGGCATCATGCAGGGCTTGGACCGCAAGTTCCATATACTTTCGATCAATCAGCACGGATATTTTTATCTCAGAGGTTGTGATAATTTTAATGTTGATGCCTTCACGGGCGAGAACATCAAACATTTGCGCCGCAACCCCGGCGTGGCTGCGCATGCCAATGCCAACAACCGAGACCTTGGCCACATCTTTATCTGCCACCAGATCATGATAGTTGATCTCGCCGGAATCCTTGGCAGCCTGCATCGCTTTGTTGGCCCGCGAGACCTGTGCGACCGGGCAGGAAAAGGTCATGTCCGTGCGGCCCTCTTCCGAGATATTCTGCACGATCATATCGACATTCACCCCGGCTTCGGCCAATGGCACAAAAATAGCGGCGGCAATGCCAGGACGGTCAGCAACACTGATCAGGGTCATTTTGGCCTCGTCACGCTGATAGGTGACGCCGGAAATCACATTTTGTTCCACAATATCCTCCTCATCGCAGACAAGCGTGCCTGCCTCCGGGTTGTATTCCTCAAAGCTGGAAAGCACGCGTAATTTGACTTTGTAGCGCATGGCCAGCTCGACCGAGCGGGTTTGCAGCACCTTGGCCCCAAGGCTGGCAAGCTCCAGCATTTCCTCATAAGCGATACGGTCAAGTTTGCGCGCCTTTGGCGAGATGCGCGGGTCGGTGGTATAAATTCCATCAACATCGGTGTAGATGTCGCAACGCTCGGCCTCAAAGGCTGCTGCGAAGGCCACCGCTGTAGTGTCGCTGCCGCCGCGCCCCAGCGTCGTGACGCGCCCGTCATCAGCAATGCCCTGAAAGCCGGCAACAACGGCCACACGCATACCCTCGGCAAACTTGGCCATGATGTTTGCCGGCGGAATTTCCTCGATCCGAGCGGTGGAATGGGCGCTTGTGGTGCGCACCGGCACCTGCCAGCCAGTCCAGGAACGCGCCGGAATGTCCATTTCCTGCAAACGCAGCGCCATCAGCCCTGCTGTCACCTGCTCGCCCGAGCTGACCACCGCATCATATTCGCGCGCATCAAAGATCGGCGCGGTTTCTGCAACCAAGCCTACCAGCTCATTTGTGCGGCCCGACATGGCTGAGACAATGACAATGACGTCAAAACCGTTAGCCACCTCGCGCGCCACCCGTTTGGCGGCCCGTGCGATACGGTCAAGGGAGGCTACCGAAGTGCCACCAAATTTCATTACCAGAACCGGCATGACGCCCTTATTCCTCTCTTGGTCGCGGTATTTTTACGCAGAGGTGCAGGAAAGGGCAAGAGCGGGGCCGGGGCTGCGCCCGCCCCAGATTGGTATAAGGCACATTGCGCAATGCCAGCCAGGCGGGGGTGACTATTTTTAAGCCCAATCGATAGGCCACGCGGAAAGGCAATGAACGTGGTTGAACCGGGCAGGGTGGTGAATCAGTGGGTTTTGCGGCCAGGAATAAAGGGCAGCGGAATCACCGGCACACCATCTTCAAGCAGCTTTTTGGCATCCTCCGGCTTGGCTTCGCCATAAATCATCCGTTCAGGGGCATCACCATCATGAATTGCCCGAGCCTCATGCGTGAATTTCAGCCCAACATATTCACTTTCTGCCTCAACCCTGGCTTTAAGCTTTCTCAGATCCTTGGCCTCTTTGGATTGCGGCGGCTCCAGGCCAGGTTTTTCACGCGCCTTTACCGTTTTGCCAGCCGGGCGAACCTGCGGGGCCATGACCGCCTTCTCAACCTGATCCGTTGCACATTCGGGGCAGGTAACAAGCTTCTTTGCCATCAACCCATCAAAGGCCGCAGCGTTCTGAAACCAGCTTTCAAAACCGTGGCCTTCACTGCATTTCAGGGCATAACGGATCATCGGAACTCCTTTTGACCTTGGTTTTACTATGGGTGAAAATCTTTGATAATACGCCGTAATTCCGGCTCACTTACCATATCTGCCGCTTTTTTCTGATCATACCAGCGCCGCTTACGCTCGCCTTTTTCAGGAAAGTCTTTCAGCATTTTATTAACCTGTAGAGGGAAAACCGCGACAACACAGGGTAGATTGTCGCCCTCATGAGACTTTGTGTAGGAGTAGAACCCCACAACCTGGTCTGACAATACACCTATAGCCCCAGCCTCCTGAAGCGCTTCTGTTGCCGCCGCACTGGCCGGTGTTTCCTCGGCCATCGGCCAGCCTTTTGGGATGATCCAATTGCCCTGACCGCGGCTGGTGATCAGCAGGATCTGAACCTTGCCATCGCGGATCCTATAACAAAGAGCGCCAAATTGCGTACGCACATCGCGTTTAGCTGCACCGGCAACCCGGATGGGCTGCTGTCTGTTTTTTGCCAGTGTCACTTTGGCCCCGCCCTTTACTCTTTAGTCTGCCGCATAAAAATGGCGATTTTATATTAGAGTTCCCTTAAGATAGGGAATTATATGAAAATTTCAAAGGTTTTTAGCATATTTGGTGGGATAGGAGCAAGCATTTGCCATATGGGGTAGTGCACAAGCGGGAACAGGACCGCCTGAAGTGGCATTCAAACATCGCGCGCCCCGGCAAACCTGTCTTGCCAGCTTTCTCGATCCTCATCGCTGATTTTAGCAAATAAAACCTCCGGCACCGTGAAGGGGTGGCCGGGTTTCAGCACCTCAAGAGCGGCAGCGACATCATCGGGCCAGCTTGTATCTTTACTGCCCATTGCGGACATCATGGCTTGTGTCGCATCAGGTATGAAGGGCGCTGACAGCACCGCATAAAGCCGGATCAAATTCAAGCTCAGGCGGATGCTGATGGCAGCCTGATCCGGGTCAGTTTTGAATACCGTCCAGGGGGCGGCACTTTGCAGATATTCATTGCCCGTCACCCAAATGGCACGAAGTTCGCTGGCCGCTTTGCGCACTTCAATGGCGTCCATATGTGCCTCATAGGCCCGGATGCGCGTGGTAAGATTTTGAATTAAAGCATTTTCCTGCGGGCCATATTGGCCACCTTCTGGCACTTGTTCGCCAAAGCGCGCCCGGCAAAATTTGGTGACCCGGCTAACGAAATTTCCCAGCACATCAGCCAAATCCTTGTTGACGCCCTGCTGGAAGGTTTCCCAGGTAAATTCACTGTCTGAACTTTCTGGCGCTTGGCTGAGCAACCACCAGCGCCAATAATCAGCCGGCAGAATTTCCAGCGCCTGATCCATGAAGATACCGCGGCCTTGCGAGGTGGAAAACTGGCCACCATCATAGTTCAGGTAGTTGAACGACTTGATATAGTCGACCATCTTCCAGTTCTCGCCTGACCCCATGATTGTGGCCGGGAAAGAGAGGGTATGGAAGGGCACGTTATCCTTGCCCATGAATTGTACATACCTGACATTTTCAGCGCCTTTATCAGTTTTCCACCAGCGTTCCCAATCACTTTCCGGCAATTTGTGGGAATCGGCCCATTCGGCGGTGGCGGCGATATATTCAATGGGCGCATCAAACCAGACATAGAAAACCTTACCTTCCATGCCTGGCCAATCCTGCTCGCCGCGCTTCACCGGCACGCCCCAATCAAGGTCGCGGGTGATGCCACGGTCACGCAGACCGTCACCATCATGCAGCCACTTTTTGGCAATCGAGGTGGTCAAGATCGGCCAATCATGCTTGCTGCTGATCCAGGCATCTAGTTTTTCGCGCAAAAGAGATTGACGTAAGTAAAGGTGCCGGGTCTCACGCACCTCAAGGTCGGTCGAGCCGGAAACTGCGCTGCGCGGGTCTATCAGGTCTGTAGGATCAAGCTGCTTGGTGCATTCTTCGCATTGGTCGCCGCGTGCCCGCTCGTAGCCGCAATTGGGGCAGGTACCTTCAATATAACGGTCTGGCAAAAAGCGCCCGTCAGCGACGGAATATACTTGCTTTTCAACAACTTCCTCAATCAACCCCGCATCGGCCAGGCGCCCGGCAAAATGCTGGGTCAGTTGGTGGTTGCGCGCTGATGACGAGCGGCCGAAATGATCGAATGACAGGCGGAAACGGTCTGACAGATGCTTTTGCACCTGCCACATTTCAGCGCAGAAATCAGCCACCGGCAGCCCGGCTTTGGCGGCAGCCAGCTCGGCCGGAGTGCCATGCTCATCGGTGGCGCAGATGAACATCACCTCGCCCCCCCGCGCCCGTTTGTAGCGGGCAAAAAGGTCCGCCGGGAGTTGTGAGCCGATCAAATTTCCGAGATGTTTGATGCCGTTAATATACGGGATCGCCGAGGTAATCAGTGTACGGTCCATGTTCTGCCTTCGCTGCAATATTAAAGCGTCCCGCCTTATACATGATACAGGGATGAGGCGGGGCGCTTTAGCATGCTTGTAAGGGATGCGTGCCTCCAATGCCAGACGCCCTGCAACCGTAGTTTCCACAAATAACAGGGTATATTGGCAAGCGCTGCTCAGGCTGGGGGCCTTGCCCCCAGACCCCCAGAGTATTTTAGCCAAGATGAAGGATTAGCCGAAAACCTTGGTAAGGGCGGCATCGACAGTTTCTGTGATTTGGTTGATATCATCCTTGCTGGAAATCAGCGCTGGTGAAAAACACAGGACGTTGTTCAGCCCCGGTACGCTGCGGTTAGTGGCGCCGATGATCACGCCTTGTGCGCTACACTCCCCCACCACGGCAGCGATTCCCGCCTCGCTGACCGGCTCTTTGCTGGCACGGTCGCGCACCAGTTCGCAGCCCAGAAACAACCCCTTGCCGCGCACATCGCCAATGATGCGGTGTTTGTCCATCAGGGCGTTTAAATTGTCGAACATGTGAACGCTCATAATGTTGGTGTTGTCCAGCAGCCCTTCGTCTTCAATAATACGCATATTCTCCAGTGCTGCCGCCGGGCCTGATGTGCAGCCGCCAAAAGTGGAAATATCTCGGAAGTGATTCAACGGGTCATCGGCGTTGTCTTTGAACATGTCAAAGACCGCTTCGGTGGTGACACAAAGGGCTATCGCAGCATAGCCAGAGGCCACGCCCTTGGCCATGGTCACAAAATCAGGCTGGATGCCGTAATGCTGGTAGCCAAACCATTTGCCGGTGCGCCCTACACCGCAAACCACCTCGTCAATATGCAAAAGAACCTCGTATTTTCGGCAGATCTCCTGCACGCGCGGCCAGTAGCCTTCAGGTGGCGGAATGACGCCGCCGCCGGCAGTGATCGGCTCAAGGCAGAGGCTGCCCACCGTATCGGGGCCTTCACGCAGAATCACCGCCTCAATGGCGTTGGCGGCGGCTTGGCCATATTCTTCGCTGGTGAGATTCCCCAACCCCTGATCATGCGCCCGGTATTCCATGCAATGGGGCACGGCTATGAAATCAGGCACGAAAGGGCCGTATTGCAGGTTGCGCTCAAGCTGGCCACCCGCTGACATGGCAGCGATAGTGCTGCCGTGATAATCACGCGCGCGGTAGAGGATTTTGCTCTTCTTGCCGCCGTGGCGTGAATGGGCAATCTGGCGCACCATCTTAAAGGCTTTCTCGTTGGCCTCGGAGCCTGAATTGGTGTAGTAGACCCGGCTTAGACCCGGCATTTTTTCGATTATGCGCTTGGCAAACAGCGCACCGGGAATGGAGCCGGCAGCACCGGAGAAGTAGTTTAGCTTGATAAGCTGATCGCGCACCGCGTTGGCGATGCTCTCACGGCCGTAGCCCACATTCACAGTCCAGACCCCGCCGGAAACCGCATCGAGATATTCGCGGCCAGACTGGTCCCAGACCCGCATGCCTTTACCCTCGACAATCACCCTTGGGTCATTGGCCTCGAATTGTTTATGCTGGGTCAGGTGGTGCCAGACATGTGCCTTGTCCGCCTTGACGATATCCGAGATGTTGTTTGCTGAATATGTGCCGTGCATTTGCGCCTCCGTTTGCGCCTCTGTCCGGCGCGCTGGTCTGGCTGATCATAGGCGGAAATGAAGGCTGGGGATAGGCCCAGTGGATGTTGTCACTTTAACTGACTTCCGTTGAAAAAGCCCCGGTATTGATATTCAAGCAACGCTAAAGCGCCTCGCCCAAAACCCGTGCCTCAGGTTTTGAGCGGGACGCTTTAGGCGCCGCATTCCATGTCTCAAATGCTTCTAAGCGGTGGTACCGAACTGTTAATGCGGAACGGCGGCGGGGGCCGGGCCTGTGTTACTGGCCCTGACCCAGAGAATAACCGGGCGCGCCATCAAAGTTGAAAAGGTGCTCGGTTTTGATGAAGTCAACATCCTGACCTATCAAACTGTTCAGCAGTTCCACAATGATTTCCTTGGTGAAGGTTTTGCCTTCTCGCGCCATATAGCGACAACGCCAGTGATCGGTGCAGAAGGTCTCGGGCAGCCCGCCGGGCCAGACCTTGACACCACGGTTTGAGACCATTGCAAGCTCAAATTGCGTATTGGTGGCAGCCTGCATATCCTTGGCAATTTCCTCCACCGGCTTATTCGAATGGATGAAAACATCTATGCCCACAAGATCTTTCTTGGCAGGGATGCGCGGGCTATGCACCGGAATTTCAAAGGCCTTGCCGCTGGCGGCATAGATTGCGCCGGGCAGGGTTTCGGGCATCTGCCCAAGCCGTTCAATCACCGCATCGGCGAAGGCTTGGGTGCCTACTTTCTGCTTTGAGACGCCCTCCTTGAAGATGTCGTAAGTGTGAACACCGTCCTCAATGGTTTTGAGCCAGGCATTATGCACCCGCGCGGCAACTTCGGGCTGGCCAATATGGGCCATCATCATGACCCCGGCCAGCAGCAGCCCCGAGGGGTTGGCCATGTCCTGCCCGGCGCGGCGTGGCGCACTGCCGTGAATGGCCTCGAACATCGAGCAATGTGGCCCGATATTGGCCGAAGGGGCCAGGCCGACCGAGCCGGCAATCTGGGCCGCCACGTCGCTCAGCACATCTCCGTAAAGGTTGGGCATAACGATGACATCGAAAATCTCGGGGGTGTCAGCCAACTTGGCGGCGCCAATATCAATGATCCAGTGTTCATTCTCGATCTCGGGATATTCAGCCGCGACCTCATCAAAGACCTGATGGAACAGGCCATCGGTCAGCTTCATGATGTTGTCCTTGGTGAAGCAGGTAACCTTTTTGCGCCCGTAAGCCCGTGCATATTCAAAGGCATAACGCACAATTTTTTCGCTGCCCGGCCGGGAAATAAGCTTCAGGCACTGATAGACATCATCCGTCTGGCGATGCTCGATGCCGGCATAGAGGTCTTCTTCATTTTCGCGCACGATCACCACATCCATGATCGGATGCTTGGTGGCTACGAATGGATCATAGGAAACACAGGGCCGGACATTGGAGAACATGCCGAGCGATTTGCGCACAGTCACATTCAGGCTTTTGAAACCGCCGCCCTGGGGGGTAGTTATAGGTGCCTTGTATAAGACCTTGGTGCGGCGCAGGCTTTCCCAAGAATCGCCAGTGATTCCGGCGGAATTTCCGGCATTATAAACCTGTTCGCCAATCTCGATCAGCTCGATAGCAAGCTTGGCACCAGCGGCTTCAAGCACCTTCAGGCTCGCCTTCATGATTTCCGGCCCGATGCCATCCCCATAGGCAACGCTTACCGGGTAAGGGGCAGCTGTTCCTGTTTCAGAACTACTTTCTATGGTCTGGTCAACTGGGCTCATTCTCTGTTCTCCT
>CAYNXK010000006.1:0-14278 GCA_964401125.1 uncultured Aliiroseovarius sp.
GATGAGGCGGGGCGCCGTGCGCTGTATAAGCGTTTCGCGCGCCCCGCCCAAAACCCATGCCTCAGGTTTTGGGCGGGACGCTTTAGAGAGTGATCTTACAAGTGTGTTTCCGGTTTTGACGCTTTGGGGCTGGAAGGGATTGGAGAGGATTGATGGTGAAAAAAGTAAAGTATCTGCGTGACGGTGATGTGGCAATTCTGAGCATCCAGAACCCACCGGTCAACGCATTGAGTGCGGCTGTGCGCAAGGGCTTGTGGCGCGGCATCGAGCGGGCTGAAGCCGAGGGCGCGCGGGCCATTCTGATCCGGGCCAGGGGCAAGACTTTTCCGGTAGGTGCCGATGTGCGCGAGTTTGGCAAACCTCCGGTGCCGCCGATGCTGAGCGCTTTGTGCAGCCGGATAGAGGCGGCAAATGTGCCGGTGGTGGCGGCGCTGCATGGCAATGTGCTGGGCGGTGGCTTTGAGCTGGCGCTGGGCGCGCATTATCGGATTGCTGAAAAAAGCACCGGCATTGGCCTGCCGGAGGTGACCCTTGGCATCCTGCCCGGGGCCGGGGGCACTCAGCGTGTGCCGCGCATCGCCGGGGCCGGGGCCAGCCTTGATTTGATGCTGTCGGGCGCGCCGATCAGGGCAACTCAGGCCTTTGAGCTTGGGCTGATTGATCGGCTGGCAGAAACTGATCTTCAGCGCGAGGCGCTGGATTGGGCGCACAAGCTGGCCTCTGCTGGCGCGTCGCCACGGCGTAGTTGCGACAGGCGCGAGGGGCTTGCGGACCCGCAGCGTTATATGAATGAGGTTTCCGAGCGCCGCGGCTCTCTGAAAGGCAATGTGTCATGCGCCCCCGCACGTATTGTCGATTGTGTCGAGGCAGCACTATTGCTGCCGTTTGAGGCCGGCCTTGCCATGGAACGTGCAGCTTTTGAGGAATGTGTGGCCACCGATCAGGCGCGCGCCCTGCGCCATGCCTTCTTTGCCGAGCGGCGGGCGGCGAAAGTGCCGGAACTCAGGCAGGTGCCACTGCGTGTGGTGAATGAAATAGGTGTGGTTGGCGGCGGGCTGATGGGGGCGGGCATTGCCTATATCTGCCTTGAGGCTGGCTTGCCCGTGGTGCTGGTCGAGCGTGATGATGAGGCCCTTGAGGCCGGGCGTGGCCGCATAAATGCGCTGTATCGCCGGTCTGTGATGAAGGGCCGGGTCAGCAAGGAGGCGGCTGTTGAAAGGTTGGCCCGCCTGACCCCAAGCACCGAAATGATGGCCCTTGGACAAGCCGATGTGGTGATCGAGGCGGTGTTTGAGGAAGAGGATGTCAAACGCCAGGTTTTTGCCGCCCTCGACAAGGTGATGAAACCTGGTGCCATTTTGGGCACCAACACCTCGTATTTGGATATAAACATGCTGGCGGCAACGATTTCGCGGCCTGAAGATGTGGTGGGTTTTCACTTCTTTTCGCCGGCTCATGTGATGAAATTGATGGAAATTGTGGTTGGTACACGCACGGCTGACGATGTTACCGCCACCGGATTTGCGCTGGCCAAACGGCTGGGAAAAATTCCGGTGCGGGCCGGGGTGTGCGATGGCTTTATCGGTAACCGCATATTGGCCGCCTACCGGCAGGCGGCAGACTTTATGCTGGAAGATGGTGCCTCGCCCTATGAAATTGATGCCGCCATGCGCGCTTATGGCTTTAGGCTTGGTCCCTATGAGGTGCTTGATATGGCGGGTCTGGGTATCTCATGGGCCCGACGCAAACGCTTGGCTCCTTTGCGCCCGGCGCACGAGCGCTATGTGCGGATTGGTGACCAGATATGTGAGCGTGGCTGGCTGGGGCAGAAGTCCGGGCGCGGCTATTACCGCTATGAAGAGGGCGCGCGACAAGGCCAGCCCGATGGCGAGGTTCTGGCGTTGATCGAGGCTGAGCGGGCTGAAAAGGGCATCACCCCGCGCGGCTTCAGCCCCGAGGAAATTCAGGCGCGTTGCGTGGCGGCCATGACAAATGAAGGTGCGCGGCTGCTAGGCGAGGGCGTGGCTTTGCGCCCGTCTGATATTGATGTGGTGCTGATACATGGCTATGGATTTCCGCGCTGGCGCGGCGGGCCGATGATGGCGGCGGATATTTCAGGACTGCTAGAGCTGAAAACCGCATTGCAAGGCTGGGCGGCGGCTGAGGGAGAGTTTTGGCAGCCGGCACCATTATTTGATGATCTGATCAAGAACGGGCAGCATTTTTCCAGCCTGAACTGAAGCAGCTCGGCCTTTTATGGCGAGGAGGCTCCGGCCTCGGGGGGCGTGGCTTCTCCACCCGCCCCGGCATCCAAGCTTTCAAGTTCAGGTTCTGGTTCCGGGGGCGGCTGGGTGATCTCAAGATAGGTCAAAACAACCGTGCCGGCGCGGCCACCTTTAAGCTCGTTTGCTATGCGTGGAAACAGTTCGCCCGCCTGCACGCCACTTTGCGCGGCGGCGGCGCTGATCAGCGGCTCATTTCCTGCAACGGCCACGAGGATCTGGTTGGCGGTGCTGACCCCTTCCGGCAGGCGCAGCCCAAACCGGAAAGAGCGCCGGTCCCCGACCTGGCCTGACATCTGTGCTGTCAGGTTAAATACCCCGCCTTGCGGGCTGACCAAAGCCAGCCAAATATGCCGCCCAAGCGGGTCAATCACCTGTCCCTGAACGGTCTCGCCGCTGCTGACGTTATCGGTGGTGAGTGAAATTGTCACCGGGTCGCTTGAGCGCCCCTGATGGGCGCGGGCAAAGGCCAGCGCTGGGCATTGGTCCTGTGAAATCACCCGATCCAGAACATTGGGCCGGGCACCAAACTTTTCCTCATAGGAGCCTGGCAGGCCGGGAAATGCTTCGGCGCGCCTTGCAAAGCCTTGCACCATGCCTGCATTGTTACCGGCAGAAATCCGGGTGGCATAGGTGCAGGATCCGGCGTCAAAGGCTGCCAGAAAGCCCTCTCGGGTATTTATCAGCCTTGGCAAAAACCCGGCCTGCTGCGGGTTTTCCAGAGCCTCGGCCGGCTGTTCTTGCGCTGTTTTCGGGTTGAGGAAGGGGATATCGACCAATCCTAAATTCCAGGCATAATAACCCGCCGCGCCCAGTGCTGCGATGAATACAAGCGCCAGCAGGCCCAGAGTTCTGCCCGCCGCTGATTTTGGCGCCTCATTTTCAGGGATAAGTGTATGAACCGGGGCTGTTTGTGTCTGCCTACTTGTCTGGGTTTGGCTGGATGAGAGGCCGGTAACCGGCCTCAGCAAGCTTGGGGCCGCGGTAAGAACCGAGGCCTGTAATGTTGTCGGATGCCCTGCCATTGTGGTGACTTTTGGCAAGCGCCCGTATTTTTTTGGCAGTAATTCGGGCTGATCAAGCAGCCGCCTGACTTCAGCCATGGAAGCCGGGCGCATGCTGGGATCAGGTTCCAGCATGTAGGCCAGGAGGGGGCGCAATTCCACCGGTAATTGGCTGAGGTCCGGGATTGATTGGCGCGCCTGCACCGCTTCGGCAATGGAGGACCCCATATCCAGAGGTTTGCCCAGAAGGGCGGCTGACAGCAATAGCGCCAGGCCATAAATATCGGTGGCCGGGCCGATTGTGCCGCCGAAATGGCCCAGTTGCTCGGGCGATACATACTTGAATTTGCCGGCAAACTGGCCGTGCATGGTGCCTTCCTTAAGCACATTGGATTTGGCAATGCCAAAGTCGATAAGTACCGCCTCGGCCACCACCCCGTCAGGCAGCATGACATTATCTGGCGAAAGATCGCGGTGGATCACCTCAAGCGTGTGGGCTTTCTCAAGCCCGATAGCCAGGCGGCGCAGCAGAACGCGGGCGGCCTCGACCGTGATCGGGCCTTGCTCTGTTGTCAGTTCGGACAGGGGAACACCCTTGATGAACTCCATGATCAGGCAGTAGCGGTCAATGTCCGGGTCTTTGACGAAATTATGGTAACGCACGATAGCCTCGTCGGAAAGCTGGCTCAGAGTGCGGGCCTCGCGCATGAACATGAGGCTGACTTTTTCGTCCTCGGCCAGCTCTGGCAACACCACCTTGATAGCTACCTCATCGCCGGTAAAAACATTGACGCCCCGGTAAACCTCGCCCATGCCCCCGGCTTTGAGAACTTCTTTGACCTCGTAATTATTATTGATCCGGGTGCCGATGGTGACGTTGTTGCCCATGGCGGCAGGGGCAGGCACCGGCCCGGCCTGAACCGGCGGCAGCGTGGCTGGCTTTTGTGCATGTGGAGGTGGCGCCGGCGCAATCCGGGTTCTGTCGTCGTCGTTATCGTCACTAGAAGTTGTCACAGCAAACCTGCAATATCAGTGGCTTCGTCAAGGGTGTATTCATCAGGTTGAGCTGCGGGTGGTGCCTGACAATGAATGATTATGACAGTCACATTATCCTTGGCCCCGCGATTCAGGGTTTCCTGCACCATGTGGTCGCAGGCATCTTGCGGCTCGTGGTTTGCCAATATCCCGGCTATCTCGGCATCGGACAGGTACTCAATCAACCCGTCTGAGCATAACAGAAATCGGTCTCCCAACTCAATCTTGCCGCCCACCACATCGCATTCTGGCGCTTGCGTCACCCCGACAGCACGGGTGATAACATTTTTGCGCGGCCAATTTACCGCTTCTTCCGCTGAAATTGTGCCGGAATCCAACAGTAACTGAACTTCCGTATGGTCGCGGGTTTGTTGGCTGATCTGGCCTGCGCGCAACAGATAAACCCGGCTGTCACCAGACCAGATACAGGCAAAATCGCCATCATATATCAAAAGCGCTGCCACGGTGGCACCGATGCTGCCTGCCCCAAGCTCGGCGGCATGCTGAAAAATCAGATCATTGGCCCGCACCAGCCGCTCCATGAAGCGTGCTTGCAGGTCGTCAGCCGAGGCCGGCACTCCCACTGAAAACAGCTCACGCACGATCAGTTGGCTGGCATAATCGCCGGCGGCGTGCCCGCCCATGCCATCGGCCACGACCCAGACACCGCTTTCGGGGCGGGTCAGAAAGCTGTCTTCGTTGATCTCACGCACGCAGCCAACATCGGTTGCCTGTCCGGTCACAAAGGTGAAAAACTCATTGCTGAACATTCAGCTCTTCCTTTTCGTCGGGAGCAATTTCTGTGGCTTTGGTAGGTTCTTCAGGCTGATCGGCCCCGGCGCGGATGCCAGCCAGTAACCAGGCCAGACCAAGGGCGTCAGGCAGGCCCGGCTGGCCCAGCCAGAGGGGGTGGTGGTCAGGCCCGGCGGCGGTCCACCAATAAGAACGGCCAGCACGGGCGCGCACCGCATCTTCTTTGGCGGTTGCGGCCAGCAGCGCTGTCAGGTTGTCCTCCGGGTGATGCGCCCAAAGCACTGATCCCTCAGCTTTCGTGGCCTCGCTGGTGGCTTCCACGGCAAGGGCCTCTGACTCCAGTCCTTCCAGAAGGGCAGATGCCTCTTTGCCCGGCTCCATCACTGCCATATGCGCCGAAAGGGCTTCATACAGGCCTTGATCAGGGTCCGCTACCGGAGGCTCTACCTCTGCGGCTTCCAACGCCATAATCAACGGATAGCGCCGCCCGACCCGGTCTTCGCTGGGGCGCAGCACCCCACACAGGCTTTGGCCAAGGATCTCGTGCCCGATCCAAAAGCGCAGCTCCTGTGCATTATCCCAAAACGGCCCCCAGCGGTTGTCCAGCTTCGTGCGCAATTCATGAAGGTTGCTGTCAAACCAGCCGGTCATGCCCTCAACAGCCTGGTCAGACAGGTTGGCGCGCACAAAGTCGCCGTATCCCGGATGCTTTCCAAACAAGCCGACATCAACGGGCATAAGACATTACTCCAGGCTCATGGGGCATGAGAAATTCGCCAGTTCAGGCATCAGGAACGGCACGGTATTGCTGTTGAACTCAAGACGATAGGTAATGGTGCGGCCACCAACCTGATGGGTAACGGTGACTTCCTGGCCGGAAATCCGCGCCCGGCCGGCACGTAGAAAATCAACGATTGCCCAGCGTCCGTTGGAAAATTGCTTGCTGGATTCACGGCCGCGCTCAGGAGGTGACAGCTCAATCGACATGCCCGAGGATGTGCCGGGCCAAATCAGGGCAACCGGGTTGCCACCGGGCTGGGTGCGCGCTGCCTGACCGTTCATGTTAAGAACCGCAAGCTGTACCGTCGGGGATGATGAAACATGTGTCACCGAGATTTCCACTTCAGGCTCCTGCGCCCCTGAGGCAAAGAAAGCCAAGCTAATTTCATGCGCCCGGTCAAACTGCTTCAGGGCGGCGGGCGAAAGCCGCTCG
Organism: uncultured Aliiroseovarius sp.; assembly: GCA_964401125.1. GTDB lineage: Bacteria > Pseudomonadota > Alphaproteobacteria > Rhodobacterales > Rhodobacteraceae > JAAEUB01. The sequence goes on from CAYNXK010000006.1 coordinate 6,288, forward strand.
CCAAGGGCGCTTCCGGGCAGGGGCTGCAAGCCAGCGGCGGTTCTTGTCACATGTGGTTGCAGATGGGTGGTAAAAAACCCTTCCATCCGGCCCTGCGGCGCAAAGAACTGGCCGAACGAAGAGGGTGCCACGTGGCGGCCGCCGCCAAACGGAAAGAACGGCGCGATGTTATCCTTGCAAAACAGTGAGACCTGTTCAGTCAACAGCCGGTTCAGCTCGATCATAGTGGCATCTTCTGCTACCGAGCGAAACTCGCCCTCCACTTCATTGAGCAAGCGGCCAAGATGTTCGGGAATGGAGGTGTTGTTGCGGGTCAGGGCCAGCAACAGCGGGTGCAGCATTTCATCATCGCGCGCTGTTGGCCTGATTGCGGCATTGCGCCGGTCATCGCGGATTTTGCCCAGATTGAACAAGATCGCATCAATCGGCCGCTTGGCCTCTTCACCCTTCAGCAACAGGTGCCAGGCCTCAAAATTTTTCGTGATCCGCTCAACCTGACGGCGTTGGGTATCTTCGGCAACGCCGCCGCCGGCCCGGTTTTGATCCTTGCGGCCGGCCTGAACGCTTTGCAATGCCACCCTCTGAAAGATGCCAGACCGCGCGGAAAGCCTTGTGAACATGGCGTCTTCCATGCCTCCGGCCAAGGTACCCGAAGCTAGGTCTTCCGGGCTCATGGCATCCATTTGCTCATAGAGGCGGGTCAGGCGGGTTTCCTCCTCAACTGCCTCGACCAGCTCCAGAAGCGGCGAAGCCACGGGCGATGCCGCTGCTGCCAAAACCTCAAAACGGGGTGCGTCGGCTGACAGGGAAGTCAGCGTAACGCTTTCAAACAAGTCCTGCCATACTTTTACAAAATCAAGCTGGTAGGCTGTGTGCAGATCACGCTCCAGCGCTGCCAGTTGCTGGTCATAATTGACTTTTTCGGCGGCATCACCAAGTACCCAACGGTCTTTCTTCAGGCCCTCTTCAGCGGTGGCCAGCTCTTCCAGAAAGAACCCCCAATAGCCTTCAAAAGTGAACAGGCCGGGCACTCCAATTTCAGACAGGGGCCTGCCATCAAGGGTCTGAAACACTTCCTCGACCGAACCGGATATTCGTTGAACCAGATTGAAATCAGGCACCCCGGAATTGATAGCCCTGTCTTTGATCGCGGCGTAAGCCTGCGCCGCCAACGGTAGATCAGCGATGGTGTTACGCGCCTCCGAGATCAGTTTGGGGTCAAGGTCCAGAACTGGGCGGCGCGCGCCATCAAGCTCAAGCATGGCCTGCAAATGTGCCTCGATCTGGTCAAGCTCATCAAGCTGTCCGGCGCCAGAGAATTGCTGCCGCCAGACATCAGCAAAATACGAGATAACCGCTGCATCATCCGGCTCGCCTTCATGCTGGCCACCCAGAAGCAAGTAAACCTTGAGCGCCCGAAAAACCGCAGAAGCATCATCCTGACGCATCAGAAGCGGCAGGGCGTTTTCCATTTCCAGAAGCATGCGTGGGCGCAGCATCCGCTCAAGACCCTCGCTATAGGCCTGCTCGGTCACGTTGTTTTGCGCGTAATCCTGACCAAGCCCCAACCCCTCAAGGAAACCCGGATCGGGGGCGTTGGTAAAACGGCTTGTCATCAGGCGCAGGTTTTGCAGATGCTCAAGTACGCCGCGCGCATCCGGGTCATCAATGATCGAGCGCGCCAGCTCGCCCTGGGCTGTGCGAAAATAGGCTTGCCCGCTAGCATCGGCTGTGCTCAGACGGGTTGCGTTTTGCCAAAAACTGTAGCCAAAAGCAGCCATGCTGCCCAGTGTCACGAGGGCGATCAGCGATAGGGCGGTCGAGCGCAGAATCATCGTGCGGCGCACGGCGCGGGCATCATGGCTGACCCAATCGCGTTCGGTGAAAATAACCTTGGTCATCAGGTCATACAGAAAAAAGCTTTTGCCCTTGCCCGACATGAAGGCCGGCTGAAATGCTGCACCTTCGGCGGAATTGTTGCTCATGGCCCCAAGCACCTGGTCGATCGGGGTGCCTTCCTGGGTACCGGAGGTAAAGTAGAAGCCCCGCAGGATGGCGTTGCTTTTATAGCGGGTTGGCTCAAATACCTGGCGCAGGAACTCGACTGTATTGCTGCGCAACATGGCCATTTGACCGGGCAAGCCGAAAATTGAAATCCGCGACACCCCGTCAGGCTCTTCGCTCAGCCGGTCGATGACCTCGTCTGACAGGCGCGAAACCAGTGTGTCAAATTCGGCCCCCACATCGGCATAAGTCTGGGCTTCGCGGTCTTTGGTCTGAAAGGTCACACCCCAGACATATTTGCGCCGTGACTGGTTGAAATTTGAAAAATACTCGCGGAAACCAGCAATGAGGTCAGCCTTGGTGAACAGCACATAGACCGGAAAATCAATTTTCAGCGTCTCATGCACCTCGGCCAGCCGTTTGCGCACGGTTTTGGCGTTTTCTGCCAGCTGCTCTTCACTGAAGGTCAGCATGTCCTCCACTGAGAATGCTAAAATCACACCGTTGATGGGCTGGTTTGGCCGGCCTTTTTTCAGCAGGTTCAGAAAGGCCTCCCAGCTTGCGGCATCGGCGGTCTCGTTGCTGTCTTGGGTGGTGTAGCGGCCAGCCGTGTCGATCAGCACTGCCTGTTCGGCAAACCACCAGTCACAGTTTTTGGTGCCGCCAAAGCCCTCGATCGCGCCTTTTTGTATGTCTGACCCGGGAAATTCGATGCCTGAATTCATCAGGGCCGTGGTCTTGCCAGCACCGGGTGGGCCGATGATCAGATACCAGGGCAGGTCATAAAGATAGGTCTTGCCGCCGCTTTTCTTGAGGCTGGCCAGCACCTCGCTCATACGCTCGGCCAGAACCTTGCCATCGCCAACGGGCACGCTCTCAAGCAGGCTTTCCTCAAGCGCATCAGCTGCTTTGCGGCGCTTTCGCCAGCGCAGGAACCAGACCAGAAAAATGGTGGCCAGAATCAGGCTTATCAGCCCGGCGCGAAACCAGATTGTCGAGAGGAACCCGACACCAGTCATCGGGAACCCAAACCAGATGGCCGCGAATATGCTGAGAACCCCCAGTATAATGAGGGGGATACGTAGCCAGTTTAAACGCCACATCTTTGCTAAAAAACGGAACCTGTACATCAGTTTGACCCTTCGCGCGCGATACGGACTTCAACCCGGCGGTTTTGGGCCCGCCCCTCTCTGGTGCCATTGTCTGCAATGGGGTCAACCGGGCCGCGCCCGATGGCTTCCAGTCGGCTTGGGTCTGTTATCAATGCCGCCAAAGCATCGCGCACAGTTTCTGCCCGCGATAGGGAGAGAGCTTCGTTTGATTTATAGCGCCCACGGCCTGACAGGGGGATGGAATCTGTGTATCCCACCACCTTGACCGGCCCGGTTTCGCCGTTCACCACCTCGGCAATGCGCGCGGCAAGGCCGGAAAAATCGCTTTCCAGATCAGATGAGCCTGAGCGGAAACGCAGCACCGCGCCAACCCGCACAAAAATGTATTCGTTCAGCGGCTCGATCGTGACCGAGCCGTCGGTAATTTCTGCCGCAAGCTGGTTGCGTATGCGCTCAAGCTGGTTGGAGACCGGAGCGACATATGGCACCTCCACCGGCACCGTGCGCTCAATGGTGATTTCTGGCAAGTTACTGTGCAGGGCCATGATATTGCCGCGCACCATGGTGCCTTGCTTGGCGATCAGGGTGCTAAGCGTGGCAAATAGCGCTACCACCATAAGCCCGGCCACGGCGGCCACGATCCAGACCGGAGTGCCGCCATAATTGCGTTTGCGGCCAAGGGGGACACCGGCCCAGCGCACTGAGATATCATCATCCGGGCGTGGTTGCACCCGGCGCAGGGTCTCATAGATGGCGTTGCGAATACGTGCCAGCTCGACCATGCCGTTAGGTATCACCCGGTACTGGCCCTCAAAGCCAAGCGACAGGCAGGTCAGCATCAGCTCCAGCAAATTGAAGCGCTGCCCCGGTGCCTTCATGGCCTCGTCCATCTTTTGAAAAAACACCACCCCGGCCGAGCGTTCACCAAAGAACCGCGCTACCATGGAATATTGAATCCAGATGCCCTTGTCGGCTCCGGGCAGGTTTTGCACGATGTCGTCAGCGGTGGCGGACAGGGCATATTTTGCATCCAGCACATCTTGCTGGGGAATTCCGGCCTGATGGGCGTTGCGCTCAAATAAATCAATCTCTCGGGCCACATGGTCAATTAGCGGTGCGACCTGCATCTCAACCATGCCACTGCGCAGTCGACCCAGCAAAATCAATAGGTTAGATGCCAAGGCTATGAGAGGATTGGTTGAGCCTCCTTTGTCCATTCCGGTGCCGCGTAGGGCATCTGCCAAGGCAATCTGCGGCACTATTGCCTGCTGTGGCTGCGCTTCTGGCGTTGGAATATCCGGGAACATGTCGGCCCCGGCGCCGGCCGGATAGACATTTTGCGGCTGGTAAAGCGGTTGTTTATATTGCGGCTGCTGCAAGGGCGGCTGCGGAGGTTGGTAACTCTGTTGCGGTGGTGTGCCTTGCGGGTTCAGAGCGCCGCCGAGCCAGGTATCATCGGTGCCCGGTGGCGGGGGCTGATTGATGGGCGCGTGTGGCAATGGCGTGCCGGTCGGGGCTACGCGGGCCGGAGGCGGGCTGTTACTTTGAGGTAATTGCACACCAAAAACAGTTTTATCACCGCCTTGTGGCTGTGGCTGTGGCGGCTGCGCTGCCGGGGGTGGTGGGGTTGGAAGGGGCTGCGGCGGTGTTGCCAGTGGTGCTACCGGTGGTTTTTTCTCTGTATTTTTCTGGCCTGAAGTAGAGGGCAGGCTTTGGCCAAAGACGGTTTTATCGTCGTCATTGCCAGCCATTACGTATTCTCCGGAATAGCCCAAAGCTCAAGCTTCAAGTCCGGCCAGTCACCCGAAAAATGCATGCCAATTGCCGGAGCCACGCTGAATTCCCGCCACAGATCGGTGGATTTATCTAAAAGGAAGTAGACCCGTGAGGCCACCACCCTGATCTGGCGCGGCGGGTTGGGCAGATGCACAAGCCCGATGCCCGGCAGGTTGTTGTTGATGATCTCTTTCATCCGGGTATTTGGCCCGACCTTGCATAATTGCGGAAATTGCTGCTGCACTTGGGTCATTTGCAGGCCCGAGCTGACCTCGACCACAAAGAGTGCCTGGCTGAACAAGTTGCGGTCATTGACCCTTGCGGCAAAGCTGTTGCGGCGCACTTCTTCCAGCGGCAGGCGTACGGCGCGGCCAACATCGCGGGCCAGCAGGCGCTGAATATCAGATACGACCGGGGCAAAATTTGCTTTCGGGTCATCGTGCTCATAAGGTGCATATTCGCGTGCCTTGCGTTCGTCCTGATCAAAGGTCGATAATTCGCCCGCCAAGCCGATGAGCCTCAAATAAAGCCGCTCCGGGTGTACTGATCTGGAGTGCATGAGGTGGCGCAAAACCGGAATTTCGCGGTTCAGAACCATCAGCATCAGGTAGTCGGTTGCCTGCATGCCGCCACCCGAACTTGGGTCCGAAGCATAACGCGCCAAGCTTTCAAGCTTTGCCTCGATCCAGCCAATAACCCGCGACAGGTAGCCCTCATAGGCCGGGTGAACCTTGGTGATAAGGCCGCATGGCGGCACCGTGTCATCAATGGAAACCACACCATCGCGGACCTCGTTGATGCGGCCCACCGGCAGGCACTGATAGCCGGCTTTCGGGGACTTTCGCAGCGTAAGTTCCAGCCGGGGCACAGCAATTTCTATTTCCTGCTCGCTACGGGTTGCAGCGGCATTGTCGGCAACGGCTTCGGTCGAGATGAAATAGCGGGTTGCCGAGCCATCATCATGCAGCCCCACATCCTGCCCGCTTACCTCAGCATCGGGCAAGGTCAGCCAGATGGTCAGCCCGGCGGCATCCTCAGGCACGGTGACCGGCTTTGGTAGGGCGCCTGTCGAGGGGGCGTCAAACACTGTTCCGTCTGCCATAATCCCAACCGCCCGGCGCAGCCCGATTTTGCCCTGCTGGGCCAGATCACGGTCGATTTCCATTTCGGTCAGGCCCCAGGGGTAAGGCGTGATTACCCGTGTGCGGGCATGAACCAGCCGTTCAGCATAGCGGTCTGCCTGCTGCAGATGCTGCGGGTGCAAAAACAACCCTTCTTTCCAAGCGACTTTGCTAAACCTAGACATAAAATTCCAACCATAATCCTGATCTGTGCATGATTCCCATGGCCGCGGTCGCGTCCACATCACACCTTAACCGCTGATTTCGCAATTTTGTAGCCCAGAACCGCTTTGGTCAAGCACTACCCACGTATATTGAGGGTCAGAACTGAATTCTTACCTGCGCGGTCACGCCCCAGCTTTGCAATTTATCGCTCAATCTGCCGTCCAGGCGCACGCTGGCATTGAACTGGCGGGCTGCCGAGAAATCACTATCCTGCAGAATGCGGGTGTAGTTAACACCAAGGCTGACTTCGCCATAGGTGCCCAAATTGGAGGCCCAGGCATCTGCAGGGCTGCCGCTGGTCGGTGTGAATGTTGAGCGCGATTCACCGGCAAAATCATTGTAGACGGTGCCGGTGGCAAAATAAGTCAGGGCGCTGCGCTGGTCTGGCAGAACCTGGGTCCGGGCAAGGGTTGCACCGATAAAGCCCACAAGGACTTGCGAATCATGGATGGTCAGAATGCCGGGATCGCTGTTGCCGGATCCGGTAAAGTTCACGCTACCAGTGCTGATTTGCGAAACTGAGAAGCCGGCAGTGGGAACCAGAATAATACCTGCCTCTTCACTCATGTTGAATACCTTGCTCACAGAACCGCTCAGCGTATAGGCGGAACTGGCAAATGTCTGGTCAATAAGGCCCAAAGGCCCCGCCTCTCCCAATGTGTTTGCAATATCAAAACTGGTATTATCATAGCGCAGTTGCAGATCGGCGGCAAAGCCATCTCTGGCGAGGGTCACATAGGCCCCGGCATAGCCCTGTGTGAATTCGGTGTTGTTGTATGATGTTATGGTGTTCAGATCAAATTGACCGGTGCCTGGGTTAAAAAAGTATACCGGCTGAACGGTTGAGCCCATGTTGAGACCGGCAATGGCACCAAAGCTCATATCCCAGCCGTTGTAATAACCGTTGAAACAAGAGAAATCGCCGCCGCCCTGAATGCCTTTGAAGTCGGCGCTGATATTCTGCCCCGAGAAAGACCCCAGACCGTCGGTGCGGAATGTTCCGTCAACTTCGGCACCGCCGCCTGTAATGCGCGCCCAGGCTCCTGGCCCGCAAGGGTCATCATCCTGAACCGCCAAGCCAGAAACAAACGGGCTTGAGGGCCGGTTGACGACCGAGCTGATCAGAGATTGTGTCAAAGCAACCCCGGAGGATACACCGGCAAATGCAGGGTTCAAGCCGCCTTGCAGGAACCAGGAATCACCGGTTTTGGTTAATGAGAACAGAACAGACCCGCCGGATGGCAGGTTGCTTGCCGCAGCTGTGGCTGTACTGCCGGCCCCGAAGGTGAGCACTTCCATCGGGGTGGTCGCACCAAGTGTCGGGGTAGCGGTATTGTTAAAAGTCAAAGTCACATCGCCTGTGGCTATACCGTTAACGGTGATATTATCAGTCTGATTGGTTGCCCCGGACATGTCGATGTCCAGAATAAAATTGGTTTCATCAAGATTGGCATTGCCGTTAATAGTTACCACGCCGGTCGTGCTGTCATCTGTCATGTCAATGGTTCCGGTACTGATCAGCTCGCTGCTGAAAGTGGTATTACCGGTGATATCCATGGTGCCTGTGGCTGAATTTGTGACCGCATTGGTGAAAGTGCTGTTATTAAAAATATTCATGGTTCCAGCATTGGTCAGCAGCCCGCCGCCAAGGGTGATACCTGTGTTCAGGTTCAGAATGCCGCCGGTCTGGTTGCTGATCGCGCCGGTGATTGCGGAGGTGCCGTCCACCGTCAGGCTGCCGGTATTACCAAGC
>CAYNXK010000006.1:14378-33244 GCA_964401125.1 uncultured Aliiroseovarius sp.
GCAAGAGGGCGCCGGAATTGCTGACATTGCCGGTGACGCTGCCGTCGATATCGGCATTGCCGCTGTTGGTCAGGTCGCCGGTGAGGGTGCCGTCAATATCCAGCGCATCGGCGCCATTGGTGCCGGTATTAGTCAGCCCGGCGCGGGCGGTCAGGGTGCTGCCGGCGTTGATATCCATGAAGCCACCGGACGTGTTGGTGACCGCGAGGGTGACCTCGGAGTCGCCGTCCACCGTCAACGCGCCACTATTGCCCAGCGTGCCGGTGATATTGCCGGCCAGCGCCATGTTGCCGGTGACAGTATTGGTGACATTGCCGGTGACCCTGCCGTCGATATCGGCAGTGGCGAAATTGGTCAGGTCGCCGGTAACAAGGCCGGTGGCGCCGACATCGGCACTGCCGCTGTTGGTCAGATTGCCGGCGAGAATGCCGTTGATATCGGCGTTGCTATCGGTATCAATTATTGTGCCCATGCTGAGCGCGCTGCCGTCAACCGCACCTACAGCGCCGACAACCAGCGTGCCTTGGACAAATATTTGGTCAGCGTTGAAGGTGACGGTACCCGCTGAAATGTCTACGGTCGCGTTAGGGTTGATACGGAAGGTATCAGTTGTACCAGCATCGCTGTCATTAACAGTGACAGTGGCATTACCGGCAAAGGTTAATGTGCCGACGCCGGTCACCTCAAGCAAGGCAGTCGCGATATTCAGTGAATCAGCATTGGTTGTTGTGACTGTTGCATCATTAGCCACTGTGTCGGGCGTGGTAATGGTTTGCGAGAACACGGGTGTTGCCGAAAAACCCCACATCCCGGCCAGCAGAACCGGCACCAAAGCGGTGGTATTGCGTAAAAACAGTGATCTCAGTGTGGATCGGGTGGCAGATTCTCCCGAAACGCCACAGCAAAGCGCTTTATTTTTCAATGTCATACCCCTAAACCCCAAATATCCCCATAGTGGCGCCAAGGCTACCAAGATTATTGGTTAAGCTCAACTCTCCTTTCGCGGGTCAGGCAAAGCTATTGATCTGACTGCGTCATAAAAACAAGCCTCAGCGCACGTCAAAAGTGGCGAAAGCCAGCCCGGATTCGCTGATCAGGTCTTGCGGGATGTTGCTGAATACGTCCTGAGCCAAGCGGCCTGTATTCTCCAGAATGCTGCGGGGCGCGGTTTTGCTGGCGATGGCAAGCAGTATCTGACTGGTATCACGGGCCGCACCCGAGCGGTTTACCGGCACATCGAAGCGCACCAGGTTGCCGGAAAATGACAGGAAACGCTGGAGGTCCTGGACCACGCCGTTGTCATCAATCAGCAAGATTGTGGTAAAACGCCCAGCGACGCCGCGCAGAACGCCGGTCAACCGGTCGCCGCTTTGCACTTCGCGCTGGTCAATGCGGATGCCCAGCCGGGTGGCGGGATAGTCGCGGTTTTTGCGGATGAATGTCAGCACCGCGCATTGTCGGGGGTCAACAAGCGTGCGGGTTTGGCGAATATTTGCATCTTCAGCCAGCAGGACAGTGTTGGAAAACTCCTCCATTGCGCCATCTCTGGCAGCGATAAGTGCCAGGCCGATACCGTCGGGGCCGTCTTTGCGGGGCAGGGCAATGAGGCAGGGATCCGCGTGGGCAGCGCGAATGCGCTCCAGCAGGTCGCGGATGGCCAGATCCTGAGCTGATGGCGCAGGGGCTGGCGCAGGGCGGGTGCGCTCTGGTGCCAGCGCGGCGATTGTAACAGCGGAGGTTTGGCCCGAGGTTATGGGCGCAATAGTGACCGGCGCAATAGTGACCGGGGCGGCAGCGTTGCCTAGTGGCAGGGCCGCCAGAGGCTCTGCGCTTGCCGTTGCGGCAAAACCCTCCCCAAAGTCGGTGGCAGAATCGGTGGCAGAATCAGCGGCAGAATCAACGGTGGGCAGGGCGATGATCTCATCCGGGATGATCGGGCTGAGATTGGCAGTGCTTTCGGGCAGCGGTATGGCAAGTAATGCTTCAGATTCCAGGGCAACAAGGCTTTCGAGCTCGGGGCTTTCCGGCTCAGGCAATATCTGCGCTATGTCCTCGGCGCTTTGCACCGGCTCGCTTGTAACCGGCTCGCCTGTAACCGGCTCACTTGTAACCGGATCAAGCGTTTCAGCTTCCTCAGCCGGCATTTCTTCGGCAACCTGTTCATCCGGGGCTTCAGGCTCAACCGGCTCCAGGCTCTCAGGCTCGGCTTCGCTCCCCGCCGCCTCATCTGTGGGCACTGGTTGCAGGGCGGTGGCAAGCTGGTTTTCTTCACTGTCGCTGCCGGCAATGCCCTCGCGTTCGATGATTCCGGCCAGCGTGTCACTGTCCAGCTGGTCCAGAGTTATGACAAATTGCCGGGCTTCGGCATCGGGGGTGAGGTGGTCTGACAGCATGTCACCGTAAAGGGCCATCATGCCAAGGCCAAATATAGCGTGAATGACCAGAGAGGCCAGGTTGGCGCTGGTCCAGCCTTTGTTACTGGCGCTATGGGGCAGGAAGCTCAGGGCCTTGCTCCGCTGTTGTGGACGGTTACCAGCTTAACCTCCAGATTGGCGAGCGCTGGATGCGCCAGCACGTCAAGTAAATCAAAGGCCGGGGCGCTGCCCTCGATCAGCACAAACAGGTTTACCTGCCCGGCAAGGGCTGTCTCCAGCAGTTCCGGTGCTACTTGGTGGCCGTTCAGGATAAGGCCTCCGTCTGGCTCAATGATTAGGGTGGGCGAGGGCAGGTTTTCAATTTCAAGCAGGCTGGTATTGGAAAGGTCAACCACTTGGGTAGGCGCATTCATCAACTGGCCGGTTGCCAGAAAAAACAGGATCAGCAGCAGCACGATGTTCACAATGGCCAGTGAAAAATCCATCCGGCTGGCCTGGCGAGCTTGGGGGACGATTGGCATTCTCATGGTTCAGCCCGCCCCCGACATGACTTGCAGCGAGGCAATGTTAGCATTGTGCAGGGCTTCAAGCACCGATGTGACATCTTGCACCCTAGCCCCGGCCTTGACTATGAGGATCACGCTTGCCGGGGTAATATCGCTGCCCAGAGCGGCAGCCAGATCGCCCAGCCTGTCAAAGCCAAAGGCTTGCCCGCCGACCGTTATTTTATCGGCTTGGACGGTCCACAGCGCGACTTCTCCTGCTGTGGTGGCGGCAGGGCTGGCTTGCGGATTTCCGGCCACCCCCTGTGCAGCGGGTGCTTCTGCCCTGGCCGCGCTTTTCAGGGTGAGAAGTGAATAGGGCGACAGGTTGGAGGTCAGCATGAAAAAGATCAGCAACTGAAACATGGCGTCGGCCAGAGGTGTCAGGGCAAACCGATGTTGCGAGCGTCGGATTGGCAGGTTTAGCCGTTTATGCCCGGATGCCATTACTGCCCCCGGTCAGCCTGTTTGCTTTTCAGTGGAATCGACGCGCCCGTAAACAGCCGCCGAGATTAGCACCTCGATCAGATTACGTTCGCGCTCTATTTTTGATTCAAACCAGCCGCTGATGAAAAACGCGATAATGGCGATGGATAGGCCAACTGCGGTGGTGGTCAGCGCTGTCCAGATGCCGCTGGCCAGCTCGGTGGGGTCAGCAGCGCCCACGGCGAGCGACAGGATGCTGAAGGCGTCGATCATGCCGATCACCGTGCCCAGCAAGCCCAGCATCGGGGCGGCCTGCACCACCATATCAAGCACGCGCATGCGTTCGCCCATGCCCGCCAGCTCGACAATCGCCGTTTGGCGGCCAAGCTCTTCGGCATAATCTGAATCTCCCGGTCGCGCTTGCAGGCCGGTAAAGACCGCCTGCAAAATGCGGCTCAGAACCGATTTGCGCTGTGCCGCCATTTGGGCCGCCTCATCAACCCGGCCCGACAGCCAGGCATTGAGGATTTCCTCGGCCTCGCGTGAATACCCGACTCCGAGGCGGCGAAATTGAAAAAACTTATAAAACCCAACCGTAACGGCGGCAAAAGACAGGACAGCAAGGGCTGCAAACACGGCCAGAGTTGCGGGGCCGAACAGGGAAATAGAGTTAAGCATTATTGGTTATCTTTCTCAAAGCGCTTTGGGTTTAGCCTTCATTTCTTTGCCTTTGTTACGTGGTACAAAATGCACAAGTACCAGCGCCCGGATTGCCGCGCAGGTCGGGCTGATCTGGGCAATTATTGTCAGATACCAAACTGAATGGCCGTTCGTGATCCGGTATTGAGGGCATCCATGCAAAAGCCGATTTCGGCACCATCCGAGGCCTGCACACAGGCGGCATTGCTATTCACTACGATGCGCGAAACCTCGCCGCAGGGCGTTTCAGCAAGATCGAATTGCAGAATTTTGGTTTTACCTTCCGAAAGCGCGCCCAGATCCAGCACAATAAGCCTTGATACAATGCCATCTGCATTGAAAATAGCGACCTCAAATGCGGCCTTGCTTAGGGCGATGTTGGATTGGTTGGTTGCCACATAGGTCAGCCGACAGCTTCCTGCCGTGGTATCCGAGGCGGCATTCAGTTCAAGATGAAAGCTGTTCTGGGCTTCGGCACTCTGTGCCAAGGCAAGTGTCGGCAGAAATCCTGTCAAGCCAGCCAGAATGAAGCCGAAAATGAATTTCTTTGTGGTTAACATTATCCCTCCGCGTCGGAATCTCCGAACCTAATGAATTTATCACATTAGGGATGGTTCACTTTTACAAGTCAACTGAGATTTAGCGGAAAACACCAACTACCCAGCTGGGCTGAACCTGCAACGGCGCGGTCGGAGCAATGCGGGCGGGCTTTGGCGGTGATATAGTCAGGACGTTGGTTTGCGCCACCACAAGGAAGTTATTGATACTCTGGCCCGAAACATTTTGGCCTGAAACAGTGGCAATAATGGGCGTATGTGCTGCCCGCGCAACAACATCAGAAGGCCGGGCCACAGGTCGGGCTACAGGCAGTGGAGAAAGCATTGGCGCCAGTTGGGGAGGGCCTTTTCTCACAAAGGCCAGAACCGGCATTTCAGGCGTAACTATACCTACCGAAGGCCGCGTTTTGCCTAGAGCCGGCGGCGTTTGTTGCGCGCCGACAAAAAGGGCCTCTGCGGGCATCCTGGATTCTACGGAAGTGCCAGATTCTAGGGAAGTGCCTGTGTCATTGATCAGAGAGAGCATGGAGGTCTCGGGCCCGGCCATGCTAGTCTGTTGCACATATGACAGGCCAACGCCAGCAGTTGCGGCCAAGCCAATCAGGCTAAATGATATGATTAATGTTTTCAACACAGCCTCAATATAGCACGGCCATTCCCAAAGTTCACCCTATACCGATGAATTTTAAAGATTTAGGCGGTTTTTGGCAAGTAAAGCACAGATACAGGGTGGCGCTCGTAAAAGTTTTCTGGCCTACTAGGCAGGAAGGTTTAGGATCAATGGTTTGAAATCATTAAGTAAAGTTGCAACTTTTGCGCTCGCAATGCTTCAATCAGGGCCGCTTTACGGCAATTTTTCTGTTTGCAACCAAACTTTTGACGTATTGAACGTGGCTGTGGGACAATATGAGTATGGCGTGCTGTCTACCGCCGGCTGGTGGACAATCGGGCCAAACCAATGCGCCAATGTCATTGATGAGGTGTTGCGCGCCCGCTATATATATGTTTTTGCACAAGATGTTTTTGGAAATGCAGTGCTTTCCGGGGCGGCGCGTATGTGTATTGCACCCCGGAGATTTGATATTCAGGGTCAGCATGAATGCCTGATACGCGGTTTTTTGGAGGCACCTTTTCATGAGGTAGACACCCTGAACACCGAACGCTGGACGCTTTTCTTGCAAACGCCGGCACAGTAATGATGCCGCTACCTGTGGCGCAAATTCTGGACCCCGCCACATAAAACGGATAACGTTGGTACGTCAATGAATGGGTTTCAGGAGTTTGCTCTGGTGCGACGGATGAAGAAACATCTGGCGGTGTTCCTTTTTGGGCTGTTCGCAATCAGCCCGGTTTTTGGCTTTGCACAGGAGCAAACGCAGGAGAAAACGCAGGAAAAGGCAGGCTGGGCGGTGCTGGTGCTGGGTAATCCCGGTCAGGGTGCCGAGCGCGCCTTTGCTGATTCCTTCCACGTAGCCGAGGCACTGAGAGCCGGTGCCATAGGCGCTGCCATGGGGCATGTGGCCTTGCATCGCGAGCTTGGCCCGGACCAGATTGCCGCCGCTATCGAGGCTATGGCGGGGCAAGAGCAGGTGCTGTTGTATTTTGCCGGGTCGTTGTTTCAGAAAGATGGTGAAACAATCCTTGTGGCGCAGGACATCATTGACCACCGGCTGGCTTTGCCCGGTATTGTCAGCCGCCTTGCCGCGAGCGGGACCAGCCGGTTGGCCATATTACTGGAAAACTGTGCCGGGCGCAGTGGGCAAGATCGTGGGCAGGATCCTGGGCAGGGCAGTGGGCAGGCCGCGGAAGTTTCCGTCCCTGCCAATGTACCTGAAAATATGCATTTGCTAGTTGCCGCCTCGGCCTCGGCCTCGGCTGTAGTGGCTTGTGGTGCCAGGGCGGGCCGCCTGACTGACCTGCTGAAGGCGGCAAGCTCTGCCCCCGCGCCTTTCGATCTGGGTGTCGCGCTGGAAAATAGCGGTATGCGGCTGCACAGCAATGCCGGGCCGGGCATATTTTTGTTGGGCAGCGAGGTTGCGGGCATTGTGGGTTCTGACGATATTTTTGTGCTGGATTTGCCAGTATCTCCTCCCACTCCTCCCATTTCCTCTACACCAGCTGCCACCGCGCCAGAAATTGAGGTTCTGGCAGCTCCGGTTCAAACCATTATCAGCGCCGTAAGTTCTTTCACCATCACGGCTCCGGCTGTCAATGCAGTTGCCGGTGTTCCACCGGGCCAGAGGCAGGGTCAGGGTGTCGCGATTTTTGCCCCCCCGCCTTTGGCACAACAGGCTAGCCTACCGGTTGCCGCCGGCCTGCCTGAGCCTTCGATCATTATCGGGCTGCTGGACCTGACCAATGCCAGCTTTGAAGTGATCCCGGATGAGCCGGGGGCGATTACCAGCAATGAGGTCAGCTTTGATAATTTTGAAGCCCGTCAGGCGATGCGCGCCAGTGACCCGGAATTGTTTGGCACCTTGGTGTTGGGCGGGGCCTTTGACCCGCCGCAAAACCAACTTCGGGCCGCCCTGCAGGTCGAGCTGCAACGGATGAATTGTTATACCGGGCGCATTGATGGCGACTGGGGCCGTGGCTCGCGCGCCGCCGTGGACAGATATTTTACCGAACTTGGTGAAGCCTCGGAAAGCCGTGAGGCCAGTATTGACCTGTTTCGGAAAATCATCAGCGTCGATGGGGTGGTTTGCCCGGCGCCGGTTCAGGCTGTGACCAGGGCCCCGCGCAATACTGGCGGGGGCGGCACCCGGCCTGCTCCGGCGCCCGCTGCACCCGCTGCACCTGCACCGGCAGCACCCACACCCGCAGCGCCGACTATAAACACCAACGCGCTTGGCGTCTTCAGGTAGGCCGGATCAGGGGGGCGAGGGGTGAATTTCAAGGTCGATCCGGCATTTCAGAAAAGTGGCCAGCATGCCCGCAAACGGCGCAAAAAGCGTCAACGTAACCGGATTGATTTGCGCGGCGGTATTGGTGCGGGCCTGCTGGCGGCTGTGGCGGGTCTGTTCTTTCTCTGGCCGGCACCACGCGAAGGCCATGAGAGCCATGAGAGTCATGAGGCGGTGTTGCTTGATGAGGAAATTCTGGCAGAAGAAGCAGCCGAACCGGGTGATGGCTTTGTCATGGTTCAGAGCGCAAGCAGCGCGACGTTGGGGGCATCCCTTGCCGAGGCCGCCTTTATTGATTTGGCCGGTGATCCACTGATCCTGAATTTTGAGCAATCCGGCGATGCGACCCGCCAAACCCTGAATGGCCCTGCCGAGCTTGATCCGGCAAGAATTGGTCTGCCTGAGGCCGAGCGGTTGGTGCTTATTCAGGATAGTTTGGTGCAGGCTGAAGCGCGGCTGGTTATCAGAATTCCGTCAACGCGGGAAGATTTTGCCTATTTTCAGACCAAGCGCAGTCAGGGCATCGAGGCGTTGCAGGATGCCGAGACGGAAGTGAGGCTTTTGCAGGCGGCGGCTGAGGGTGAATCCACCGGCGAACTGGTAAGCATTGATGGCAGCGATGGCTCATGGGGCGCGTTGATTAATACCGGTGCGGAGGGGCAAAGCCTGCCCGACAAGGCGGTTTTTGTTGAAACCGTCATCGAGAATACCACAAGTGTTGCCTTCCTGTTGCATGAGGCCCAGCGTAACGCGCTTTTTCATGATATTGTCGTTGTCCTGCAACGTGAGCGCAGCCTGGCCGATGTCCTTATGGCCAATGGGTTTGAGGAAGATGTGGCCCAGCGGATCGTCAAGGCTGCCGAGCGCGAAATAGGCCCGGTTTCGGCTCTGCCAGCCGCAGGTATTGTTGCCCTTAGGGTCAGAGAGATGCCGGGTGCCGAGCAGAAACTTTTGCAAATGTCACTATATGATCCGAGGCGCTACCGGGCCAGTCTGGCGCGCGTTGGGGCCGGTAGATATGCGCTTTCGGCAGACCCGTGGGGCGCGGATGATCTGCTGACCACCGGGGCCGGCATGCAAAGCCAGGCCAGTGGTCCGATGCAGGATGTGCGCCTGCTGGATGCGCTTTATTCTGCGGGCATCCGTAACGGATTGTCTACCTCGCTGGTTGGCGAGCTGATTGTTGCAATGGCGCAATTATATGACCTCGACAGGATCGCCGCCGAGGGTGACAAGGTGACAATTTTGCATGCGCGCGATGCGGCGGTGCAGGCGGCGGGCATTGGTGCCATTCTGTTTGTCTCCATTGAGGGGCCAAGCGGAAATCTGGCCTGTTATATCGCCCCGAAGCCAAACCGCGAAGGGTTTACCTGCTTTGGCCAGAATGGGCGTGGGGGAGGCAGCGCGGGCGGGCTTGGCGGCGGGCTGATCGTGCCGGTTTCTGGCACCAGAACCTCGCCATTCGGCCCCAGAATGCACCCGATCCTGCGCCAGCTGCGCAACCATAATGGCGTTGACTGGGCCGCCCCGACCGGCACACCGATATATGCCGCCGCTGCTGGTAAGGTTATCAGGGCAGGTGTGGCCGGCGGCTACGGAAATGTTGTGTTTATAGACCACGGAAACGGCATGGAAACCCGCTATGCCCATATGGACCGTTTCGCGCCTTTGGGGCGGGTCGGGGCAAGGGTGCAGGCCGGAGACCAGATTGGCTTTGTCGGCACCACCGGGCGCTCGACCGGGCCGCATTTGCACTTTGAGGTGCGCCTGAATGGCAGGCCGGTTGACCCGCTGAGCTTTCGCGGCACCGGAGCAGCGGGGGCGACGGTTGCGGCGGGTGGTGCCGGCGTGGGTGCTGTGGATGCATTGGTCAACAAGATCATCAAGGTGGAAAGTGCTGGGCGCGCCGATGCCCGCAACCCCATGTCTACGGCTACCGGCCTTGGCCAGTTTATCAATTCCACATGGCTCAGGATGATGCGCACCTACCGCCCGGATCTTGTGCAAAGCCTCAGTCAGGCCGAGCTTCTGGCCCTGCGCACCAACCCGGAATTATCACGCGAAATGGTGGCCAATCTGGCCCGCGAAAACGAGGCTTTCCTGCGCTCGAAAGGCCACCAGATAACCGCCGGTCGCCTGTATCTGGCGCATTTTCTTGGCCCGCAGGGCGCACATACGGCCCTGCGCTCCAGCCCAGATGCCACGGTTCTGGCGGTAATGGGGGCAGCCGTGGTCAACGCCAATTCGTTCCTCAAAGGCTGGTCTGTTTCGCAGATGACCGCCTGGGCCGACCGTAAAATGTCGGGCGCCGGTGGTGGGCGTGTTGCAGCCGCCCCAGTCATGACCCCGGAACTGCGCGCTTACATGAAGCTGATCGACGGTATTATTGCCGAGATTTGACGGCGCGGGCCGGGGCACATATCTGGAACATAGCCGCTCTGAAGGGTTGGCAATGTGCCATAGTGAATTGTCTCGACATTTTGGCCGCGTAAAATGTATACGTATGGGCGTTATAGTCGGTAAAAAGGAATTTTTCATGGTAAACGCCTGTATGATACCAGCCCCTACCCCTGAGCTGTCGGCTATCAATCTCAAGTTCGGCGTGCAAGACCCGCAGATGTGCCAAACAACTTCAGCCAAGGTGCAGAATCTTCGCCGCCGAATTGCCAGCCTTGAGGAAAATTTCGAGGCCAATATGAAACTCAACCGGAGATTGGAGTATTTGAATTATGGCATACTAACCGCGACGGTGGTGCGAGACCTCAGTATCGGGTTTCTTGATGCGGTGGGAGAAATGATTCCGGGAAAAGCCGGAAAGGTCGCCAAAGGCGGTGTCATTGCCATCAAGGCAAGCGGTGAGGCTGCAAAACTCGCTTATGGCCAGACAAGTGTTGCGGAGGCGGCCTTTCAGACCGGTAAAGCCGCCGTTGATACGATCCCGACAAAAGGCCCGCTCGGAGATTTGCTGAAATCAAAGGGTCAGTATGCACTCAACATGACCGACGCTGCAATCAAAGGGGCGCAAGGTGACAAGAAGGGTGCGGTCACTGAAATCACCCGCGGCAGTATCAATATGTCGCTTGATGCAACCATTGCCGCACTGGCGAGCAGCGCTGTTGCAAGCACCAAGGAAATGGCCAAGAGCCTGGGCGTGATTAAATCTGTCAGCAATACGCTGTTAGATCTTGGCACGGCTTCTGATGATTTCATGGATGAAAAAGACAGCCTGAACGAGGCGGAAAAGAGGATCAGGAACAATTTCAGGCAGAGACTGAGCAGTCTCAAGGTAAAACTGGATCAAGCACTCGCCCAATTGGAAGCCTGCAGCGTATCACAATAGGACTGACCCCGCAGGCATTGGGCTGTAAAAGGCGTTATAGTCAGCGTTTGTAATTTTTCCCGAAAGACCTGATCTGGCAGATTTTGGGTGATGTTGTATAGTGACGGATGCGGTTTAGTTCTCCCAGCATCCAGGCCCAGGAATCTGCCGCGCCTTTTTTATCTTTTTCCAAAGTTACCTTGGTGAAGTCGTTTTTATCAGCAAAGTTTTTCGCCTTGATTCCGCCGGAAACTCCGCCCATTGCGGTGCCGGCAGCAACTATTCCTGCCTTTTGTTTTGATGTCAGCTCCTCAATATAGCCGCTTTTTCCGACCTTGTCCCAAGGTGTACCGCCAACAGCGCCATGGGTGCACAAAAAGAACTTTTCATAATAAAGCACAGCGGGGGCAGCGCTTGTGCCGCAATTTCCAAACATCTCACGCGAACCGGCCTTGGGGTCGCGGCGCGCATGAAAAGCCCAAGAGACATTGTCGGGGATCTCATCAGTATCACCTATTCTCGCGCGGTCCACAGCATCAAACAGCATCAGGCAATGGACTGGAATGCCCTTTCGTTTGAGCTGATGGCAGGCATTGACGACTGCGGCGCCGCCCCGGCTGAAACCTGTTAGAAAGACCCGTGGGTCTGGCAAAACCAGTTTTGGGTTTCGGGCGCGCTCTACGGCAACGGCCATGAACTTCTGTTCAATCCAGCCGGTAATGGCATTGGCCGCCCCTTGGGTTTCCCTCCCCAGATCGCCGGGGCCGCGCACATAGCCGGAATAGGAGAACCTGCCGGCATTCCCACAAAGCCTTTTTACGTGGCTATTTTTGAAGACACGATCATATTCGGCATTGTTGCTTTCATTATCGCGTGGGCCAGAACCGTCCACTCCACCAAGTATTTCAAGCATTTATTTACCCTCTCCAAACTCATACACAAATCCGCCGTCACCTATCTTCACGGTGACGCTCTCAATATCTTCGCCCGAGACCATGCGGCCCAGCACCTGGCGTGACAGGTCCGGCAGGATTGAGTTGGTGATGATGTTGTCTATCATCCGCCCGCCGCTATCGGGGTCGCGGCATTGCTCAACGATGTAGGCAATCACCGCGTCGTCATAGAGCATTTCGGCCCCATGCGCGCCCTTCATGCGCCGCGCCACCGAGCCAAGCTTTAGCCTTGTGATGCCAGCCAGAACCTCGGCGCCCAGTGGGAAATACGGGATGGTGACAATGCGGCCCAGCAAGGCAGGTGGGAAGACCTCCAACAGGTAGGGCTTCATCGCCCTGTCAAGCTCCTCAAGGTTTGGCGTAGTGTTGCCATCATCGGCCATTTTCATGATCACATCAGTGCCAACATTCGAGGTCAGCAGGATCAGGGTGTTGCGAAAGTTGATGGCGCGGCCATTGCCATCTTCCATGATGCCCTTGTCAAACACCTGAAAAAACAGCTCATGCACATCCGGGTGGGCCTTTTCGACCTCATCCAGCAGCACGACCGAATAGGGCTTGCGCCGCACCGCCTCGGTCAGCCGCCCGCCTTCGCCGTAGCCCACATAGCCCGGAGGTGCGCCTTTGAGCAGCGATACTGTGTGCGCTTCTTGATATTCGCTCATGTTGATGGTGATGATGTTCTGCTCGCCGCCATAAAGGCTTTCGGCAAGGGCCAACGCGGTTTCGGTTTTGCCTACGCCCGAGGGGCCGCAAAGCATGAAAACACCGATTGGCTTGTCAGGGTTTGCGAGGCCGGCACGGCTGGTCTCGATGCGTTTGGCAATGGCTTTCAGGCCGTGATCCTGGCCAATGACTCGCTCGCGCAGATGGTCGGATAATTGCAAGATTGCCTGCAGCTCATCCTGCACCATGCGGCCTGCAGGAATGCCCGTCCAGTCCGAGATGATGGTGGCCACGGATTGGGCGTCAACATGGGCGTAAACCATGCGGTCATCGGGGTTGCCGCCATCAAGTTCGGCTAGTTTAAGCTTCAGCTCGGCGCGCACGGCATCCGGGTCAATCTCTGCCTCACCTGCCTCACCTGCCTCACCTGTCTCGGTGGTAGGGGTGCCTTCTGCATCGCGGTCCACTTCCACTTCCGCCTCAGCCTCGCCCCCTTCGGCCTGAGTGATGGATTTACGCAGCGCCAGCACCTCATCAACCACGGCTTTTTCTTTGGTATAGAGCGTCTCCATCTCTTCCAGCTTGCTGCTCAGGCCAACAATTTCGGCCTTGGCTTCCTCAATGCGTTTTTCATTACTTTCGCCCAAATCACGCTGGCTGACCTTGCCGCTGATCTCGCTTTCAAGGGCGGCAATTCCGGCTTTCAGGTCGGCAATGCGGGCGGGCAGGGCCGATTGGCTGATGGCCACCCGTGCGCAGGCGGTATCAAGCAGCGAGACCGCCTTGTCTGGCAGTTGACGGGAAGGAATGTAGCGCGCCGAAAGGTTGACGGCGGCAACAATTGCCTCGTCCGAGATGCGAACCTTGTGGTGAGCTTCCATCGGCTCAAGGATGCCGCGCAGCATGTAAGCACAGGTTTCGTTGTCAGGCTCTTCCACATTGACCGGCTGAAAACGCCTTGTCAGGGCCGGATCTTTCTCAAAATAGGTGCGGTATTCCGCGAAGGTGGTGGCGGCAATGGTGCGCAATGTGCCGCGCGCCAGAGCTGGTTTCAGTAGGTTGGCGGCATCACCGGTGCCTGCAGCCCCACCGGCGCCAATCAGCGTGTGGGCCTCGTCAATGAACAGGATGATCGGGGTGGGCGAGCTTTGCACCTCGTCAATCACCGAGCGCAGACGCTGCTCAAATTCGCCCTTCATCGAAGCCCCGGCCTGCATCGCGCCAATATCAAGCGCATGCAGCCGGATGCCTTTGAGGGCGGGGGGCACATCGCCGGCGGCAAGCTTTTGGGCAAAACCCTCGACCACTGCGGTTTTGCCAACCCCGGCCTCGCCGGTCAGGATCGGATTGTTCTGGCGGCGGCGCATCAGTACGTCGATGATCTGGCGGATTTCGTCTTCGCGCCCCACCACCCGGTCCATGTTGGCCGCGTCCGCTGTCATGTCGGTGGCAAAGCGGCCCAGTGCCGTGGCCGCGCCGCGCCCCTCACCATCGCCTGCGGCACCTGTGCTGGCAGACAGGCCGGAGCCATCCATCGGCCGCATGTCTTCTTCTTCGCTGCTGGCCCAGAGCGTGCGGCTGTCCTGGCCTACCTGCTCGGCGGAAATACTGTCAAAAACTCCGGAATAACGCACCAAGGCCCGGCGCAAATTGGCGTCATTAAGCAGGGCCACCAGCACATGCCCGGTTCTGATCTGGGCTTCGCTGAAAAACAGGGTGGCATAGGTCCAAGCGTGGTTTAGCGCATCACTTAGATGTTCGGAAATACCCGGCGTTTCAGTGACGTTTTTATCAAGTATCGCCATGGCCTGATCAAGATCCTTGAGCACCCGGCCACGGTCAAGACCCAGCTCGCGCAGGGTGATGGAAATATCGGCTTCCTTGTTTGAGACCGCATGAAACAACCAGTGGCACAAATCAACATTGCGGTTGCGTTCATTTCGGGCGTGGCGCATGCCCTGCAAAAAGGCGTCATAACCCGCCCGGTTCATCTTGCCGGCGTATTTTTCGATGCTGATCGCAGTCATTTCTATCCCCTTCTCAAAACCCACAGCCCTTTAGGCGGCCTTTTTCTTGTCTGTTGCTTCTAGTCCAACTTCCAACTGATAGCGCGCGCCCTGAACATATTCATCGGCCTTGCCCGCCTTGGGGGCGAGGCTTGCGGTCCAGCCCAGCTCGCCGGCGCGGCCCGTTATTGCCGGCTCCACCTCGCTGGAAGGTAGCCATAGGGTAACATCAATATCAACTGTCTTGCCAAGATACCAAAAGGCAATATCGGCCAGTTGCGCGTTATGGCTGCCACCGGGCAGAAAGTTGCGGTACTCGGCCTTGTTGGCAACCTGTACATGCAGGCAAATCTTCTCCCCCACCGAACAGACCCGGCTGCCAAGGCTCAGGTCTTGCCCCAATGTGCTGCCCTGCTGGCCTATGGCCGAGCGCGCGTCTGGCTCAAAATCCATCCACATTGGCACCATTTCCTCAACGGTGACGGAGGTGCCCAGATGCAGCTCCAGCATCTGCCGCAGCCGGACCGGGCTTTTCACCCGGCCCATGGCAAGCGGGGTCATGCGCAATTTGGTGGTATCATTAATGGTGCTGAGGCCGCGAAACGCCGGAGTGCCAATGCCGGTCATTGAGAGCAATGCTGATTGGTAAAGGTCGGCTGTCGGGTGGTCAAACTGGGTTATGGCCTGTGCATCCGACCACGAGCGAAAATACAATTGCAGAAAGCGGCTGACAAAAATATCGGTGAAACTGACAAACGCCTTGTCGCCGGATTCAGCCCAGCGCAGGACTTCCTCGGTTGTATTCAGGGGCAGGGCACCGTGCGGGCCGAAAAAACCCAAGAAGCGAGTGCGCACCACCGGCCGTTTTCCCGACTGGTCAAAATGTGAAATATTGCTGGTTGGGAAGGCCAGAAACGGATCCTGACCCAGATCTACCAGATCATCCCGCAGCCGCCGGCTACGGCCAATCAGCGGCTTGTCTCCCGCCCGACGTTCAATTTGCCGCATCAGGGCCAGGAAGCCTATTGCATCAAGTGAATCCTCCTGTTTCGGAGCCGACGAGGCAGGTTTATGTTTTTTTGCTTTTGCCATCACAATAGCGGCCCGCTGCCAGTGCGTGGTGGCCAGGTTTTTATCTCGCCCCGTTGCACCGAAATTATGACGCATTGGGTGAAGGAGTTTACTGCCGCATATTCGGCCAGAAACCGGTCAAGAACCGCCCCCAAAAAGATAATACCGCTGCCCTCAAAATCATCCTCGTCAAAGGTCAGGCGAATTTCCAGCCCGCGTGCCGTGTGATAGCCGCCACCGCGTTTTATGGTGCGTACTGCCGGGCGGGTTTCCACATTGCGCAGGCCCTTGAGCTGGGCCTGGGTTACCACATCGGACATATCGGCAAAAAGCGCCAACAGCTCTCGCAAAGCCTCTGGCCCGTCACCGCCATCGCGATTGACCAGCCCATAATGATTGAGTGACAGATAGCTCAGCAGCCGCCAATAGGGGTCGCCGGCGGCTTGCCGGTGCGGTGCGGCGGTCTCTATTTCGGTCACGGATTCCCTTGGGGGCGTTGGCCCGGCGATACATGTCAGGGACACATCCTGATTGTCGCACATGATGAAATCGTCCTTGCCACTGGCAATGGGCAGATATTCTGGCAGGTGACGGTTTGAACACAGGGCACGCACCTGCAATCGCCGAGCCGGCTCGGAATCCGGTGGCTCATAAAGGGATATGTAGGTTTCAGTGCCGCGATAACGATAGCGCATGCCACCATGTTTGCGCTCATTCAGTGTCAGACGCCGAGTCTTGATGCGGGCGGTAAAATAGCTGGTGTTGCGCGGCTCCTTACCCTCGGCAGACGGGGCATAGAGAGGGTAGACGCGCACCTTGTCCTGCAACTGGGCATAATGTGCGTAAACCTCAGTAACCTGATGGATTTCGTAATGTGTGGACGGGCTGGCAGTTGGGGTAACAATGAATTCATGGCGCTTTTTGTCAAGCTGTACCTGGGCTGAATGATCCTCAAACAGGTTGACGGCCGGGGCGGCTTGTATGGTCAGGTGTTCTGGGCTGAACTGGGCCGCAATCACCTGATCCGCCCGATCGAATTCCAAAACAAATGTCACCAGAGGGGCCTTGATATTTCTCAGGAGGTTTTTCAGGCCAGTTAGGCGAAAACCCATAAATTTCTGCGGAAAAACAAAGGCTTCACGTAAGGTGGAGAAACCGTTGAATAGGCGCCCGTCATGGGGGAAAAGTTGTTCTTCCTGACTGAAGCCAATCTGCTCAACCGAGGCAAGCGGCATGGAGCGGAACACCGGGTCGCCGTTACCATCAAGATAGCGCAGTGATACCCGCAGCATGGCGCAATGAATTTGCTCGTACATGGCGACTGAAACCGCATGCGGCGCGGTCAGGTAAACTGTAAGCTCATCAATCTGAACATCGCTTATAGCGCCTCGCTTGGTTGCCGTGCCCGATGCGTTAACCCGCGACAGGTTGATGCTCATCCCTGCCCGTGTGCCCTTGGCGCTGTCTTTGCCCAGAGCGTTGATTGGTCCGGCGCTGGCATGATACTTTGCGTCAATTATGCGCAACGGCCATAATGTCAGAGGCGCGGCCAGTCGGAAGCGGCAGGATATTTGCTTGTCAGCGTCAAGAAACCGCGCATCAAGGTACTCGCCGCGCTTTAAATGCAGCCCGTTGAAAATGTCATTGTAGTCATATGGCGGTGTTGCCCGAACCAGCATGGCGCTGGGGGTCGGGGCCAGCGCGTTGGGAAATACCTGATCAAGCATTTCTCTGGTGAAGGTACGAAACTGGTCTTCAATGTTCATCTGGACCCGTGCCGCTAGAAAGGCGCTGCCCTCAAGCAGCCCGGCAATGGCTGGGTCTATATTATCATCAAGCAAGCCGCCCAGCCGGTCTGCAAGCCCCGGATAATCAGCGGCAAATTCACGCGAACGTTCCTTAAGGATAGCCAGCTCACGGTTATAGGCATCGCGGAAGGCGCGTCTCATGTCTGCACCCTGATCTGTGACATTGACAGTTTTCCGGCCCCCAAATCAACCTCGGCTTTGAAGTCAACCGGCACATCCACCGGGTCGCTGACAAGCTCTGCCGACACGTGAATGCTGAGCCGCCGGCCGGTTTCATCACCGGGGTTCTCAACCTTAATTTCCAGAGTGGATTGCTTCAGCCGTGGTTCATGATCCAGCAACGATTGTCGGATTTTGGCAATGACATGTGGCTTGGTCAGTTCTTCTCGCGAAAACGGGCTGAAATCCGGGAAGCCAAAGTTTATGACCGATTGTTTTACATGCGGCGCATCATCCAGAGATATGACCGCATCCAGCTGTACCGTGTCCAGAAGCGACATCAGATCAGTCTGCAGGTGCTGGCGTAAGGTATCTTCAGAAACGCCCTCGCGGCGCTGCTTGCTGCGCGTTGTAACCTGGGTTTCATTATCATCGGTCTTTTCGCTGGCTTTGCGCGCATCATGTTCATGATATGCCGAGCGAAAGGCCTGCATGAGAGAAATCTTGGATCTCTCACCCGGTTTCCACTTGCGTTTTCGCGTCGATGAATACTGGTCAGTCGTGCCCATGATATTTCTCGCGCGGTAAGGTGCGAAAGCACATTGTCTTTCACGCGCTATGCGCGCTGCAAACACTCCCGCGTTTCAGGGTTGAGGCAACAGGCTGCGCCGCATTTTTGCACGCAACCTGTCTGATTATATACTGGCAAAAACAATGCGCTTATCAGCATCACTTTTCCGGCTATGATCTTAGGCGTAAGCTAACTTAGGCCTGCCACTTAACATTGCCGCCGATATCCCAACCCGCTTTTTTCTCGGTGCCTTCGGCGCCGGTTTCATCCTGGGTTTTGTAGGTGACCTGGAAGTAACGGAAGTTAAGGGTCAGGGTTTCCTGAACCCGGTCCAAGCCATCCGAAGAGCCACCAGTGGCGTAGGAAGAGATCATGATTTCCCTCAGGTCAATACGCATGTATTCGACCGGCTGGCCACCACCAGCTTTGCGCACGATCAGATAGCCGCTGTCGATATGCTCGCCATTGGCGCAACGCTGGATCAGGTCACCAGTTGCCAGGTCAACATATTTTGTCAGGGTGATGTCCTGAACGGCAACCTTGCCGCCGCCGCCGCCGCCGCCCATATGGGTGGTGCCGGATTGGGACAGGCCCCAGCTCCAAGCGATAACATCAACTAGATCAGGGTGCTGGTCATCCTGAGATTCACCTTTGATGCCATTTGAAAGATAGAGGAAGACGTCTAAAGACATGGTATTCTCCTTTTAAACTCATTGACGGGCCAATTATACATTAGTTCAACATTGGCTACCGGTTACTAGGCTTTTGGTAGTTTGGAAACCAGGCTCATCCCAATATCCATTCCTTCCAT
>CAYNXK010000007.1:0-891 GCA_964401125.1 uncultured Aliiroseovarius sp.
AAGCACTCCCGTCTGGAAGACAGGGGGTTTAGACCAAGGAGTGGATACTAAATGCAGGTCTCAAGCTCCAGCGAAAATACAAGATCTTGCATGCCCCCCCCTGCCCTGCCATGCCTTTTTTGATTCGCCTTTGCTGGATTTTTCCGTGGTGTGGGCCGCTGTCGATATTCAGCGCCTGTACCGGGCTGATATTGCCGGTTTCAGCCAAGAATCCGCCTGAGCGCGGCTTGGAATGCCTCTCTTTCCGGCGCGGCCAAAGGCTGCATCAGGCCGGCGTTCACTTCAGAGGTGATCTCAAACAGCTCAGGCATCAGGGCACGGCCTTTTTCGGTCAGGAATACCCGGTGGCTGCGCCGTGAAGACGCGTCAATACGGCGCTCAACCAGCCCCATATCTGCCAATATATCCAGCCTGCGGGTGACGGCATAATTGGCCTGACCAGTGCGTTGGCCCAGCTCTGTCTGGGTCAGGTTCTCGCCCTCGGCCAAGGTCATCAGCAATGCGAAATGATCCAGCTTCAGCCCGAGGGGGGCAAGCCGTTTTGACATGCTACATCTCAGGCTGCGGGCAAGCACCTGAATCATCCACCCAGCACTCTTGCTGCGGGTTTCACGGGCCTGTGCTGACAAGCGTTGTTTTTGTGCCATCATGCATATTTACCGGCTTGCGGCAGTTATTGCAACTTTTGCATTTGCAATAGTTCAAACATGATATAGAGTACCCGTATGCTGCGAACATAAAGGAAGATGATCATGAAACGCTACCACCCTGTTCTTGTTACCCTGCACTGGCTGCTGGCGGGCCTGATCATTGGCGCGCTGTTCATGGGCGGCTTTGTGCTGGCCGAAACCCCCAATACCGACCCGGCAAAAATTCTTTCGCTGCGCATGC
>CAYNXK010000007.1:911-27869 GCA_964401125.1 uncultured Aliiroseovarius sp.
AAATGCTTTCGCTGCGCATGCATATGGGCATTGGTGTGTTTATTCTGATCCTGATGCTGCTGCGCCTTATCATGCGCCTTATCACTAGCAAACCACCGCCTGCGGAGACTGGCAATGCGGCGCTGAATATCGTCGGGCGCGCTACCCATTGGGCGCTTTACGCGCTGGTGATCGCGCTGGCGGCTTCGGGCATTGCCATTGCCAACATGGCCGGCCTGCCGGAAATTGTGTTTTTCGGGGCCGACACACCCCTGCCCGCTGATTTCAATGACCTGGCACCGCGGGCCGCCCACGGGGTGATTGCCAACATTCTGATGCTGGTAATCGCCGCTCATATGGCCGGGTTTCTTTATCACCAATTTATCCGCAAAGATGGCCTGATTGGCAGAATGTGGTTTGGGTCTCGCAGTTAGAGCGAATCCAATCTAATCAGAGTCAAGCATTCAGTCGTCGACCCGAGGCAGCGTTTGCACTTCCAAACGCGTTCGGGTCGACGACTGAATTCAATTGGATTGGATTCGCTCCAAGGCAATGCCTCAGGGCTGCTCAATCAGCGATATAATAAATTTCATAGCAATTACAGCGCCTTGACGCACTAATGTAAACAATATTCACATTAACCCTTGATCCCGACGTTCAAAAACCCAATCTGTACAATGTGAAGGGCATTCACATTAACTTAACGGATATGGAGCAGAACATGAACAATGTCGCAACTTGGCCCGCAACGGCCGAAAACTGGCTGGACGAGCGCGGCAAAGGCGCCTGGATAGCCGCCATGGTCCTTTCCTTTATTTTTGTCTGGCCGCTGGGCCTTGCCCTGTTTGCCTATATGATCTGGAGTAAGCGTATGTTTGCAAAATCCTGCCACCACACTTCCATCAGCCACAATCGCAACCGGTGGCTGGGCCGCCGCCACGGCTTTCACAGCTCCGGCAATGTCGCGTTTGATTCCTACAAAGCCGATATGCTGCAACGGCTGCTGGACGAGCAAAAAAGCTTCGAGACCTTTCTGGAGCGCCTGCGCGCAGCCAAGGACAAGTCAGAATTTGATGATTTCATGGATGAACGCGCACAAACCGCCAAGGACGCGCGGACAAAGCCGGCAGATGATAGTACAGATGATAATACAGAAGATACCAACAAGGCCTGAGAGCCGCCCGAGCCCATATATGCCGGCGCCCCTTCACGGGGGGGCTGGCACGGGGCTACCACGGGGGGCTGACTTCAATATAAGGAAAATGACATCATGACCGACCGCTCAGCCCTTTGGGGTTTGCCCGACCCAGACAGCCAAAGCGAATTTTACGCCGGAATCCCAATGAAACGCGCCGTTGCCTGGGCGCTGGATACAGCAGTGATCATAGGGCTTTCCCTTCTGGTGGTATTTTTCACTCTGGGGATCGGCTTTTTCTTCTTCGCCTTCATCTTTCTCATTGTCGGCTTTGCCTACCGGGTGCTGACCATCGCCGGTAACTCTGCCACCTGGGGCATGCGCCTTGTCGCCATCGAGCTGCGCACCGGCAAGGGCGAACGCTTTGACATGGGCCGCGCCTTGATGCACACGCTGGGCTATTCCCTGTCAGTGGCCTTTGTCTTTCCGCAGATCGTCTCGATGGCACTTATGGCCTTCAGCGCCCGTGGTCAGGGGCTGAGCGACATGGTGCTGAGCACAGCGATGGTCAACCGTTCGGCCACCCGTTAAAGCCTCGGCATGCCCCCCCCCCGCGTGATCAAATCCGTCTTGTTTACCTCGTTATATTTGCAGGGCTTGGCGCAGGCACCTTGAGTCGCTAAAGTTGTCTGAATATTAGACCAAGCCAAATTGCGAGCAAACCTGAATGCGCCATACACTTCCACTCGCCCCGCAGTTTTATGTAACTGCGCCACAATCGTGCCCCTACCTTGAGGAGCGCCATGAGCGGAAATTATTCACATCCTTACAGGGCGAACATGCGGGCAGGCTCAATAACACACTTTCCAAGCAAGGTTTCCGGCGCTCGCAAAATGTGCTGTACCGGCCTTCCTGTGCCGAATGCAGCGCCTGCCTTTCTGCTCGAATCAGGGTGGCAGATTTTACACCCTCAAAAAGCCAACGCCGGGCCGAGAGGCGCAATAGCGACCTTAGCCGCCGCAGCCGCTCGCCCTGGGCCACCGAAGAGCAGTACCAATTGTTTCGCGCCTACCTGAACGACCGCCACGCCAACGGCGGCATGGCCGATATGGATGTCTTTGAGTTCTCGGCGATGATCGAGGAGACACCAGTGAAAAGCCGGGTGGTTGAATATAACGCCCCGCCCGAAGGCCCCCATGAGGCGCATGGCGCGCTGACGGCAGTATGCCTAACCGATGTGCTGGATGATGGCCTCTCCATGGTTTACTCGTTCTATGCGCCCGAGCGCCGCGCCACCTCGCTTGGTACCTATATCATCCTTGACCATATCCGCATCGCAGCCGAGGCCGGGCTGGATTATATCTATCTGGGCTATTGGGTGCCCGGCTCGCCGAAAATGGACTACAAATCGCGGTTCTCGGCGCTGGAGATTTACCGCGGCGGTGAATGGCGCAGGTTCAACGCAAAAACCGATTACCACACTGACAGGCATCCGCTTTCAACTGACCCGGTTGCCGAACAGGTGGCGCAGATAAATCTACCGGACATGCACCCGGTCAAAAGCTGAATCCCGCTTTTTAAAGCGTCCCACCCAAAACCTGAGGCACGGGTTTTGGGCGGGGCGCTTTAATTCCAATAATTCCGCCAAACGCCACTAATGGTTGTAAAAGTTGCGAATATTATCAGCTTTGCCACACTTTATTCCCAGACTTCCCTGTTGACGCCCTGCGCAGGCAGCCATAAGGTCACGACCACAGAACAAAGGAGTCTTGGAATGCATAGTCAATATAAAAGCATTCTAACCCTAGTGGAAAGTTGGCGCATGGGCCAAAACCGGGGCTGGTAACAGCAACCATTAAGGTTTTCCATGCGCCCCCGAATTCCGGGGGCTTTTTTGTGAACAAGCGACGCGTGAAGGCGCCTGAAACGGAGAATTAAGATGACATCTCAGATGACCGGCGCAAAAATGGTGGTTCAGGCCCTGAAGGATCAGGGCGTGGAGGTGGTATTCGGCTATCCCGGCGGGGCCGTATTGCCGATTTATGACGAGGTCTTTCAGCAAAACGACATTCGCCACATTCTGGTGCGCCATGAACAGGGTGCCATGCACGCGGCCGAGGGCTATGCGCGCTCAACCGGCAAGCCCGGCGTGGTGCTGGTCACAAGCGGCCCCGGCGCCACCAACGCAGTGACCGGCCTGACCGATGCCTTGCTCGACAGCATCCCCATCGTGGTGCTGACCGGGCAAGTCCCGACTTTCATGATCGGCACCGATGGCTTTCAGGAGGCCGACACGGTTGGCATCACCCGGCCCTGCACCAAGCATAACTGGCTGGTGCGCGACACTGATAAGCTGTCTGAGGTCATCCATCAGGCCTTTCATGTGGCCACCAATGGGCGGCCCGGCCCGGTGCTGGTAGATATTCCCAAAGACGTGCAATTTGCCACCGGCACATATAGCCCCAAAGCCAAGGCCAAGGTGGCGCATTATCAGCCGCAACTGAAGGGCGACACCGCTGCCATCACCGCTTTGGTCGAGCTGCTGGAAAAGGCCGAGCGCCCGGTTTTCTACACCGGCGGCGGGGTAATCAATTCCGGCCCCGGTGCCAGCCAGCTTTTGCGTGAACTGGCCGGGGCGACAGGTTTTCCAGTTACCTCCACCCTGATGGGGCTGGGAGCCTACCCGGCCTCGGGCGAGCATTGGATCGGTATGCTGGGCATGCACGGGCTTTATGAGGCCAATATGGCGATGCATGATTGTGACCTGATGATCAATATCGGGGCGCGCTTTGACGACCGCATCACCGGCCGCATAAATGCCTTCTCTCCCGGCTCAACCAAAGTGCATATCGACATTGACCCTTCAAGCATCAACAAGGTGATCCGTGTTGACCTGGCCATCGTTGGTGATGTCGGCCATGTGCTGGAAGATGCTTTGCGCATCTGGAAGGCGCGCGGGCGCAAGGTCAACAAGCCCGCTCTGGCCAAATGGTGGGGCCAAATCAATCAATGGCGCAAGGTTAACTGCCTTTCCTACGAGGCTGATTCCAAAGTAATAAAACCACAATACTCGCTGGAACGCCTGCAAGCGCTGACGGCGGACAAGGACCGCTATATCACCACCGAAGTTGGCCAGCATCAAATGTGGGCGGCGCAATATCTGCATTTTGAGGAGCCAATGCGCTTCATGACCTCCGGCGGGTTGGGTACCATGGGCTACGGCCTGCCCGCCTCAGTTGGCGTGCAAATGGCCCATCGGGAGGCCTTGGTGATCAACGTGGCTGGCGAGGCAAGCTGGCAGATGAACATGCAGGAAATGGCTACAGCGGTGCAGTTTCGCCTGCCCGTCAAGCAATTTATCATGAATAATGAACGTCTTGGCATGGTGCGCCAGTGGCAAGACCTGTTGCATGGCGGGCGCTATTCGCAAAGCTGGTCTGAAAGCCTGCCGGATTTTGTCAAGCTGGCCGAGGCTTTTGGCTGCAAGGGCCGGCTGGTGAAAGACCCCGGCGAGATGGACGATGCCATATTGGAGATGATGGCCTATGACGGGCCATTCATTCTGGATGTGCTGGTGACAAAACATGAAAACTGCTACCCAATGATCCCATCAGGCGAGGCTCATAACAAAATGCTAATGGGCGATGCTGCGGTAGAAGACGCGATCGGCTCGTCCGGCGCACAAATGGTTTAAGGAGGGCTGCTAAATGTCTGCTTTAAGGATAAAAAAAGGCTCTTCCGCCAAGTCGGCCTATAACCTGCGTGATCCCCATTCCGAGGTTGCTGCAAGCCATACGTTAGCGGTGATTGTTGATAACGAGTCCGGGGTGCTAGCCCGCGTCATCGGCCTTTTTGCCGGGCGCGGTTATAATATTGACAGCCTGACCGTGGCCGAAATTGACCATCTGGGACATCAGAGCCGCATCACCATTGTTACCACCGGCACCCCTGCCGTCATTGACCAGATCAAGGCCCAGCTTGGCCGTATCGTGCCGGTGCATGGCGTGCATGACCTGACGGTTGAGGGACAGGCGGTTGAACGGGAGTTGGCGCTGCTAAAGGTGGCGGGGACCGGCGAAAAGCGTGTGGAAGCACTGCGGCTGGCCGATATTTTTCGCGCCAATGTAGTTGATTCAACGCTAGAAAGCTTTGTTTTCGAGCTGACCGGCACGCCAGAAAAAATTGACGCCTTTACCGAGCTGATGCGCCCCCTTGGGCTGGTTGAGATTGCCCGCACCGGGGTTGCTGCCCTCTCGCGCGGTCAAAAACTGGCTGATAGTTAGGTGGAGCAGGTCGATTTCTGGGCCATTATTGCCGGAATCAGCGCGGCTGTAGCAATTTCCGGGCTGGCCGGGCTTTTGTTTGGTATTGGCATGATCGTCGATGACATGCGCCAAGGTGGCAACGTTCTCGAAGATGAAAAGGCGCTGAATGACCGCTTTGAAGCGGATATGAAGCAAGGCTCGGCGGGGCTTCAACTGCTGATCCTGTCACTGGGTGCGGCAGTCGTGTCTGGTGCCCTGACTGCCTGGCTTGCGGATCAGGCACCACTCCTCAACGCCGCTCTGGTCGGGGTGACCGGCACCGTTCTTGGCCTGCTGATTCCCATGCCGGGAAAAGTTCCGGCGCTGTTGATATATGGCAGCGCTTTACTCACCTTGCCCGCCACTTTGCTTGGTGCCTGGATCATGACTTGAGCGAGCCTGGATCATCGCCACGGCTTGCTTCGCGGCTTTAAGATGCACCTGCAACATTTTGTTTAAAAAAGAAAAAGGGGAGCCATAAGGCTCCCCAGTTTTGCTGATAAGGCTCATTATTTGTACCGCTCGGTTTATTTTGCCTGCGGCCTTATCCGCGTCAGGGGCGAGCGCACCCGCCCCGGATTTCTCAACTACACCCGCTTGTACCGCCACAGGTGTTGCATTTCATGCAGGTGCCATTACGCACCAGCGTGTAATTGTCGTGAAACAACTGATTTCCATTCAAAACACAACCCTCTCGAATTTCGGTCTAGGGCGTCTCAGCTCTCGTTGAAAAACATCGAGCTGAACAAACCTCTGTGCCTTTCCGACGTAGTAGACATCCGAAAACGCCAGATGAGCCAATTGGATAGTGGCCAGTTGACTATTCTCCAAAGCGATCCCGCATTGGAAGAACACCGCTGCAAAATTGGCCTCTAATTCCTCCAGTGTTGGGGGTATGTTAGACATTCCATTTGGTCCAGAGAACAGCTGAAAGTTCTTTACTATCGCATTATTGGCATGGTGATCCAAAGCCAAATGGCCGATCTCGTGAGCAAGTATATAGTTGGAGAGCTTGCATCCTTTCCTTGCATTCTCAATGAGTCGTTCATCCGCAATCAGCGTTGCATGGTCCCCAAAAACTACAATACCCGCTTTCCGCTTGTAGTCCTCCAGTTGCTCAGTTCGGTAGGTCTTTGTTTTCCATGTTTCGCTCCCCTCGCATATCGCCTCCCAAGCGTCAGGCACTTTGAAGAACTCGTTATCGTTACACAGTTCTCGCCTTACCGACAGCATTTCCCGGTAAATTTCCACGGCACGAGAAGTCGAAAGTGTGGGTTTACGTTTCATCCGTTCGCCCTCCTCAGCTACACCCGCTTGTACCGCCACAGGTGTTGCATTTCATGCAGGTGCCATTACGCACCAGAGTGTAATTACCGCAATCATTGCAAGGATCGCCTTCAAAGCCCTGAATTTTGGCCTTGGTGCGGGGGTCCATAGAGCTGACGGCGGCCACAGAAACCGCGCCTGTACCTGCGCCTGTGGTTTCCGGCACCAATGTGTTCAGCGCCCCAACCGGGTCTGCCGCAGAACGAAGGGCTGCGGCACCGGACATGGCCCCCGACTGGCCGCCCTGCAACACCACCAATTCTTGTGGCAGGCGTTTACGCAAATACCCCGTAGAGCTGATTTGCTTCAGCACTTCCAATGACTTGGCGGCGGCACTCTCACTCATTTCCTTGACATTGCCCACGCCCTCTTCCACACCGCGCCCAAGGTCATCAAAGCTGGCACCCACTGGTTTCACATGAGCCAGATCGGTGCGGTCAAGGTAGCTGACTGCCAGTTCACGGAAGATATAATCAAGAATGGAAGTGGCGTTTTTGATGGTCTCATTGCCCTGCACCATGCCAGCCGGCTCGAACTTGG
This sequence comes from uncultured Aliiroseovarius sp., assembly GCA_964401125.1. GTDB lineage: Bacteria > Pseudomonadota > Alphaproteobacteria > Rhodobacterales > Rhodobacteraceae > JAAEUB01. The sequence continues at coordinate 8,196 of CAYNXK010000007.1, forward strand.
TGAAGGTGAAAGCATCAACAAACTCCTCCAGCGGCACGCCATATTGCAGGCCAACCGAGATGGCGATGGCGAAATTGTTCATCATCGCCCGAAAGCCAGCACCTTCCTTGTGCATGTCGATGAAAATCTCGCCAAGCTGGCCGCTTTCATACTCGCCGGTGCGCAGATAAACCTTGTGACCGCCAACAATGGCTTTTTGCGTGTAGCCCTTGCGCCGGCCCGGCAGTTTTTCACGGCCCCGCGCCACTTCACGCACCACGATTTTTTCAACGATCTTTTGGGCCATTACCACGGCCTTTTCATGGGCGTTGCCGCTTTCCAGCACCTCTGCCGCCTCCTCATCATCCTGAACAAGGGATGCCGCCAGCGGCTGGCTTAGTTTTGAGCCGTCACGGTAGAGCGCATTGGCTTTGATGCCCAGCGACCAGCTTAGCTCATAGGCCGCCTGACAATCTTCGATAGTGGCGTCATTTGGCATGTTGATGGTCTTGGAAATGGCCCCGGAAATAAAGCTCTGGGCCGCAGCCATCATCGTGATATGGCTTTCAACAGACAGGTAACGCTTGCCAGTTTTACCACAGGCATTAGCGCAATCAAACACGCTGTAATGCTCTTCCTTAAGGTGTGGCGCACCTTCAAGCGTCATGGTGCCAAGCACATGGTCATTGGCGGCGTCAATATCGGCACGCGAAAAACCAAGATGGGCCAGCAGGCTGAAGCTCGAATCATTCAGCTTGTCCGCCGGAATACCAAGCACATTCAGGCAAAACTCCTCGCCCAAGGTCCATTGGTTGAAAACAAAGCGGATATCAAAAGCCGAAGCCAGCGCTGCCTCGATTTTTTCAATCTCGTTCTGACCAAAACCATGACCCAGCAGCGTGATGTGGTTGATGGCCGGGGCATTGCCCATGCTGCCATGGCCAACCGCATAAGCAATGGTTTCCTCGATTTGGGCAGAAGTGTAGCCGAGCATCTCAAGGGCCGCCGGCACCGAGCGGTTGATGATCTTGAAATAACCACCCCCGGCCAGTTTTTTGAACTTTACCAGCGCGAAATCAGGCTCGATGCCGGTGGTGTCGCAATCCATCACCAGGCCAATGGTGCCGGTGGGGGCAATAACGCTGACCTGCGCATTGCGGTAACCGTGTTTCTCGCCCAGAGCCAGCGCCTCATCCCAAGCAGCCATGGCCAGATCAACCAGCTTTGGGTCCGGGCAATTGGCATGGTCCAGCGGCACAGGTTTTACATCCAGCGCCTCATAGCCATCTTGCTCCCCGTAGGCTGCCGTGCGGTGGTTGCGAATGACCCGCAACATATGGTCGGTGTTGCGCTTATAGCCAGAAAATGCCCCCAATTCTCCGGCCATCTCGGCGCTGGTAGCGTAAGAAACCCCGGTCAGGATAGCAGTCAGAGCGCCGGTCAGCGCGCGGCCCTCATAGCTGTCATAGGAATAACCCATATTCATCAAAAGCCCGCCAATATTGGCGTAGCCCAGCCCCAGCGTACGGAACTCGTAAGATAGCTGGGCAATTTCCGGCGAGGGAAACTGTGCCATCATTACACTGATTTCCAGCGTAATGGTCCAGAGCCTTGTGGCGTGAATATAATCCTCGGCCTGAAAGGCACCGTCCTCATAAAAGGTCAGCAGGTTCAGGCTGGCAAGGTTGCAAGCGGTGTTATCAAGAAACATGTATTCCGAGCAAGGGTTAGAGCCGCGAATGGCACCATCCTCGGGGCAAGTATGCCAGGCATTGACCGTATCATGATACTGGATGCCCGGATCAGCGCAGGACCAGGCGGCGTGGCCGACTTGCTCCCAGAGGTCACGCGCCTTGATGGTCTTGGCCACCTTGCCATCAGTGCGCCGGATCAGCTCCCAGTCGGCATCATCATCAACCGCCTGCAAAAAGGCGTCCGTGACACGAATGGAATTGTTGGAATTCTGCCCTGAAACCGTAGCGTAAGCCTCGCTATCCCAGTCCGTATCGTAGCTGGGAAATTCGATCGAGTCATAGCCCTGCCGTGCATAATCCAACACTCGCTTAATGTAATTCTCGGGAATCAGCGACTTTTTGGCCTCCCGAATTGCACTTTTCAAACCTTCGTTGGTTTTTGGCTCAAAAGCGTCGGCCTCAATGCCGTTCCCAGTTTTGGCCCAAGCCTTGATCGCGGCGAACAGCGCATTCAAGTGGCGTTCGTGCAATTTTGAGCCCGCCACCAGCGAGGCTACCTTTTGCTCTTCCTTGACCTTCCAATTAATGAATTCTTCAATATCCGGGTGGTCGGCATCGACAATAACCATCTTGGCGGCGCGCCGTGTGGTGCCGCCGGATTTGATCGCGCCCGCTGCCCGGTCACCAATTTTCAGAAACCCCATCAGGCCCGAGCTTTTGCCGCCACCTGAAAGCGGCTCATCGGCGCCGCGCAGGGAGGAGAAGTTGGTGCCGGTACCAGAGCCATATTTGAACAATCGTGCTTCGCGCACCCACAGATCCATGATGCCACCATCACCCACCAGATCATCGCCAACCGACTGGATGAAACAGGCATGCGGCTGCGGATGCTCATAAGCCGAAGTGGATTTGGTCAGCGTGCCCGTGTCCGCATCCACATAATAATGCCCCTGACTGGGGCCATCAATGCCGTAAGCCCAATGCAGGCCGGTATTAAACCATTGTGGGCTGTTTGGCGCAGCGCGCTGGCTGGCAAGCATATGGCGCATTTCGTCAAAATAGGCGCGGGCATCATGCTCAGTGGTAAAGTAGCCGCCCTTCCAGCCCCAATAGGCCCAAGCCCCGGCCAAGCGGTCAAACACCTGCTTTGCCGAGGTTTCACCGCCCATACGCGCCTCTTTGGGCAAGGCTGCAAGGGCTTTTTCATCGGGCACCGAGCGCCAGAGAAATTCCGGCACATCTTTTTCCCTGACGCGCTTGAGCGCTGCGGGCACGCCTGCCTTACGGAAATATTTTTGCGCAATCACATCAGTGGCAACCTGCGACCAACCTTCCGGCACTTCAACATTTTCCAGCTGAAAAACGATCGAGCCGTCAGGATTGCGGATCTCGGATAAAACTCGGGTGAACAAAATATCCTTATACGCGCCTGAACTTGTATCCGATTCTGTACCCGGTTTTGTACCCGGTTTTGTACCCGGTTTTGTAGATGTGCCTGCTCTGGTGAATTTCCGCTCGATTTTCATAATGCCCCGTCAGTCCTTTTGCCGGTGCGAAGCCGATTCTGACGCGGCCTCGTCTGTTACCAATAAACGTCGGCCCAGTTGGCCAAAGGCAAATAGAAGCCTTGCGCAAAAGGAATGCCCTTTAATTAAGGGGCGGCCCTTTATGCGGATCCCGTCTCAGATGAGTGGGTCTGTTTAAACTTCTATACCTTCAGCCCTTAACCACTACATCTTGTGGTCTCTGAGCCGACTTCAACAAAATGGCGTATATGGGCCGGTCAGGTCAATGGATTTATTTAGCAAAAATAAGATTTTTTTGGTTGACGGTAGATTAACAAATTCAAGCTAGGCAAAGCCCCGACTCGGTAAAATAAATCAGGGCGGAAAATCAGGGCGTTCCGCAACGAAGCTCTGAAATTGCTTGATGTTCCGGTGTTGATTTTTCAAGTGCCGCCTTTTCGCAACACCGAATCACGCGGGGGTTGTTTTTGGCCCCATCGTTGGCTTGCCAACACGGTACAGTTGAAAAATCACAGTTTAAAACTTTGGGAAATGGTCGGGACGGCAAGATTCGAACTTGCGACCTACGGTACCCAAAACCGTCGCGCTACCAGGCTGCGCTACGCCCCGACTGGCGTTGAATACAGAGCGCGCTGCCGCTTGGAAAGCCCTAAAGCACTTCGTGTTCAATTTGTTTCCTAAAGCGTCCCACCCAAAACCTGAGGCACGGGTTTTGGGCGGGGCGCGCGAAACGCTGATACAGCGCACGGCGCCCCGCCTCATCCCTGTATCAGGTATAAGGCGGGACGCTTTAAATCGAACGTAAACCGCCTCAAATACTTATTCGCACGGCCATAGAGCAATTTCTTGGTCCAGAGCCGGGTGGCGCAATTCGCTTCCCGGCACAATTCCCAACATTTTGGCCATACCACCGCGAATTTCAAGCACCATCAAAACACCGTCACCACCACTGATCGGGGTCTCATCATGGGGCCGGGCCATCGCATGTACATATTGCACCTGCCCCTCTGGCGTGATGAACAGCATGTCCAGCGCAATAAGGGTGTTGCGCATCCAGAAGGCCGGCCGCCCCGGTTTCGGATAGACAAACAACATGCCCTGCGAGGCTGCCAGCTCGGTGCGAAACATCAGACCCTGGGCGCGGCTGGAATCATCATTGGCAATTTCAACCTGAAATCTCGCCTGCCCCCATGTGCCGCGCAAATCGGCGGTATTGTCGGCACAAACCTGCGCCAGCCCCGGCACGGCCCAAAGCATAAGAAATAGTAATGTTGATAATCTGAAATACTTCATGCGGTGGCCCAGCCTTACCCAGCCTTACAAGGAATCTATATCTACCACCGAATCCCAGGTTTTGACCAGAACCGCCATTTTGCCACGCTTTCCCTCCTGCCAGGCCAGGCAAATTGCCTCGCCTGGTTGCAGATCAGACAGACCGGAGCGGCGCAGAATTTCCACATGAATGAAAATGTCATCATTGCTGCCAAAAACATTGGCAAAGCCAAAGCCCTTGCCTTTGTCAAACCACTTGACCCGTGCCGGCAACAACTCAACATCCGACAGATCGGCAAAGATATCGCTGTCCGGCATCTCCGGGGATTCACTGGCAAACCCGGTTGGCGGGGTGATCGAAATCACCTCGATTGCCTGCAGGCCCCGTTCAGTTTCAAGCACCGAAATCTCTATCAATGCCCCGTCAGCAACTGAGCTTTGGCCAAAGTTTCTCAGCACATTAGCGTGCAGCAGAATATCGGCCCCACCCTGGTCCGGCAAGACAAAACCAAACCCTTTCACAGGGTCAAACCATTTTACAGTACCATGCAGGGTTTGCAGGCCCGGCACATCTTCATTTTCAGACATTGTCTTCCGTTCCAAAACTTCCATCCCACATATGATTGTGAAGATAGTTTTGAGCCGGTGCAAGTGGAAAAACCCTGCCTCTCGCAGAGGTTGCAATTCATGATGCGTGAAATTCAGGGGCTTAAACGTGTCACATTCCACGTCGCATCAAGCGTTTTTCGCCGCCAAACAAACCTGTCATGCAGCCTGAAGGCACCATCGGCCCAAAACTCTATTTCCAGAGGTTGCAGGCGGTAACCGCCCCAAAAATCCGGGCGCGGCGGATCTGCCCCAAGCTCGGCGGTCAGCTTTGCCATTCGCGCCATCAGGGCGGCCCGCGAGGCCAGCGGTTGGCTCTGATGCGAGGCCCAGGCCCCCAGCCGACTTTTAAGTGAACGCGAGGCAAAATAGGCGTCCGCCGCCACTGCCCCTTCGCGCCCCACCAGCCCGCGCACCCGCACTTGCCGGCGCAGGCTTTTCCAGTGCATCACAAAAGCAGCCCTGCCAGATTGCTCCAGCTCGTCGGCCTTGGCCGAGCCGTAATTGGTGTAAAATACAAAGGCGTCCGCCTCGATAGCCTTCAGCAAAACCATGCGGCAATTGGGCATGCCGTCGGCATCGACAGTAGCCAATGCCATGGCATTTGCGTCATTTGGCTCGCTTTTTTCGGCCTCGCCAAGCCAAGCCCGAGCAAGGGCAAACGGGTCGTCACCGGCGAATATTCCACTACGTTTTACCATTTCACACTCCTGATATGGGCAGGTGGCCTTGAAGGAACAACCAACATCGCCTAAACCAATTTAACGCAAGTTGAGGATACGGGGAACAGATATGTCAGCACAATTGATGCACGGCAAGCGCGGCCTGATCATGGGTCTGGCCAACGAGCGCTCGATCGCCTGGGGCATTGCCCGCGCTCTGTCCGAGGCCGGAGCCGAGCTGGCCTTCTCCTATCAGGGCGAGGCCATTCTCAAGCGGGTCGCACCGCTGGCGGCAAGCCTGGGCAGCGACATCATAGTGCCGTGCGATGTCTCCGACACCGCCTCACTTGACGCGCTGTTTGCCACGCTTGAGGAAAAGTGGGGCAAGCTTGATTTCGTGGTTCATGCCATTGGCTTTACTGATAAAGCCCAGCTGCGTGGCCGCTATGTTGATACCACCCCGGATAATTTCCGCCTGAGCATGGATATTTCGGTTTATTCTTTTACCGCCGTGGCCCAGCGCGCGGCGCGCCTGATGCCCGATGGTGGCGCCCTTCTGACCATGACCTATTATGGCGCCGAAAAGGTCATGCCAAATTACAATATCATGGGGGTTGCCAAGGCTGCCCTTGAAGCCAGCGTGCGTTATATGGCCGAGGATCTTGGCAAGGATAACATCCGCGTCAACGCCATTTCTGCCGGGCCGATCAAAACTCTGGCGGCCTCTGGTATTGGCGATTTCCGGCTGATTCTAAAGTGGAACGAGCTGAACTCGCCCCTACGGCGCACTGTCAGCATTGATGAGGTGGGCAACTCGGCACTCTATCTGCTCTCGGATATGGGCAGCGGTGTCAGTGGTGAAATACACCACGTTGATTCCGGCTACCACGCCATTGGCATGAAGGCGGTTGATTCACCGGATATCGACCTTGTAACCGGAAGGAAAGACCCATGAACGACCGCTTGCCCCACGAAAAAGGCTTTCACGTCAGCTGGGACCAGCTGCACCGGGATTCCCGCGCTCTGGCCTGGCGGCTGGACGGCCACGGCCCCGGCGAGTCTGGCCGCTGGAAGGCAATTGTGGCCATCACCCGTGGCGGCATGGCCCCGGCGATGATTGTCAGCCGCGAGCTGGACATTCGCAAGGTCGATACGGTCAGCGTCAAAAGCTACCAACATCAGGAACAATCAGTACCCAAGGTGATCAAAGCCCCGGATATGGAGCTGATCGGCGATGGCAGCGGCATTCTGGTAATCGACGATCTGGTCGATACCGGCCGCACTTTGGAAGTGGTGCGGGCGCTGATGCCCAAGGCGCATATTGCCACGGTTTACGCCAAGCCCAAGGGCCGACCCATGGTGCAGACCTTCATCACCGAAGTCAGTCAGGATACCTGGATTTTCTTCCCCTGGGACATGGCCCTGCAATATGTCGAACCGTATCGCGGAAAAGATTGAAGTATAGCGCCTAAGATGCGGTAAAGACTTAGCTTTACCTTACTCAGCAGCTTCCGGGGTTTCGGGCGTTTTGACTGCCTCAGGTGCTGCGCTTTTCTCCGCATTATCCGGCTTTGATTCTGGTGATTCTGGTGATTCTGGTGCTTTACGCGGCTTGCGCGCCCGGCTTGGCCGCTTCTTTGGCTTGCTTTCCGGGGTTTCAACCAAGCCAGTATCAGCCTCGGCCGCGTTTATTTCAGCCGCCGGAGCCGGAGCCGGCTGTGGCTGTGCTTGTGGCTGTGGCATCTCAGCCTGGTCAACCGATTCGGACGTATTTTGCCCCTGACTCTGCCTCTGACCCTGCCCACCAGCCGATGCCGTTTCCTGCCGGGCAATGCGGGCCTCGCGCTCTTCACGCTCGCGCTGCTGGCGGTCACGGTTATGCTGCTCGGCCTGAAGGCGCTTGGTTTCAGCATCGCGCTGCGCTTCGCCCAAAAGGCGGGTGTAATGCTCCGAATGCTGCTGAAAATTCTCTGCCGCCACCCGGTTATTGCTCAGCACGGAATCGCGGGCAAGTTGGGTGTATTTATCAATAATTTGCTGCGGCGTGCCGCGCACCTTGCCCTGAGGCCCGGACGAATCAAACACCCGGTTCAGGTTGTTGCCCGGATTGTTGCCCGGGCTGTTGCCCGGATTACGGTTGCGATTAGGCTTGCTGCGCGAACGATTTTTTGAAGATCTCATCTATTATTTTTCCAGCCTTTGTTGGCTTAATGTCTGAATTATAGCGCAAAGCGCCGGTAAATAGCCGTATCAGACTTTTGGGCTTAGACGTCAGAGGTCAGAAAGGCACCGCTTATTGTACCCTGACGCTTGGGCAATGAGTAACCACGGCGCACTCCGGTAGACAAGCAAAAACTAGTGAAAAGGCCGTGAATACCCCAAAATAAAGTGGGATATGGCGGGTTTACGCCAGTTTTCACGGCATTCTGCCACAGGCCAGCCTGTTGCGGCCATCCATGTCGGGCAGGATGCGCACATTTTCTAGACCAGCGGCTTCTAGCAGCCCGGCAACTTTCTGGCCCTGTTGCCAGCCAATTTCCAACATCAGCCGCCCGCCAGGCAGCAGATAATCGCGAACCGAGGCCGTAATGCAGCGGTAGGCGGCCAGCCCGTCGGCCTCATCGGTCAGGGCCATGCGCGGCTCATGCATCCGCACTTCCGGGGCAAGGCCGGCCATCTCAGAGGCCGCTATATAAGGCGGGTTTGAGACGATCAGGTCGAATTTTCCGTCAATGGCGGCAAACCAGTGCGACAGGCAAAGCTCCAGACGCCCGGCAACATTATGGGCTGCGGCGTTTTCAGCCGCAATTTTCAGGGCAGCGGCGCTGATATCCGTGGCAATAGCACGGGCTTTCGGGGCTTCCATCAGCAAAGATACGGCAATGCAACCCGAGCCTGTGCCAAGGTCAAGCAGGCGTGAAAATGGCAGCTTGAGGGCTTCCGAGACCAGCGTTTCAGTTTCCGGGCGCGGATCAAGCACATCGGGCGTCACCTTGAAGGTACCGTTGTAAAACGCCCGTTTGCCAATGATTTGTGAAACCGGCTGGCGGGCGGTACGGCGGCTGATAGCCGCGCTGAAATCTTTATTCTGGAGCGCAGTCAAGCCTTGTGGCGGCCAGAGCACAGGCTGCCCCGGCATGAGGTCAAGCACATGGGTCAGCAGGCGGCGCGCATCACCGGCCGCATCGGCCACGCCAGCCCGCTTCAGCTGCTCCTCCGCCTCCTGCAACCCGGTGCCGGACACAGCTCTCACCCCTCCAGATCCGCCAGTTTGATGGCCTGATCATGGGCTGTAAGAGCCTCGACAATCTCGTCCAAATCGCCCTGCATCACCTGATCCAACTTATAAAGTGTCAGGCCAATACGGTGATCAGTCAGGCGTCCTTGCGGGAAATTATAGGTGCGGATGCGCTCAGAGCGGTCACCCGAACCCACTTGCGCCTTGCGGTCGGCGACACGCTCATCATCAACTTTCTGGCGCTCCATATCATAAAGCCGCGCCTTCAGTACCTGCATTGCAATCTCGCGGTTGCGGTGCTGACTTTTTTCACTGCTGACAACCACAAGCCCTGTGGGCAGGTGGGTAATTCTCACCGCTGAATCTGTGGTGTTGACGTGTTGGCCCCCGGCTCCCGAGGCGCGCATGGTATCAATGCGCAGATCAGTGGCGTCAATCTTGATATCCACATCCTCGGCTTCGGGCAAAACTGCCACGGTTGCCGCCGAAGTGTGAATGCGGCCACCCGATTCGGTTTCAGGCACCCGCTGCACCCGATGCACGCCGCTCTCATATTTCAGCCGGGCAAACACGCCGGCACCCAGCACATGAGCCACCACCTCCTTGATGCCGCCCAGCTCGGTCACCTGCTGTTCTATTATTTCAAACTTCCAGCCCCGCGCCTCGCTATAACGCTGATACATGCGCAAGAGATCAGCGGCAAACAATGCCGCCTCATCACCGCCAGTACCGGGGCGTATCTCGATCATTGCAGGTCGGGCATCTGCTGCATCTTTTGGCAACAAAACCAGACGCATAGCCTGCTCAGCCTCCGGTAGACGGGCGCGTAAGGCGGGCAATTCCTCCTCGGCCAAAACGCGCATTTCAGCATCATCAAGCATGGCCTCGGCCTCGGCCAGATCATTCAGTAATTGACGATAGGCCGCAATCTGCTCGACCACCGGTCGCAGCTCGGCATATTCGCGCCCGGCAGAAGCAATTTCACCACCCGAAAGCCCCTCAGCCATGCGCGCTTCAAGAAAGCCAAACCGCTGGCTGATTGCTTCAAGTTTTTCCAAGGGTACCATGGCACTCCTGTCCCCTATCGGCAGAGATTGGTCAAGGGGGGCTAAGGGAGGGGGCAGGCTGTGCAGGACTTCAGCCTCAACCGCCTGCGCCTGTTAAGCCCAGCCCCGGCAAACCCAGCCCCCTGCATCTTGGCCAGGCACTCCCAGAGCGTTTTCCGGGCGCCACTCACTCCCGCCGGTTCCATGCCATCAGGCAAAGAATTTCTACTGCCACATGAGCCGCAGCAATGGCGGTTGCGCCGGTGGTATCATAGGGTGGCGAAACCTCGACCACATCGCCACCAATCACATTGAGTCCGGCAATATCGCGCAGAATAATCGCCGCCTGCCCACTGCTCAGACCGCCCCAAACCGGGGTGCCGGTACCCGGTGCAAAACCTGGATCCAGCGCGTCAATATCGAAGGTCAGATAGGTCTCATGATCACCAATAATCTGTTTTATTTTAGCCGCCACAGCCACCGGACCGGTCTCATGCACCTCGCGCGCATCAATGATATTCACCCCCAGCGTGTCAGCGTTATGGGTGCGGATACCCACCTGAACCGAGCGCGCAGGATCAATCAGCCCCTCCTTTACTGCCTTGTAAAACATGGTTCCGTGGTCCACCCGGCCCATGTCATCATCCGGCCAGGTGTCGGTATGGGCATCAAATTGCAACAGCGACAGAGGCCCGTGCTTTGCCACATGTGCCCGCAGAATCGGAAAGGTGATATAATGGTCACCACCAAGGCAGAGGCAGGCAGCACCCTGCGCCAGAATCCCGGCAATATGCGCTTCAAGTGCTGCGGGAAACTGGTCAATATGAGCATAATCAAAGGCCAGATCACCGTAATCGGCAATGGCAAATTCGCTCATCACATCAAACCCCCAGCCGTAAGGCATATCAGGGGCTTGCAAGGCGCTGGCCTCGCGGATGGCACGCGGGCCAAGCCGGGTGCCGGGGCGGTTGGTGACGGCCTGATCAAAAGGAATGCCCGTAACGGCAAAATCCACGCCGGCCAAGTTTTTGGTGTAAGTCCGGCGCAAAAATGAAGTTATGCCGCCAAAGGTGTTCTCGGCCGAAAGCCCCTTCAGCCCCTCACGGGTCAGCGCCGTATCCACCTGCCTTTTTGCATCTTCAAGTGCCATTTCAGCCCTATATTGGTTGGCGCATTTCAACCAGACGCGCAAAAAAGCTAGCCCCGATTGGCGCAATTTCGTCGTTGAAATCATATTCAGGGTGATGCACCATCGCCCCTTCACCTTGCCCCAGAAACAGGTAGGCACCGGGGCGCTCCTGCAACATATAGGCAAAATCCTCGGCCCCCATTTCGCGGCCCTGTTCTGTATGCACAGCCGCCTCTCCAGCAATATCGCGGGCAGTTTTTGCCGCCAGCTCAACCTTTGCAGCATCATTCACCGTTGCCGGATAACCGCGCTTGTAAATCAGCTCGGCCTCAACCCCGAATGAGGCCATCTGCCCGGCCACAACCTCAGCCATGCGCTTTTGGACCATATCCTGCACACTTGGCTTGAAGGTGCGCACAGTTCCGCCGATAAAAGCGGTATCGGGGATGATATTATCGGCCGAGCCGGTATGAATTTGCGTTACCGAAACAACCAGATCATCCGTGGCCGTATGGTTGCGGCTGACAATGCTCTGAATAGCCTGCACCAGCGCCGCGGCGGCAATGACCGGGTCTCTCGCATCATGCGGGTATGCCCCATGGCCACCCTTGCCCTGAATATGCACCTCAAACGTGTCAACCGCCGCCATGATCGGCCCCGGTGTCGTGAAAAAGTTGCCTTCCGGCATGCCTGGCATATTATGCAGCGCATAGACCTCAGCAATATCAAAACGCCCCATCAGGCCTTCATCGCACATCACCTTTGCCCCGGCGCCGCCCTCTTCGGCCGGCTGAAAAATAAGCGCTACCCGGCCTTTGAAACGCCGGGTTTCCGCCAGATAGCGCGCCGCGCCCAGCAGCATCGTGGTATGGCCGTCATGGCCGCAAGCATGCATGCGCCCCTCAACCTGCGAGGCATAATCCAGCCCGGTCATCTCAACCATCGGCAGCGCATCCATATCGGCCCGCAAAGCAATGGTCGGCCCTGCACTTTGACCATTGATAATGGCCACCACGCCAGAGACACCAATGCGCTCATGTATCTCATCAACCCCGAATTCGCGCAGACGCTCCACCACATAAGCCGCCGTCTCAAAACACTCCAGTTGCAGCTCAGGATGCGCATGCAGCCAGCGCCGCCAGGTTTTCATGTCTTCGCCATATTCGGCAATTCGGTTTATCACTGGCATGGCTTTTTCTCCTTCAGCGCGCGATGTATGCCAGACACTTCCCTGAAAAAGGCGCGGGCGCAATGGCAAATAACTCTGACAAACTGGTTCACGATGAAAAAGGTGGCCTGCCCCGGCTTCTGGAAATCATGCGGCGGCTGCGTGATCCTGAAAGCGGCTGCCCTTGGGATATTGAACAGAACTTTGCCTCCATCGCACCTTATACGATCGAGGAAGCCTATGAGGTGGCCGATGCCATCGAGCGCCGCGACTGGCCGGACCTGGAGGGAGAACTGGGTGATTTGCTGCTGCAAGTAGTCTATCACACGGCGATGGGCGAAGAGGCCGGCCATTTCAGCTTTGCCAGCGTCACTGAAGCGATTTCTCACAAGATGGTGGCGCGTCATCCGCATGTGTTTGGCAATGCCAGCCGCGACAAAAGCGCCGCCCAGCAAGTCCGCGACTGGGAAGGCGCCAAATCGGCCGAAAGAGCAGGGCGCGATCAGGCCGGAGCGTTGGATGGAGTGGCCATTGGCCTGCCGGCCCTGTTGCGGGCCGTGAAGCTGCAAAAACGTGCTGCACGGGTGGGTTTTGACTGGCCTGACATTGCCCCGGTGCTGGATAAGGTGGCGGAAGAAGCACGCGAACTGGCCGAGGCCCGCGCTCACCTGACGCAAGCCGAGGTTGAGGAAGAATTTGGCGACCTGCTGTTTGTCATGGCCAATATGGGGCGGCATCTGGGGCTTGACCCGGAACAGGCCTTGCGCCAAGCCAACGCAAAATTTGAACGCCGTTTCAAAGGTATAGAAGCCGTTTTGGCAAATCAGGGCCAAAGCCCAGAGGATGTTTCTCTAGAGGAAATGGATGAAATCTGGAACATAATCAAAGTCCGTGAGAAATCGCCACAATAATTACCTTATGTTTTTAATCAGGTATTGACCTTAGCAAAAGACTCGGCTTTAAGGTCTAGGTAGATACAGCCCATGGCGGCAACATCATAGGGCAGGTTCTGCCGGGAACTCAAACCGGCAAAGAGATTTAGTTCGACGGCTAATCCCATGGCCATCGTGAGGCGACCTCAAGTCGCTTCCAACTGGCGCCCGGACCTCACTCCGGGCGCCTTTTTTTGTGCCTTTTTTATGCCGCTTAAAAAGTTACCCGTACGCCGGGCAGCTCCAGTGCCTTGATCATGGCACGCAATTCCTGCCGGGCAGCGACGTTTGATATGTTCATCTGCCCAAGCACGCCAATATCGCGCAGATCAAGCAAAGTCAGGCCACGCGGAAACAGCTCGCGGAAGATCACCCGCTCGTTAAACCCCGGCGCTGTACGAAAACCGATGCGCTTGGCCAATTGCTCCAGCGCCTCGCCCATTTTGCGCTTGTTGTGCATCATCTGGGCACCCATGCGGTTGCGCAGCACCACCCAATCAATCGGCTTAAGGCCGGCGCTGGCGCGCAATTGCCGGGCATTCCAGACCATCTCGCTGTAAACTGAGGGGCCGCTGATTTTGCCACTATCCGGGTCCATATGCGCCAGCAGGTCAAAATCAACAAAACTATCATTGAGCGGCGTGATCAGGGTATCAGCCAATGAATGCGCCACCTGACTAAGACGGGTGTGAGAGCCGGGGCAATCAATAACAATGAAATCGCTGTCAGTTTCCATGCCGGCGACAGCCATTGACAGGCGGCGGTCAAAAGGGTTTTCACCGGGCTGAAGGCTGCTCCGATCGATCTCGGGCAAATCGCGGTAGGCCGGTGTGGGCAGGTCAATATCATACTTGGCCAGCGTCGCCCGGCGGTTTTCAATGAAGCGGCCAAAGGTTTTTTGCCGGAGGTCCAGATCCAGCACGCTGACCTTGTGGCCCATACGCGAAAGCGCCGTTGCCACATGCATTGAGACGGTCGATTTTCCCGCGCCGCCTTTTTCATTCCCGACGACAATAATATGCGCCATACCCGTTACCCCATTCCCGCTTGCACGCTTGTTGCGCCTGTTTGGCGACTATAAGTTGCGTGGTTTCGATTTGGAAGCCGCCTTGACGCGCCTGACCGCATGTAATGTGTTGATAGGCCCAATCAGCTCAAACACGACAATGGCCCCGATGGTCAGAGTCAGGATGGTTTCGGCCATATCAGGAAATTCCTGACCGGCAATCAGCGCCATGCCAAGCGCGATACCGGCCTGAGGCAGCAAGGCGGGGCCAAACCAGGCCCGCTGATGGGCAGGTGCCCCCGCCAGCTTTGCCCCCAGCCAGCCGCCCAAAAGGCGGGCAATGATTCTAAGCACCACATAGCCCAGGCCCAGCAGGCCAATTTCCGGCAACCGGCTCATATCCAGCTTGGCCCCGGCAAGCAGAAAAAACATGACCATGATAGGCCAGTGCATGCGCTCGACCTCCTGAAAGGCGTGCTTTGGGTTTCGGGCGACATTGGCCATGACCATGCCCGCAACCAGCGTGGCGACCAAAAATGATGTGCCCAGCCAGATGGCAAGCCCGGCGGTCAGAAATACCAGCCCCAGCACTTCCGATTGCAGGGAATTGCCTTTTTTGATATGTCCGGTCAAGTAGGCACCGGGCAGGCCTGTGGCCAAACCCAACAGGGCCGCACCGCCGATTTCCCAAGCCACATCACCAATATAGGATAGGTCCGTAGCCCCGTTCAGCCCATGAGCCAGCGCAATTGCCAGGCTGAACACCAAAAGGCTGAGGGCGTCATCAATGGCAACGATTGCCTTCAGCTTGGCCCCGAATTTGCCGCCGCCGCCGGTCTGGTCTATTGCGTCCTGGGTGGTGATCGGGTCTGTGGCGCAGGCCATGGCCCCCAAGATAACAGCAAGCGCCATGCTGGCACCGGCCAACACAAGGCCAAGAGTGACCACAAGCACCGCGGCCAATACGATCATCAGCGCAATTATCATGATCTCGCGCCCGGCCACGGCCAACCGTTTGCGTGTCAGCAGCCCGCCCAGCGAAAAAGCCACCAGCGACAGGGCAATGATTGAGAGGGTGCCAAACCAGGTCGAGATTTGCGGCCCGATCAGGTCAAACCCCGACTGCCCTGCCAGAACGCCAAACCCGATCATCAACGTGCCCCTTGGCAGCGCGGTACGCTGGCCAATCGCATCGGCCACCATCCCTGCCAGAAGCAGCGCACCCAGAATGATAAGAACAAGGCTTTGGTCCATGCACCCTAACATGCCTCAGCAAAGGCTCTGGGGGAACCCTGAGGCACAGGAAAAAGCCGGAAAAGCACGGAAAACGCACAGAAAAACACAGAAAACGCACAGAAAAACGCCGCCCTGTTTCCAGTGCGGCGCTGATTTTTTGCAGAAAGTTGCGGTTGCTTAAAACCCCAGCCCTTCGTACTTCTTTTTGAACTTGGAGACACGGCCGCCAGTGTCCAGCAGGCGGGTGCCGCCGCCGGTCCAGGCCGGATGCACTTTAGGGTCAATATCAAGTTGCATGACGTCGCCCTCTTTGCCCCAGGTAGACATCATCTGGTAGGCGGTGCCATCGGTCAGCTTGACCTCGATCATGTGGTATTCGGGATGCAGATCTTTTCTCATAATCGCTCTCCTCAGGCTTTCTTGGGCTTGTAATTGGTGTCTTCGGTAATCCGGGCCGATTTGCCACGGCGCGAACGCAGGTAATAAAGCTTGGCGCGGCGCACACGGCCGCGGCGGATCACGGTGATGCTGTCAACATTGGTTGAATGCAGCGGAAATACCCGCTCAACGCCTTCGCCAAAGCTGATCTTGCGCACGGTAAAGCTGCCGGCAATGCCATGGCCATTGTTGCGGGCGATGCAAACGCCCTCATAGTTCTGGATACGCGAGCGCGTGCCCTCGGTTACCTTGTAGCCAACGCGGATGGTGTCACCCGCCTTGAAATCGGGAATGTCACTTCCCAGCGCGGCGATATGGTCCGCCTCAATTTTTGCAATCAGGTCCATCTGACGCTCCTTTTTCTGCTCACGGTTGTCCCGCGAAGTGTTGCTGCGGCCTCATTGCTCTTGGTCTTCATCCGGGTCCCTAGCCGTGCCCAAATTCCTTGAGTCACAGTAAGCCCGCCAGAGATCAGGTCGGCGTTCCTTTGTCAGCCTTTCGGCCATTGCCTTGCGCCAGTCATTTATACGCGCGTGATGACCAGAGAGAAGAACTTCCGGCACCTCACGCCCCTGCCAGACACTTGGCTTGGTATATTGGGGATGTTCCAACAAAAAATCCGAAAACGATTCGTCCTCGCAGGATTGCTGGTTCCCAAGCACGCGCGGTATAAGCCGGACGCTGGCATCAATCAAGGCCTGCGCCGCAATCTCTCCGCCAGTCAGGATAAAATCACCCAACGAGACCTCCTCAATGGAATATTCTTCCAGCAAGCGCTCGTCCACCCCCTCAAAGCGGCCACACAGCAAGGTGATGCCCTCGGCACGGGAAAATCTTTGCGCATCCGCCTGCGTCAGTGGCTTGCCGCGCGGGCTGAGATATATGACCGGCCAGCGCTGGCAGTCTTCGGGCGTGCCTTGGGCGGCCGCATCCAGCGCCCGGCCCAGCACGTCAGCGCGCAGCACCATGCCGGCACCACCGCCGGCGGGCGTGTCATCCACGTTCAGATGTTTCCCAAGCCCAAACGGTCTGAGGTCAATCAGCCCCAGACGCCACAGACCCTCCTTGAGCGCCTTGCCGGTCAGGCTTTCGCCCAGCACACCGGGAAAAGCTTGCGGAAACAGCGTAATAACCCGCGCCTCCCAAGCACCATCAAGCTCAGGCGTATCTTGCATCAGCGCCCGAGGTTTCAGGCTGGGGCTGAGCTTCAGGCGGCCATGACTTTTAGGGCTCTTAGGCCTGTCAGACATCGCGGGCCTCAGCTTGGTTTAGCAAAACCAGCTTTGCCGCCTTAAGCCGGGCCTTGCTCATATTTTGTGTGTTCAGTTGCAAGAATGCAGCGCGCAGGTCGCTGTTTTGCCCGCTATTCTCGCGCGCCGCCGGAATCAGCTTTGCGCGTGTCTCTGGTGGAATTTTCAACAGGTCAAGCAGGCCCGCTGCCAGCCCTTCCGGGTGCTGGCCATATTCTTCCAGCGCCGCTGTCACCACCGGGACCGGCGCCAGCGCCCCGGCCATGCGCCGGGCTTCTTCAGCCGGGCTGGCAAGCGCCGGAAACCGAGCGCGAAAGTTGGCAAAATCATCCTTCAGGCGGATGGAGCGTAGCAGGTGACCGTATACGGAAACGATCCAACCCTCCCGCTCGCGCGTGGTATAAAAGAAGGTTATTTCAACATCCTGGCCAAATTTTCGCCGCAGCTCGGCAATCATCACGCGCGCCAGCTTCAAGGAGGGGCCAAAATACGAGGTCATCAAGGCACCGCCCAGACGCCGGTGCCCCGGCATGCCTCCAGAAAAGCTCTCGCGGCTCAGCACTATGAGGCCGTCCGCCGGGACATCTGCCAGAAAAGCCCGAAACCCCCGGCGAAACTGGTTCAGCCGCCATGGGAAGGGGCGTTGGGCATAAATCCGCGCCAAGCCGCCCACACCATTGAAAGCTCCCTTGCCGTAATAGCTCAGGTAAGGTTTGAGCAATTTCCGGTTGTTATACAGAAAATCCTGAAGGCTCGTGGTGCCGGTCTTGTGGTAGCCGGCATGGATGATAACCTGGGTCATGGCCGTTTCCCTTCAAGTGTGCCGACCACCACCACAGGTAGAGTATTTTTCTTAATAGCTTCTGTTATGCCTGCACAAATTTCAGGATTTTGCAGCCAGCGCTTACCTGCCGGGCCATTGACCCAACCCAGAATGACAGTTTGCCGCATGATATCTGGCCTGGAGCCGGTGTTGCGCTTGCTCAATCGGGTCGCATCCCTGCTGGCTGCGCCGTGAACACGAATGGACCTGCCGCCGGGCAGTAGCAGGGCCTCCAGATGCTCAGCCAGCCAGGCTCCGTCATCGTGCAGCCATGAAACAATCAGGTCGAACTCAGGAAGGTCTCGGACCACAAGAACAGCCTGCTCAGGGTCAGCCCAGTCAAGGGTCACGGCCGTCGCGCCAAGTTCTCTGGCAAGGTTTTCCGGGTGTCGCGCCGCCAGGGTCAGGGTGGTGGAATGCAAGGCAAGAAAGCGGCTAACCTCGGCCAGCATACCGGTGCCGCCGACAATCAGGGTGTTGTTCAGCGGTAACTCAGTCATCTTTAGGCTCGGGAAACACCCCATCTGGCGCATCAACAATCATGCGACCGGCTATCAAATCCACAGTCGGCACCGAAGCCTTTGTGAACGGCAAAAGCGCCGGATTTTTCAGCCCCGGCCCGATGATCTCTAAAAAGTCTCCAGCACCAAAGCTCTCCACCAAACGGACCCGGCCCAAAACTTTGCCGCCGGTGTCCAGCACCTCAAGGCCAATCAGGTCGGTGTGATAAAATTCGTCATCAGGTAAAGAAGGCAGAACATCGCGGGCAACAAACAACGTTGTGCCGGCAAGTGCGTCGGCCTGTTCTTTGCTTGAAATGCCAGTAACGCGTGCGGAAAAACCGTTTTTTACGGGCTTTATTAAGTTGATTTCAAACGATGTTTTACCATCTTCCGAATAGAGCGGGGCATAGTTGAAAAGTGCGTCACTTGGAACGCAGAAGCTTTTCAGGCGTGCGTCACCGTGAATGCCAAAAGCACCAGAAATGGCCCCGACACAAATGTGGTCCTGGTTCATCGTCGCCCCTCCACGCCGCTTGTTGTATCTGGGCGCAAGGTCAGCGTGACCCTGCACCCGAATTTGTTAAAATCCCGTAACCGGGGTTGCGGCAAATTACTCTGCCTTTGCTTCCTCAGCCGGAGCTTCCTCGGTGGGGGCGGCAGCTTTGGCGGCTTTTTCCTCGGCACGGACCTTGGCTTTCTCGCCCGGCTCGCCCTTTTTGGGGTTGGCGCGCTGCTTTTTCTCAATAACGCCAGCGGCTTCCAACATGCGGGCCACCCGGTCGGTGGGCTGGGCGCCCTTGTCGAGCCAAGCTTTGATGCCGTCGATGTTCATTTTCACACGCTCTTCCGAATCCTTCGGCAAAAGCGGGTTATAGGTGCCCAGTTTTTCGATGAAACGGCCATCGCGCGGCATGCGGCTGTCAGCAGCAACAATGCGATAAAACGGGCGTTTCTTTGAGCCGCCACGGGCGAGACGAATTTTCATAGCCATGATATTTTCTCCTGTTTCATGTGCTTATTGAGGGGCTTATGCCCCATCATTCTGATGTTGATGATGGTGTTGGATGACTTCCTGAATGATGAAATTCAGAAACTTACGGGCGAATTCGGGGTCGAGATTGGCGCGTTTGGCAAGGTCTTCAAGCCGGGTGATTTGCGCCGCCTCA
>CAYNXK010000008.1:0-7541 GCA_964401125.1 uncultured Aliiroseovarius sp.
GATCAGGCCATCCGAAATCGCAACCCTACCGGCAAGCGCTTCGCCTTTGCTGAACGGCGGGCAATCATTTTGAAACTCGGCGCTGAAACTGCCGGCAACCGGGTCCAGCCTGATGCTGAGGGCGGTGAATTCCAGCAACGTTCTGCTCAAGGTGTATTGTGCTTTATAGCAGGCTTCCTTGATGCAAAATAGTTGTTTTGCCAGGTGGCCTTGCCGGTTTTTGGGTTGGGTATTCAGCCAATTCTGCTCAGTTTTGGTTAGGATGTCAGGCCAAAGCGTACATTCAAGCGAAATGTCCGGCTCCAGGTCCAGGCCAAGGGCTTTGATGGGCGGTGATGGCGCGGCAATGGCCAGTGCCAACCCTGCTGTGTGTGATATTGCGCCGGTGAATTCTGCGGGCCAGAGTGGCGTGCGGTCCGGCTGCATGGGGATGGGGCCGGGGGCAGCGCCAGCCTGCGCCAGGGCCTCGCGCGCTGCCTGCCGCCCCGCTTGAAATTCGGCACGCCGGGGAAGTTTGGCGCGCGAAATAGCGACTTCCTCCTCCGGGAATAATTTTGCGCTTGCCTCAGAAATTCTGACCACCGCCACTGAAATATTAGGGCCGACCATACCCTTCAGGCTGGTGGCGATCAGGCCGGAATCTGGCATTAGCGGCGTCGGCCCGCACGCATGGCGCGGCGGCGTGACATGGCGTCTGCGCGCGTGTCAGCGCGGTCTTTATTGTTGGTTTTGGGCGGGCTTACGTCTTCCGTCAGCATCCCGGCAAGGGCTTTCAAGGTCGGGTAGCGGAAAATATCGGTGATCGACAGGCGCGGCAGGTTCAGAGCCGCCTTGATTTTACGATGCGCCTGCACTGCCAGTAGGGAATGGCCGCCAAGCTCGAAAAAATTATCGTTTGCGCCGATCCGAGCCACCCCAAGGATATGCGACCATATTTCGCCAATCTGCGCCTCAATCTGGCTGGTGGGGGCCGTGAAGGCCTCGACCACATTGCCTTTTTGCCCAGCCGTATTGGGGGCAGGCAGCGCCAGGCGATCAATCTTTTTGTTGGGTGTCAACGGCATGGCATCCAGCCTGACAAAGTGTGTTGGGATCATGTAGGCAGGCAGGTTTTTTGCCAGCCCGGCCCGCAAGGCTTTTTCGTCCAGCTGCCCCGGCCCGGCCAGATAGGCCACAAGGCGCGCGTCACCGGGTACGTCTTCGCGTACCAGCACCACCACATGCAGGCCCGGCCCGGCCAGCGCGGCAAGTCTTGCCTCTATTTCGCCCAGCTCGATCCGGTAGCCGCGCAACTTGACCTGATGGTCTGCACGGCCAATGAAATCAAAGCTGCCATCAGCGCATTGGCGCACGAGGTCGCCACTGCGGTACAGGCGCGTGCCTTCCCCGGCAAAGGGGTTGGGCAGGAAGGCGGCGGCATTGGCTTCATCGCGGTTCAGATAGCCACGCGCCACCCCGGCCCCGCCGATATACAGCTCGCCCGCCATGCCAACTGGCAGGGGTGCGCCCTGTGCGTCCAGCACGTAAAGCCTTGTGCCGGCAATAGGTCGGCCAATGCTTATGGTGCCGCTGCCGGGTGTCGCCGGGCCGGTGGCCGACCAGATTGTGGTTTCGGTTGGCCCATACATGTTTTCAATGCTGGCGGAGGTGGCGCGTTTGAGGTCGCGCACCAGAGCGCCCGGCAGGGCTTCGCCCCCAATGAACAGGTGGCTGACCCGCGCCAGCGCACCGCGCACCGCCTCGTCCATGGTGATTATCTGGGCCATGCTCGGTGTCATTTGCATATGGGTTACATGGTGGCGGCGAATTTGCGCCGCAAGCGAGAAATCATCCTCCGCCAGCAGCACGTCCTCGTTGGCGCGCGTTACCACATCGGCCAGCGGCTTCAGCCCGCTCAGCACCGTCTCCGGGGCAATGCCGTAATCTATCAGGCAGGCGATTTCATCAACCCCGATGCGCTTGAGCTGCTCAGTGCGGGCCAGCGCGTCTTCAATGGTGCCAAACAGGCCACTATCCTCAAAATAGCGCTGGAAGGCAAAGTCGAGTATCTCCTCAAGCTCATCTTCACCAAGCACGCCAAGATCCAACTCAAAGGCATTTGAGACCCCCTTGGGGCGCTTGAAGGCAGGAAATGCCCAGGCGAATTGTTTGATCAGACCGGCGGCGGAACGCAGGTAATCCTTCATGGGACCACGGGCTGTTTCACGTGCTTGCTCGCGGCTTTCGGCCAGATAGGTGTGCAGCATCAGGGTGACGGTGAAATCAGCCGGATCATGGCCGGCCTGGCGCAGAGCCTCGTGATAAATTTCGATCTTGCCGCCAACCTCGGCAATGGATTGGCCCAGCAGGTGGGTCAGCACATTGGCACCGATTGCACCGGCCTCGCGCCATGTTTCCGGGTTGCCTGCGGTGGTCACCCAGACCGGCAATTCCTTGGAAACCGGCCGGGGCTGCGTCACCACTGCCTGCTTGCTGCCATCGGCCAGCGCAAATTCCACCGCCTCGCCGCGCCACAGGCGGCGCAGGGTGTCGATGCTCTCGAACATGGCTTTTTTGTTGTTTGGCGGGGCATTTTCCGGGCGCAGCACAAAATCGTTCGGCTGCCAGCCTGCGGCAAAGCCAATTCCGGCACGCCCATCGGTCAGATTGTCGATAACTGACCATTCCTCGGCAATGCGCGCCGGGTGATGCAACGGCGTTACGCAGGATCCGGCGCGCACATCGAGGCGCCTTGTCACCGCTGCAACCGCCGCACCTGTCACCGCTGGGTTTGGATATGGGCCGCCAAAGGCATGAAAATGCCGCTCCGGTGTCCAGATTGCACGAAAGCCGTTTGCATCGGCAAAACGGGCGCCATCCAGCAGCAGTTGATATTTTTTTGGTCCCGGCCCGTCATCATTGCCCCAGAAGAACAGGCTGAAATCCATCTGCCGGTCGCTACGGATGAGTGCGCCGGAAGCCGTTGTTTGCAATGAGCGCGCGCTGTCACTGGCAAGTACCAGCTTGAAGCCACGCGCCAGAGTCCAGAATAACTCAAGCACTGAAATATCAAAGGAAAGGCTGGTGACAGCCAGCCATGTGTCGCCTGCCTCGTGCTTGATACGCGCGTCCATGCCGGTGAAGAAGCTGGCAACATTACGGTGCTCGACCATCACGCCTTTGGGCACTCCTGTAGAGCCGGAAGTGTAGATCACATAGGCAAGGTCGGCACCGCTGACGCCGCTTTCCGGGTTGCTCTCAGGGGCGCGGGCAAGCCGGGTATCATCATCAAGGTTGAGCCGGGCGGCGTTGCCGGGCAGGGTGCTTGCCAGCGCGGCCTCGGTCACGATGACCTGCGCGCCGCTGTCTTGCAGATAATGCGCCAGTCGGGCCTCGGGAAAGGCCGGGTCAAGCGGCATATAAGCGCCGCCAGCCTTCATGATTGCCAAAGCACCGATCAGCATATTGGGGCCGCGATTGATGTGCAGGGCAACTGCCATGCCGGGGGTGACGCCCATGCTCGCAAGCACATGCGCGGCCTTGTTGGCAGCAGCATTGAGGTCAGTATAGCTGAGTTCCTGGGCCTCAAAAACCAGTGCCGTGGCCTCTGGGGTTTTGGCAACTTGCGCTTCAAAAGCGGTGTGAATCAGGCCGGGGCCATCTGTCGGCGCGGTGCGGGTGTTCCAAGTGTTCAGGATCAGCTCGCGCTCGGCTTCTGGCAGCAGGGGGATGTCCTTAAGTGGGTGACTGGCATCGCGGGCAATTTCGCTGAGAAACAGCGCCAGACGGGCCTCTAGCAGGTCAAGGTAATCTGCTGTAATGCGCCCGCTATCAGCATGGATGACCACACTTTCAGCGCCGGCCTCAAAGGTTAGGGCAGTGCCTTGAATCAGGTCACCACCAGCCGGAATCAGGCCAATGTCAGGTACATGAAGGCCGGTTGTTTCTGGTGCACGGGCAGGCAGATCACAAGCAAAGCCGCGCATTTTTTGCGCCTTGTGCAGACCCTGGGTAAAGGCCTCACGAGCCTTGTCAAAGCCTGCGTCGCCCGCATCAAAGCGCAGGGGAAGCCAGCCAACACAGTAACCCTTGCGGGCCAGTTTGGTGAGGTCAGCATCGCAATAGGCCAGATCACTGCATGCCGCCTCTGCCAGCCGTGTGGCAAAGCCTGCCAATGCAGCAAGAAGCGCCTCATTCTCCAGCCCCCTGGGCCCCCTGGGCTGGGCAACATCGCGCATTACGGTCTCGCCACTGGCACCCGGTACAGCCAATGCCAGCCGGGCAGGCTGCAACATTGCCAGCCGTTTGCGCCAGAAACCATCAGAGGGGGCAAGAGCGGCGGCAAGTGCGTCCAGCTCGCGGGTCTCCGGGGTAGAACTGCTGGGCAAAACATCGCCGATCTGCACAAAATCGGCCACCTCAACCGGGGTGCCGGTAGCGGTTTTCAGCCCCGAGAGCAGTAGCGCGCCATCGCCGGTGGCCACCAGAAATTGATCGGCGCGGATGTCAAGAACCGTACCTGGCTCGGCCGGCTCTGTGCCCGGCTCTGTGCCCGCCTCAAGGGTGGCCTGGGTTACCAGCCAGACTTTGCCCGCAGCTTCAAACTTGGCCAATGTCAGCGGGTTCCAGTAGCTGCCATGGTCCAGTGCGCGCACTATCTGAGCCAAAGCCACTGCTGGCTGGCCAAAATCCAGCCGTCCAAAAGCCGCCGGGCGCTTGTCGCGGCCAAAATAGCTGCGCTGCGACAGGTCTTGCGCCTCCAGCGGCAGTTTGCCTACCAATATGTTGTCAAGCACGCGGTCAAAACCTTCGATCGCTGCGGAAAAACACTTGGTGTTCAGGGTTAGGGCCGTTTCATCCGGGGCGATGTCAAAGCTTTCCTGTGCGATGATGTCGCCCGTGTCCACAGCGCCAGAAATCATGTGCCAGCTGATCCCGTAGCGGCGTTCACCAGCCAGCAAAGCCCAGACCGGCGCGTTGAGGCCGGCATAGGCGGGTAGGGGGCCGTCATGGAAGTTGATAGCCCCGCAGGCAGCACTGGCCAGCACCTTATCGGCCAGCATATCAAGGTTGGCGATAGACAAAATCCAGTCATGACCAAGGGGCACCAGCCGGGTGGCCAGATCGGCCCCCGGAGCCTCGACAGCAATGCCCTTTTTCTGTGCCCAGCTAGCAATATCAGCTTCGCGTGTGACCACGCAGGCAATAGCCCCGCCGCGCGCCAGCAAAGCCTCGCCACATTGCACCAGTAAATTTGCATTGCCGATCAGAACACATGAGATTTTGGCCATTTTACCCTCCGCTCCCGCTCCCGCTTGCCTGCTTGCGGGTCGCCAGCGCGGGCTTGCGTTTCCACCCGAAGGCAAGAGATTTTACATAATGTAGTAGTAAATTGCGCAAGAAATATGGCGGCTCAATGGGGGGGGTGCGCTGCACAAGCCTGCGCCCACGCCACAACAGCGCCCCGGCCACATGTGCCAAGGTGGCCACGCCCGCATAAACAGGGCCGTGGTTTTTGCTGAAATAGCGCAGGCGGCTGTCATACCAATAGCCCGGCACCTGTTTCCAGTGTTTCATGCCGGTCGAGACCGAGCCGATATGGCTGATGGTGCTATCTGGCACATAAAGCGTTTGCCAGCCCGCCCTTTGTGCCCTGAGGCACAGATCGGTTTCCTCAAAGTAAAGGAAATATTCCTCGTCAAACAAGCCGATTTCATCTAGCACCTTGTGGCGCATGAGCAGGCTTGCCCCTGCCAGCCAGTCAACCGACTTTATCTGTTTGGGCTGCGGCAGCGCCACAATATGGCGGTTGAGGGCACGGCTGATCGGGCCCAGACGGGCGGCGCCCTCAAGCTCGCTGGCAATGGAAGGAAAGCGGAAAGCGGTGATATGCGCCTCGCCCGAGGGGCCGTGAATGTAGGAGCCGGCAAAGCCCGCCTCAGGCCTGGTCTCAAGAGCGGTGATGAGCTTTTGAATGGCATCCGCAGCTGGGAAGGCATCAGAGTTCAGCACATAAATCAGGTCAGGCTTACTGCCATCCGCAAGACCGGCTCGGATACCAAAATTGTTGCCGGCGCCAAAGCCGCCATTATGGCCCGATTGCAGAACGCGCACGCCGGGGGCCGCCTCCCAGCCCTCGGCGCTGATATGGGCCTGAATTTTCTCAAATGAGCCATCTTGCGAGTGGTTGTCCACCACCAGAATTTCACCTTCAACCTCTGCCATGGCCCGGCGCGCTGCGGCGACGGATTCCAGAGTCATTTCAGGGGTTTTGTAGTTCAGGATGATGGTCAGAAGCCGTGCTTTTTTCATGTTTACTCCGCCGCCTGCCGGGTTGGTGCGGGCGT
This sequence comes from uncultured Aliiroseovarius sp., assembly GCA_964401125.1. Classification (GTDB taxonomy): domain Bacteria; phylum Pseudomonadota; class Alphaproteobacteria; order Rhodobacterales; family Rhodobacteraceae; genus JAAEUB01. Next base: position 6,327 of record CAYNXK010000008.1, read on the forward strand.
GCCCGTTATTTTGGCCGCCATTTGGGCCTCAGCTGCCTTTATTTCGCGGCGCATACCTACTGCCAGCACACGCACGTTGGGTTCCAGAACCATGCTGTCATGGTCGCCCGGCACCTCATGCACTGTTAGCTGCGCCGCCCAACCGCCCCAGTCATTATCGGCCACTACATAAGCGCGCTGGCTGTCGATCATCTGGCCGCCGGATACCTGCCAATGGCCTTTCAGAGGCGGGCGGAACAGCACCATATTGCCCTGCCACGGCTTCAGCTCATAGCCTGCCACCGCGCCCAAAAATGCAGCCTCGATGGCAGCGTTGTGAAAGTGCGAACTGGTGGTCTCGGCGGGGCCATCAACAGGTTTGCCACGGCGTTTTTCCAGCTCCCAGCGTGCCCGGCTTATGGCCCATTTGAAAATATAACCTGGCCCTTTGCGTTTCAGTTCGGCCAGTTGAATCAGGGCGCGATCGCGGCGGCTGAGCGCCCGGCGTTGTGGTAGTGGCGTGTCAAGCATGACCAGTAAGGCCACCTCTTCGCCTGCGGCCTCAAGCTGGCGGGCAATCTCATAAGCGGTGATGCCCCCGCCGGAAAAACCGCCCAGCATATAAGGTCCCTGCGCCTGTACCTGCCGCATTTCGGCGATGTAGTCGGCGGCAGCTTCCGGCACACTTTCATGGGGGGTCTCGGCCCCCAGAAGGCCGCGCGCCTGCAAACCATAAAACGGCCGTTCGGCCCCCAGAAGATGCGCTAGGTGACGCAGGTTCAGCACATTTCCAAACATGCCGGCTACCAGAAAAAATGGCCGCTCAGCCCCGCCTTCGCCATCGTGCATGGGCACCAGATGAGTGAAGCGCCTCCGGGCGGGAGGTTTGGCGGGTGCCGGGTTGGCATCATTGCCAGCCCCCGCACCCTCTGCCGCGAGCTGAGCGGCAATTGTGCGTATTGTCGGCGCTTCAAACAACGCCGATATGGGCAGATCTACATTCCAGGTTTTGCGGATGCGCCCGAACATTCTGACAGCAATAAGCGAGTGACCGCCAAGGTCAAAAAAGCTGTCTTCGGCCCCGATTTCGCTGACCCCGAGCAGCTCTTGCCAGAACCCGGCCAGAGTGGTTTCCAGTATGCCTTCTGGGGCGATATAATCTTGATCCAGCGTGGGGCGTTCAAATTTTTGCATGCTGTTGGTCGCAACTTCGGCTTCAGCACCGGCCTGTTCAAT
>CAYNXK010000008.1:7551-26576 GCA_964401125.1 uncultured Aliiroseovarius sp.
AGCGCCGGTAGCTTCATGGATGAAACGATTATTTCAGCCCTTTTCTGGGCCAGTGCGCGTAAAAAAGCCTCACCACCCTCGGTGGCGGGGATACCTTGCGAAAGGTTGTGGCGCAGGCGTTCTTCGGCGACGGAAAGCGGGCGCACATCACCAGCGGTCTCTACAAATTCGACCTCAGAGCGGGCCGGCGTGGCGTTTAAGTCAAGCCTCGCACCTCCGCCTTTCACGCCCCCGTCAATGCGGCGGATGGTAAAGCCCTCAATCTCAACGCAGACCTGCCCAGCCTCGTTGAGCAGAGTCACATCAAAGCTGGCATAGGGCGTGCCGGGTGTGGCTTCGGCTAGCCGGACCCAGCTTGTGATGCGCGCGGGCAGCGCCTTGAAAACGCGCAATATGCCGTAGGAGACCGGCACCCAGAGGTGGCTGCCCTGCCATGAGGGGATCAGCGCCATGGCCCAGCCGGTGGCAATGTCCATGAGCGCCGGATGCAGAAGAAAGCCGGCCGCAAGGTCGCCCATAGCCTCGGCGGGCAAGGCCAGGTCGGCCACGCCTTCGCGCTCTCCCAGTGCAGTTTTCTCAAGCACCTGCCAACGTGGCCCAAAGGCCAAATGGCTGGCCTGCGCGCTTTGCAAAGTTTGGCCGGGGCCGGGGTTTTGCACATTTGTGCAGCGCGCCCGAATAGCGGCAATATCAACTGGCTTGGGGGCGGGGATGTTTGCCAGCAACAGCCGGGCTTCGGCGTTCAGCACATGGCCCCTACGCCCCTTAAGCTTAATATTAGCCCGTATATCAAGGCTGTAGCCTTCATCTGAACGTCTGAGCCGCAGGCGCAGATCGCGCGTTGCGTCATCTGCCACATGCAAAGGCCGCAGGAAGTGGAGGTCGCGGATATCATAGGGCATAACCTCGCCCTGTGCTGCCAGCGCCTCAATGGCAAGTTCAAGGTAGCCGGTGCCGGGCAATAGGGCCTCGCCACTTTTCAGCCGGTGCTCGCCAATCAGCCAATCTTGCGACGACAGGCGGGCGGTCAACACCTTGTCATGGTTTTTATCTAGCAGAGCTTCGTGCAGCAGGGCTGCATCCACAGCACGTGCCGGGCCATCGCTGCCCCCGCCGGTTCGGGTGGCAACGGCCTCGGCGGCCATGCCGGTATCGGCCCAGATACCCCAGTTCAAGGAGGTGACGCGCGTGCGCCCACCGTGCCGGGCTTTGGCATAGGCGTTCAGGTATGCGTTGGCGGCGACATAATCGACTTGCCCGGCCGGGGCGGTGGCGGTTGAGGTCGAGCTGAACAGCACCAGATGCTCCAGAGCGCCATCAGGAAACACTTGCTCAAGCACCTGTAGCCCGTGAATTTTTGCCGTGAACACGTTCTCAATGGCCGCCACGCTTTTGGTGGCAAGCGGGGCGTCATCAATCACCCCGGCACCATGGATCACGCCGTTGAGCGCGCCAAAATGCGCCTCGGCCTGAGCCTTTACGGCTTGCATATCTTCGATATTGCTCACATCGGCCCGCAGCACCAAAACCTCGCCGCCAAGAGCTTCAAGCACTTCCACCGCAGCAATGCGGCGGGCGGCATCACCCGTAGCGCGCGGCCAGTCCTCGCGGGGGGGCAGGGCCGTGCGGCTGAGCAATATGATGCGCGCCTTGAATCGGCGGATCAGGTCTGCGGCGATGGTCTGGCCAATGCCGCCAAAGCCGCCGGTAACAAGCCAGGCGCTGCCCTGTTTGATTTCGGGCAGGCCATCGCGTTCCAGCGCCACCGGGCCATAGCCCAACTCATAGCGTATGGTCCCGCGCAAGGCGGCGGTCAGGTTTGCCGGTGTTGCCAGAAGTTCTTCCAGCACCGCTTTAGTCGGCAGCGCCGCGCGCCGTCCTGCCTCCAGTTGCAGGTCAAGCAGCGAGACCGTCACCCCGGGCATTTCACGCGGGATCACCCGCGCCGGGCCAGTAATAGTGGCTTTTTCGGGGTGCGGCAGGGCTTCATCGGCAACCTGTGCCGCACCGCTGGTAAACACCGAGATATGCAAGGGCTGCGGCAGGTCTTCCGCAGCTATGGCCTGGGCCAGAAACAACAGGCTGTAAAAGCCCTGCTCCTGATTGCGGTGGAAAAAGCTGGATCCGGGGCGGAAATTCTCACCTTTTGTGACCAGCCAAAAAAGCCCGATCCGGTCTGGTACGCGGCCCTCGCTCACAAGGCTTTGCACAAGCTGGTCATAGCCGGCGCGGCCCATTTCCGGCGGCAAAATGAAGCCCTCATTGCCATCGCGCATAAAAGCATCACCGGGGCGCACGCTTGTAACGCTTTGACCGGCGGCGCGCAGATTTTGTATGATTTCGGCGCACAGCCCGGTTTCATCCTGAAAAATCAGCCAGTTCTGGCGCTTGGCCTTGTCAAGGTCGCGGCTGACATCAATGGCACAACTAGCGTAAACCTTGCGCCATTGCGGTATATAGCCCCAATCGGCCATGTCTTCCTGACGCATGGGCAGGGCGGGTGCGGGGACCTGTGCAGCCTTCCCCGGTTCGATATAATAGCGGGCGCGCTGGAAGGCGTAAGTTGGCAGCACCACGCGCTGGCGCTTGGCCTCGCCCCAGATCTGCGGCCAGTCAATATGCGCCCCCAGCGCCCAGAGACGCCCCAAAGCGGCCATGAAATAGGTATCATCAGCTACCTTGTCATCCGGGTGGCGCAGGGTGTGAACCACCTGATTTGGCGTCACGTCAGGATGTATTTGCGCCAGAGAAGACAGCGCCTTGCCCGGCCCAACCTCCAGCAGCAGCCGCCCTGGAGACTTGGCCAGCGTGGCGATGCAATCGGCAAAATGCACAGTATTGCGCAGGTGAGCCACCCAGTATTCCGGGTCTTGCGCCTCATCATCAGTGAGAAAATCACTGCTGCGATTTGAAATAATCGGGATTTGCGGCGGGCTTAGGGAGATCGCGCGCAGATAGGTGCGGAAGCTCTCAAGGATCGGCTCCAGCATGTGGCTATGCGCGGCGATATTGATGGGAATACGCTGGCTTTCCACCTCGTCTGCCGCCAGCCGCTTTTCCAGCGCATCCAATGCCGCATCCGGCCCTGTAGCCACCGAGAGGCCGGGCGCGTTGACAGCGGCAATATCAAGCGCGTCGCCAAGATATGCGCGCAATTCATCGGCGGGCAAGGGCACTGAAAGCATCCCACCAGCCGGCACGCTATCAAACAATTCACCACGCAGATGCACGAGGCCAATGCAATCCTCAAAACTCATAATTCCGGCCAGACAGGCGGCAGTGTTTTCACCCATGGAATGGCCGACAAGGGCGCTGGGCCTCACGCCCCAACTGACCCAAAGCTGCGCCAGCGCGTATTCTATAATCATAATCAGCGGCAATTGCACGCTGGGTTTTTTCAGGCGCTCATTGGCCGTGCCCTCACCACCCGCCTGCGGTAGCCAGAGGGCGCGAATGTCGTAATCAAGCTTGGGGGCAAGGATTTCCAAGCCCTTATCCATCCATTCGGCAAAAACCGGCTCGGTTTCATAAAGGTCGCGGGCCATGCCGGCATATTGCGCACCGCCACCGGGGAACATGAAGGCAATCTCAGGCGTGTCTTGCAGGACCGTGTGGCGAAACACCCGGCGTGGGTTGTTTTCACGCAACAGGGCTGCGGCCTCCCCATGGCTTTCGGCCACCACAACAAGACGTTTTTCAAAGGCGCGGCGGCCCTCTTTCAGGGTCCATGCCACATCGGCCAGAGGCTGATCAGGGTTGGCCTCAAGGTGGTCGGCCAGACGCTGCGCTGCTGTATCAAGTGCGGCGTTGGAGCGGGCTGACAGGCTGAGAAGCTGAAACGGCCAGTCGCTTTGCTCATCAGCAGGGCGCGCGGGTGCTTCCTCCAGCACTGCGAAAGCATTGGTGCCGCCAACGCCCAGAGAGTTTACCCCGGCGCGGCGCGGGCCATTGCGGCGGCCCCAGTCAGAAAGCGTGTCATTGACCCGGAATGGCGAGGTTTCAAACTCGATTGCCGGGTTGGGGGCCTCATAGCCCAGCGAGGCTGGAATTTGTTTGTGACTCAGCGCCAGCGAGGCCTTGATTAGGCTGGCCACCCCGGCGGCTGTATCAAGGTGGCCAATGTTGGTCTTGACGCTGCCAATGCGGCAAAATCCAACCTCATCGGTGCTCTCACGGAAGGCCTCGGTGAGGGCGGCAATCTCGATCGGATCTCCCAGATAAGTGCCGGTGCCGTGGCATTCGATATAGTCGATTGTCTCCGCCTGCACCTCGGCCAGAGCCAGCGCATCGGCCACCGCCGCCGCTTGCCCGCCAACGCTTGGCGCGAGGTATCCGGCCTTGTCGGCCCCGTCATTATTGACTGCCGAGCCTTTGATGATTGCCCAAATATGGTCGCCGTCAGCAATGGCATCCACTGCCCGGCGCAGCACCACCGCCCCGGCACCGGAGCCAAATACCGTGCCCTTGGCCCGGTGGTCAAAGGCGTGGCATTCTCCATCGGGCGATAGCACCTCGCCCTCCTTGTAAAGGTAGCCGCGCATTTGCGGAATCTCCAGGGTCACGCCACCGGCTATCGCCATGTCACATTCGCCGTTCAGTAAAGCCTGCGCCGCATAATGGGTGGCCACCAACGAAGTGGAGCAGGCGGTTTGTACATTGATCGACGGGCCTTTGAGGTCAAACACATGGCTGAGGCGGGTCGCCATGAAATCCTTATCATTGCCAGTATGGCGCAGTAAAAACATGCCCACATCTTCAACCAGATCAGGGTTGGAACAGATGTTGAAGTAAAAATAACTGCCCATGCCGCAGCCGGCGTAAACCCCTATGGGGCCAGCAAAGTTTTCTGGCATATGGCCGGCATTTTCCAACGCCTCCCAGCCAACTTCAAGAAACTGCCGGTGCTGCGGGTCCATGATGGCCGCTTCTTTTGGCGAGAAGCCAAAGAATTCCGGTTCAAAATCGGCAAAGCCTTCCAGCGGTGCGGCATAGGGTACATAATCGGGCCGAGTGATGCGGGACGGGTCTTCACCCGCTGCCAGCAATTCATCCGGCGTCAGTTGCCGAATGGCGCTGCGGCCGCTGGTTAATAACTGCCAATAGCTCTCAAGGCCATCCGCGCCGGGCAGATGAGCTGCCATGCCGATGATGGCAATATCATTGTCGCCCGTTCGGGCCTTACCGTTGTTGTAATCCATTAAATCATCACCACTTCCGTCAGGTGGTAACCTAGCGCGCGAATGCGGAGATATTGCGGCAGAATGCCGGTTTTTACAATCTGCGAAAAGGGGAATTTGGGCGAAATTGCCGTAAATATTGCGCCTGCGTTAACCTGCCGCACCGCTTGCCAGCGCTATAATGGCCGCTTTGTTCAGCCACAGGGCCAGTGCCGCTCCGGCCAGCCCAAGGCCGGCAAACAGCGCATCATGGGTGATATCCCAGGCCCCGGTACGGCGTGCCAGCCAAATTGTGACGGGATAAACCGCTGCCCGCGCCAGCCCTTGGCCAATGATAGCCCCAAACAGTCCGGCCAGATCAAGCCCGATCAGCAATCCGGCAATCATCAGGGCTGCCCGTGCCAGAGTCAGCACAAAAAAGCGCTTGCTGTCACCCGCCGCCAGCGCCGCTTGGTCGTAGGTTAGCTGGATGATGGTCGGAATTTGCATGGCTGCCAGCAGCACAACCACCGCTCCGGCGTCGTAATAACGCGAATCATACAGCAGATGTATCAGCCAGACGCCAAGGCTTGAGAACACCACCACCATCATGATCAGAGTGCCGGTCATGATCATGCGCATCCGGCGCAGACGTAGAAAATTTTCGCGCGAGGCAGCGGGCGGGCATTCGCGGTAGATCGGGATAACAATTTTCTGGTTCAGCATATTGCCCAACATCAGCGGAAAAGACGCGAGGAAAAAACCGATATTATAGACGCCAAACTCTGCAAGGCTCAGGTATCTGCCGATCAGAAGCTTGTCGCCCTGAGTGAACAGAAAACCAGCAAGCGTGGAGAGGAAAATCCACTTGCCAAAGCGGATCAGCTCGTGGCGCGCTTCCGGCTCCCAGCCAAAACGGTTACGGATACCTGGCAGGAAAATGTTGTAAAAGGCCAGTTGGATCAGCGTGCTGAGAACCCCGGAAAACACCAGTGCCCAGACCGATTGCAGCCAGAGGGCAAAGCCAATGGCGGTGATAATGCCCACAACCTGCGTGGCAATGTCGATCAGCGTCAGGCGGCCCAGCCGCATGTGGCGGTGCGCGCTTTCAAGATTTGTCGGGTTGAAGCCGGTGATGAGCAGGGTCAGGGCCGCGACCGGCAGGATTTGCGCCAGCTCAGGGGCCCCATAAAATGCGGCGGCGGGCAGGGCCAAGGCGCAGGCTGCCAGCCACAGTAGCACGCCGCGAATTACCTGAATTGACCAGGCGGTGTTGAGAAAAGCCCGGTCATCGCCACGTTTGCTTTGCATGATCGAAGGGCCGATGCCCACATCCGAGAATTGCCCAAGACCAATCAACACCACCGTGACCAGTGCCATCATGCCAAAAGCCTCGGGAAACAGCAGCCGGGTCAGAACAAGATTGGTGGCCAACCGGAGCAGTTGGCTAGTTCCAAAACCTCCCATTGTCAGCAGAGACGAGCGCGCCACACGGGTAACAAGGCTGGTGCCTTCGGTAAGGCGTGCGAATCTGTTCATCGCCCACGGCTCCAGCTTTGGTTGCCGCTTTTGCGTGCTAGCAGACCGATGGCGGCATAAATGGCAAAGCCCACAGGGTCGCGCAGGGCTATGCCAAGGGCGCGGCTGGCTCCAAAGACGGGCTTGTCGTCATTGGCGGTCAGCGCCGGGAACTTTGCAGAAATCTCGCGCACCCCGGCATTTTGCCGCCTGCGCACCCTGAGGAGCGCGGCCCAGCCCTCGACCACCGGCCACTCATAGGGGGCAGGCACGGCCCGGCGTTCGGCTGGGGTGAAGCTCAGGCGCACGAAAGTATCATCGGCGATGATGTCGGGAAACTTGCCCCACCGGGCGCGCCCGGCTGCGTTGACGGCAAACAGCCCACAGCCAGGCACGCCATTTGTCATGAACGGCACCTGTTGGTAAATGCGCCTGTAGGCGCGGCTAAAAAAATTGGTCGGTTGTGGGATTTGTATAAATCCGCTGGTGTAAATCGGGGTTTCAACCTCCAGAATGTTGGAAATCTGCTGGAGTAGGTCAGGGCTGACCACCACATCGGCATCAAGATAAACCCGTGATCCCGGACCGGCAGCCGCGTCACCGGCGTTCAGCGCCGAGGGCTTGTGTCCGCGCTCAAGCTTGACCACCTCAAGCGTCCAGCCCCGCGCCTCTACCTCAGCGCCCAGCTCGCGCGCCAGTGCGGCGGTGGCGTCAGTGCAGCCATTGGCGACGACGATAATCCTTATTGTGCAAGTGGTTTCAGACGCCAGTAGCGCATGCAGGCAAGCGCCGATCAACACCGCTTCGTTATTGGCCGGAATGATGATGTTCACGGATGCGCCTTTATCCTGACAATCTGCCTTGCTAAGGCTATAAAGCACCCGCCCTTATGAAGCCATGAAAACCACACCATGCCCCCACCTGTAAAAATCGGTTACCTGATCCCGCAATTCCCCGGCCAGACGCATATTTTCTTCTGGCGCGAGCTGGCGGCGCTTGAAAGCCGGGGGGCCGAGGTTACGCTATTTTCCACCCGCCGCCCGCCAAAGGGGCTGATTTCCCATGACTGGTCCGGCGAAGCGATGGCACGCACTACTTATCTGGGGCTGCCGGGGGTTGGGGATTTGCTGGCCGGGCTTGGCCGTTTGCCGAGTTTGCTGAAGTCTGGTGAGGGCCTGAGTGCGGGCCTGAGTGAGGGTTGGGGCATTTGGCGTGATCTGGCCCTTTCGGCCCCGGCGGCACGCAGGCTGGTGCGCGAGGCGCGCGCGCGCGGTATCAGCCATGTGCATGTGCATTCCTGTGGCCGGGCGGCGCTGGTGGCTGCTTTGGCGCGGCGCATGGGTGGGCCGGGCTATAGCCTGACCCTGCACGGGCCACTTTCTGATTACGGCGCAGGTCAACGGCTGAAATGGCAGGGCGCGGCCTTTGGCACGGTGATCACCGAAAAGCTGAAAGCCGAGTTGCAGGCTGAGTTGGGCAGCGCTTTGCCCGCCCGCCTGCCGGTGCGCCCCATGGGGGTGGATACCGAGGTTTTGAGGCGCCTGTCACCCTATGAGCCGTTGGTCAGGGGAGAAAAACTGCGTCTATTCAGTTGCGCCCGGCTGAACGTGGTAAAAGGCCATCAGGATTTGTTGCAAGCTATGCGTTTGCTACTGGATCAGGGGCTTGATGTTGAGTTGGAAATCGCTGGCGAGGATGATGCTGGCGGTAGTGGTTTTCGCGCTCAGTTGCAGGCCCGGCTGGAGGCTTTGAGCCTTGGCGCACATGTCAGGCTGCTGGGGGCAATTGATGCGGGCAAGGTGCGTGAAAAGTTGCTGGGGGCGCATATTTTTGTGCTGGCAAGTTGGCATGAGCCACTTGGCGTGGCTTATATGGAGGCGATGGCCTGCGAAGTGCCAACCATCGGCACCGCTGCGGGGGGGGTGCGCGAGCTGATCCGTGATGGCCTTGACGGGGTGTTGGTGCCGCCAAAAGACCCTGAGGCACTGGCGGCGGCGATACGGCGGCTGAGTGGTGATACGGCTCAGGCTGAACGGCTGGCAAAGGCCGGGCGGGCGCGGGTTGTTGCGGGTTTCAGGGCATCACTTGGGGCCGAAACCCTGCTTGAGGAAATTGCCCGGCTTCACTCCTGATCAGGCGGCCTTAGGGCAGTTGGGCAACGTCGATAATTTCACCTGCGGCACCCGTGAATTGCAAAAGCTCGACCGCGAACAATGTGGCATTGCCGTAGGGGCTGGTGGCAAGCAAAGTCTGGCCTGATTTTTCAAAGCGGTACTCGGCAGGTAGCCCCGGCATAATAGCAATATCCATGCCGTCGCCGCCATGCAGGTGGTCGCTGCCGCCATTGGTTACCAGAATATCATCACCCTTGTCGCCAATCAGGGTATCTTCCTCAAAAGTACCTTGCAGCACGTCCGACCCGGCCCCGCCAAGCCGGGTAATGCCGTGCAGAAAGCTGCCCTCGGCGCGGGTTTCCCAGTCGGTCCCGGCGGCGTTGTATTCTGCCAGCACCTGCCAGCGCGGATTGTCATCATCAAGGTGGCGCAATGCGCCCCAACTGCCGTAACGTGTGGGGTATGATACATCGACAAAAGCGTTGAACAGCGTACCACCCGCCGCCCGCCAGCCGCCAAGCAGCTCGTCATACAGCACCGCCATATGGTCGGAGTAATTGAAATCGGTGAAAAAATTGGTTATCGCCTGGTTATCCACCTGCGCGCCCAGCCCGGCTACATGGGTGCCGCCCTCATACATGATAAGCTCCAGCCCGTGGCTATTGGCGATGCCTGCGTGATAGGGGTAAAATATATCCAGAAGCTCGGCCAGCGAGCCATCCCGCAGCATGCGGGAGGCGGCGGCAAAGCCCTCGGCCGGCTCCTGTGCCATCCAGCCACGTAGTGTTTCGGCCATCTCATCACCGCCCAACTCATGCCCGAAATAGCCTGACACGGCATAGGCGTCAAAAGCTTCGGCCGGGCTGGGCGCATCCGGGTTTTCGTCGCGCCAAAGCGGCACCTCCAGCAGCGGCTCTTCAAGGCCCATCCAGCCGGTATGCACCGCTACCACCCGCTTCAGCCGTGCCTCGGCGGCACCGCCATAGACCTCAGCCCAAATTGCGCCCACCTCGGCCGCCCGCATGCCGGCAAACTGCATCCAGCCATCAATTTCGGCGGCCTTGCCCCAGCGTGCCACCGCCTGATCGCGGGCCCAGACCGCCTGCGGGAAGATGAAGTTCCAGACCTCATTGGAATATTCCACATAGGCCACAAGGCGAGGGTCCAGATGCTCGTATGTATATTTGGCAAAGGCGCGGCTATAGGCATCATCGGCCATATGTGGCATGGAAAACCACGGGTCCGCGCCGATCTCGTTGGCCAGCCTGACCATGATTTCCAGCGGCACACCGCGGCTGGTATAAGTGTAATCACTGACCAGCGGGCGCTCATCCCATGTGGTGATGGGCGAGCCGTTGGTGAACATCCAATCCATGAACCTGACCGAGCGCAGGTTGTTGACCACACGCAACCAGTCGGGGTTGAACAGCGCTCCGGCCTCGTAAAGCGGAATATGCGCCTCACGCACCACCACGATATTGCGGATATGGTTGCCTGTGCCCATCGGGTCGGTTTCGGAAATTGACACCCCGACCGCGCCCTCGCCGGGGCTGTAGCTGAACCAGATCACCCCGTCGCGCACCGAGACATTGCCGGCCCGCCCCACCATGCGCAGTGTGCCTTCGCCCTCAAACGTCACCCGGTAGCGCCCGGCAAGGCCGTGGGCTTCCTCGGGCTGGTCGGTCAGCATAAGTGCTTCCAGGCTGGTGACACCCTCGGGCAGGGAAGTGGGCCAGCCCTCGGCATCGAGATGCCCGCCTTCATGCAAAGCGGTGCTGCTCCAGGCACCCCACTCGCCCTCGGCATGGCCAACCCAGGTGCGGGCGGTTTTCATCAGGTTGATAAAGGGATGCTGCACCGACCAGTCAGCCAGCCCATTCAGCCCCATGGCCAGCGCCGGATCATGAAGCCCGGTTTCCAGCTGCTCGTTGAGAACCGGCAGGCGGGAACGAATGGCGGCCACTTCCGGGGCCGGAGCCGGAGCCGGGGCGAGGGCTGCAACAGGCGCGGGTGCAGTGGGTGCAGCAGGTGCCGGCGCAAAGCTCGCCTCCTCCTGCATAATGCCCTGCATTGCCTGCCAGATGTGCGCGGCCACATCTGCGTAATTATCCCGAACCAGCGGGTGAATGGCTTCCGGGGGTTGAAACTCGGCTGGCGGCGGTGCTTCAAATACTGCGCTGTAGGTCACCATCGCGGCCAGCAGATACAAGGTTGCGGTGCCGTGGGGGGAGGTGTCGGAATACAAGTCTTCTGGCGCAATGCCCGCAAGTACGGTTTCAGTAAACAGGTCCGCCAATATGGTGGCTACCGGAATCAGGCTGATGTCGGCATCGGGCCGGGCGGTTTGCAACATGGCCTCCCATTCCAGATACCACTCATGATAATCACCCTTGATAAAGCGGTTATAGCGCCGGAACTGACGCTTGCTTGGCGGGTAGCTCCGGGCAATATTGCCCATATCCGCCCAGCCCTGATACAGCATGATGCGGGCCTCCGGCGCGGCTTCTCGTACCCAGTCGATAACCTCAAGCGAGGCCGAGAGCGGCGTGCCGCCTTGACCATCGCCAAAAGCCGCATCCGGGGCCTGATACTGGATGAAGTTCGCCGGCGTTAGCATGACATGGCTGAACCCGGCGGCGCCAAAACTGCCCCTGTCCGGGCTCCAGGCACCGCGCACCCCCCGGAACGACCAGTTGGGCACTGGCGGCAGGCTGCGGGCAAAATCGCGTAAAAAGCCCCATTGCCCGTCCGTGGCAAACCAGCGCCCGTCAGCAAGTGCCATCTGGTTCAGCCAATGGGGTACATTGGTGGTGGGGTCATCGGACAAGTGATGCACCAGAGAATTGCCAAAGGTATAAAGTTTCACGCGGTTGTCGCGGTCATCTTGTGCCACCACATGGGTGCCCACAGATGTCGCCACCAGCAGTGACAACACGAATTGTATAAATACTCTCATCAAAAGACCTCCTGAATCATCCATTGCTGCACTCATACTTCGGCTTGCCCAAAGATGAAATCAACGCCATATGGCCAGTTTATTGCACGGTTGCACAAAAAGTGCTTATCTGCGGGGAAATGAGCGGGAGAAACAGGTGAGCGCAGGCCATAATATATCAGCACAAGTGCCTGACTGGAGCCGTGAAGCAGTGCGCTTTTTCTGGGATCCGGGACCAAAATTGCTGCGCAGTATCCGGCGTTATCAGGCTGCGCGCGCAAATGGCGGCCCCTTTGGGCGAATCAGTGCTAAATACTGGGCCGTAAACCACCTGTTCTGGTCAGTTGTAACACAAAGCGAAATCCACCTTAATTGCCAGATCGAGGGCGGGTTGCGCCTGACTCATCCGACCGGCATTATTATCCACCCCGAAGCGCGTATCGGCCCAAACTGCATGATTTTTCATCAGGTTACCCTTGCCGGAGCCGTGGTTTTGGGCGGTCATGTAGATATCGGGGCCGGGGCCAAACTTCTTGGCCCTCTGACGGTGGGAGACCACGCGCGTATCGGTGCCAACGCAGTGGTCACAGATAACGTTCCCGCAGCCGCAACCATGGTCGGCATCCCGGCCCGGGCGCTCTGATTTACGGTGCCTGTTCTTCATTTTGGCAAAAATACTCCGGGGGTCCGGGGGCTGGCCCCCGGCCGTGCTCAAAAAAGACCGCCGGGCTTTGTGGCTTGCCCCAATACCCAATCATAAACCCTGCCAATCTGGCGCGCTTTCGCCGCCCAGGTGAAATGTGCCTCAACATGGGCTAGTCCGGCAGCACCGGTTTTGCGCAAAAGTTCCGATTCGCCCGCCAACCGCTCCAACTCAGTACGAAACCCGGCAACAATCCCGGCTCGGTCGCCCAAAGCGACCTTGAAGCCCAGCCCGCTCTGCACCAGCTCGCCGGGTCCGGCATAATCCACCACCAGCGGTGGCACGCCAAGCGCCATGGCCTCCAGAACCACGCCGCCGCCAAATTCGCGCACGCTGGGCAAGGCCAGCAGGCTGGTCTCCGCCAGCACCTCCTGCACCTTTTCATGGGCCAGCCAGCCGTGAAAGCGCAGGCGGCCTTCAAGATTTTCGCCCACGACGCTCGCCTTCAACCCGTCCAGCATTGGCCCGCCGCCCACCATGTCCAGCTCCATATGCCCGGCGCGAAGCAGGGGCAGGGCGGCCGCCAGCAGCATATCCGGGCCTTTATAGGGCACCATGCGGCCCACAAAGGCGGCGCGCAGGTGCCGCGCATCATGGCTGGCCCGGCGGCTGAAACGGGTTGGGTCCACTGCGTTTTCAGGCAGATAAATCACCTTGTTCTGAAACGCCTTGGGAATTTCGCTCGCTGTATGGCGGGATCCTGCCAATATGGCGCTGGCGGCGGCAAGTGAGGATTTGCGCCCCGGCAGCAGTTTGTAGATGCCGCGCAGAGAGGCGAGAAACTCACGCTCACGCCGCTGCTCGGCTCTGAAAGCGGCAGGCCAAGGCACGCCACCATTCAGCGGGCCAAGCACAAAAGGCACCCCGGCGGCAGCACATTTGGCGGCGATTGGGCTGGATATGGTCGGGCTGAGCGGCGTTATCCGATGTATGATGTCATATTTTCCGGCCCGGATGTCAGCCCCGAAAAGTCGCCAGACGCGGCGCTCAAAAGCCGGGTAAGCGGCGGCGCTGACTGCTTGCAGCGCGGTCCAGCCTTTGCCCTCGCCCATGCGCAGCACCCGGCCCAGTGCCCAGAGTGGGCGGGCCACGGTCTCGCTGTCGATGGCGGTGAAATCCGTGCCCTCACGAAGCCCGGCGCGTAAAAACGCCTCGCGGTTGCGTATTTGCGTGACAATATGTACCTGAGCCACCCCAGCTAATGCGCGCGCCAGCGACCAGCCGATCAGCGGCACCGAGACCCATTCCGGGTTGGCCGCCTCGGCAATAATCAGTACGCGTGGCTGGGCTTTGCAGTTCACAGAATCGTCCTCATCTTGTCTGGCTTCGGGCTTGCATAGGTCTTGTGCGCCTTCTCCGCGGCCCCCAGCAAGGCCCCGGCAATCAGCCAGGTGAGCGGCGTCAGGGTGGCGTTGGGGATCAGGTCCACCAGATTGATCGCCAGCAGCAACGCCATTGGTCCGACCAGAACCGGTATTTTGGCACCAGGCCGCGTCGCCTGGCGCCATAGCATCAGCAGCGGCAGGGTCAGCAAGCCAAATTCGGCGATATATCCCAGCCAGCCAAAGACCCCGAAAGTGATGATCCAGCGCCCGTCAGTAACCGTCAGAAGAAAGCCGCTGACCGGGTCAAGGATATGGTTGCGCCCCCAGCTTCCCCAACCAAATAATGGTTTCTGCTGGGCGCGCTCAAACAGGATGTCCTCGTTGTCAAAACGAAAGTCCAGCGAATTGGCGCGCTCTTGGCTGACCCGTGCCGCCTGCTCGACTATGGCCTGCGCCGGCACCAGATCAACCTGTTTCAGCAGCGGATAGGCCAGTACCATTAGCGCCAACAGGCCCGCCAGCCTGATCTGCCATTTCAGACCAAGAAACAGCACCAGCGGTAGCAGCATCGCCCCGAACAGCACCGCCCCCATGGATTTGCTCAGCAGCAATATGAAGCCGAGATAGAGCGCCGCCAGCATGTAAGCTCCGGCACGGCGACTGCTTTCACCTTTAAAGAGCGCCAGTGCGGCAACAAAGGCCGACATGGTAAAAAATGCTGCCCACAGCCCATGTTCAAGAAACACCAGAGGCCGCCAGCCGCCAAAGCGCAGGGTTTGCCCGAACTGATGCTGGTAATAGCCGTAAACCCAGTAGTTGAGTTGTGGGCTGAGGCGTACTTCAATGAGCATCGGCAGCGAATAGGCCAACCCGCCGATCATCAACGCCAGCAGAATCACCCGCTGCCCCTCGGCATCAGCCAGAAGTGCGCGGGCCAGCAGAAATGGCAAAACCAGCATGGCCTGCTGCACCATCAGGGCAATGCCCTCGACAAAACGCAGGCCGGGCAGGCCAACGACCCCAAAAAACACCGGCTCGGTATTGGTGGCGAAAGTGGCAAACGGGCTGAGGACGAAGACCAGCAGCAAGCCCTGCGCCAGCCGGCTGTCTGGCCAGAGGCTCACCTTGTCACGTAAGAAAAATACTACCATGGCAAAGGCGGCAAGGCTGGGAATGGTGGCTTTGTTAAGGGGTGGCAGCAGTGGAAAATCAAAGGCTGCCGGCGGCGGTGGCAATAACAGGTAGCCCGCCAGCAAGGTCCAGACCAAGGCCTGTGCCGGGCTGAAACGGCGAAACAGCACCAGCGCCACAAGGGGCCAGATTGCCAGCATCAGTAAGGCCAAAATGTTGGGCATGCCTGCTCAGTCGCTCCGCTTTTCCTTGTGGTATAGCGCACGCAAGCGAATCTTGGTACAAAAACTTGCACAGCATGCGCGTAGAATCAAAGACTTATAGCCGGGTGACAGATTTAAAATAAAGGCGCGCAGCTATATGATGGCCCGCGCGCCCCGTGTTGCAGATTCTGCGCCGGGGTTTAGGAAATTTACCTTTTCCGGTTGATCGGCAGAGGCATTTGCGCCACCCCATTGAGCTATGAGTAAACGCCGCCTGAACATTGCCTATTTATGCGACATCAGCCCGCTGGACCTGAACCTGTATTCCGGCGGCAATGCCCGCATATATGACGCCCTCAATACTCATGTGGGCGAGGTGACGATCTTGCCCAATACATGGGCCATGGCCGAACCCATGCGCCGCCTGCTGCATGCGCTGCCCGAAGCCATTAACCTGCGTGCCCGTTGGCGCCTGCATCTGGCGCTGGGCCGGATTATCGCGGCCGGGGTGCGGCGAGAGCTTGGCCGCGCGCGCTATGATGTGCTGTTCACTGCCTATAGTTTTCAGTCACTGGCCCGTGTGGTGCCGCCTTATCCGATGGTCAGCGCCTTCACGGCAGATGCCACGCCAACCGGCTATAAGCGCTCCGAGGTCGGTCAGAATTACGGCTCGTATTTTTCACTGTCGCGGCTGGCGGACCCTTGGGTTTTAGGCCATGAGAGACGCATATTTAAGGCGCAAGACCTGCTGCTCTGGCCCGGTGAATGGCAAAAGAAAACGGCGGACGCCCTTTATGGGCTGAGCCAGGCGCAATCTCTGATCGTGCCGTGGGGGGGCAATATTTCTGATCCGGGTAAGGGGCGCGCACCACCACCACTGGCCCCTGACCAGCCGGTGAACCTGCTGTTCATTGGCCGGGACTGGTTTGCCAAGGGCGGGCCGCTGGTGCTGGAAATGGTCAACCTGCTCAGGGCAGAAGGCGTTGACGTGCGCCTTGATGTGGTTGGCTGCACCCCGCCTGAAAGCGCCCCATGGTTGCGGGTTCATAGATCGCTCGACAAGGCAAAGCCCGATGATCTGGCGCGCCTTACCAGCTTGTTTCGTGGCGCGCATTTCATGGTCATGGCCTCGTTTGAAAGCTGGGGTTTTGCCTTTTGCGAGGCTTCTGCCTACGGCTTGCCGTCTCTGTGCCTGAAAACCGGCGGCGTGCCGGTGCGCGATCACGTGAATGGCCATGCCCTGCCGCCGGGAGCCGGTGCCAGCGACTTTGCTGCTCTTGTGCAGCGCTATCTAGGCGATGTTCCCGCTTACAAAACCCTACGTCTGAATGCGCGCGCCGAATATGAAGAAAACCTGAATTGGGATGTTTGGGGCCAGCGGGTCAGCGCAGTTTTGCACGAGAAACGAGCAGCCATCGGTGCGCTGTAGTCAGCCCGGCCTTAAAGCGTTTTCACTTAATGTTGGATCAGCGCTTAGTGGAGGCGCCTGGGGAGGCGCCCGGAACACTTTAATGTCCCGTTGCTTTAAAGACCACACCAACGGTTTTGAACAGGATCAAGAGATCGTTCTTCAGGGAAAGCTTCTTGTAATAGCGGGTGTCATATAACGCGCGCTCAGCAAAGCTGGCCTCGTTACGGTCGGAAACCTGCCAGGCGCCGGTGATGCCCGGACGCACCTCATAATAGGCATGGCCGGGGTAGAGATCACTTTGGCTAACCATCATTGGCCGTGGCCCGACCAGCGACATCTCACCGACAATCACGTTCAGCAATTGTGGCAGCTCATCCAGCGAAGTTTTGCGGATCAGGCGGCCAATGGGCGTGATGCGCGGGTCATGCTTCAGCTTCTGGTGATGGTCCCACTCCCGGCGCGCGGCAGGGTTGGTGGCCAGATAGGCTTCCAGCTTCTGGTCGGCATCCGGCACCATCGAGCGCATTTTCCACAGGTAGAAAACCGCGCCATCGCGGCCCAGCCGCAATTGCCGGTAGATCGGAGATTTTCCGTCCCGTGCAACCAGTGCGGCCATGATCAGCAAGACGGGCAGCGACAGGATCAGAAGCAGCGTGGCCGCCACCAGATCAAGCCCCCGTTTGATGAAATCAAGGTAAATGCTATGGCGTTTTCTGTAACGCAGCAAAGCCGGTGCAGCATCGCTGAATTTGATACTTGGATAAAGTGGTGCGTAATGAATAGTCATGTTCCCTCACATCCCCAGCTTTGCAGGAGGCGCGCTTTCCGGGCCGCAAAAAACCGTTCCGTGCGAGGCATTCGCGCCGGTGGATAACGATCAATATGCGGTGTATTAAGCTCCGTTTTTAGATGCCATAGCAGCAGACATCCAACACTTTTAACGCAACCATCCCCGTGTCACGCGCCGCATATGCAACGCAATATATTTACCACCCAGTAGTCAAAGTCAGACAGTTAACGTTCTGTCTACCATGATATTTACGCGCTTTCCTGATGTTGGGTCAAGGAAGATTCCCAGGTTCCAGCCCGGTGATGAGCGGCCGGTGCGACAAAACTGAGCATGCCTCTTGACAGAATTTTGTAGTTAACTTTTCGGTTTTGAGCAGTTTACCCTACGGTAGCTTTGTATTTTTCGGCTTTTCCTCTGAGTTGTATAATTGCGCTAAATAATGCGTAATTTTCCCGTATTGTCAGGCTTTAGATTCGCATTTCTGGATGCTTAATTGGTTCTGAATCGGAGCCAATCCGATGATTTTGGCCGTTGTTGGTTATTTTTGAGACTAATAACCTAACGAAAAGACAGGTGTTTGAGAAAATCAGTTAAGATGCGTTAGAGCGTGGGATACATGTTGGGCACCTGCGAAAGTTGGTTAATTGTGTTCGTATTGAGGCTAATGTGGCGCTGAAGTGGCGGCAATAAGCGAAGACAGTGGCAGCCTACAGCAGGTTGTGTTTTTAAGAGGAAAACCTATTATATTGCAACCTAAGGCTGTGTTTCCATTTTAGTATAAGTTTGTTTCGAGGGGTAAATCTTACCTGTTTTCCCAAAATTACCATAAATTCGGGAGGAAATTGGCTCAATTTAAGGCGAATCACTCCGCCGGGTTCCTGCCTACAGGCACTGCTTTCAGGCTTTGGGCAGGCCGAGTATCCGGCGCGCCTCTGCCGGGCTGGCTACCGGCCGCGCATATTGTGAACAAATTTCCACGGTGCGGGCCACCAAAGCTGCGTTTGAAGGTGCGAGCGTGTTGCGGTCAAGGCGCAGATTATCTTCAAGCCCCGTGCGGGTATGGCCACCTGCGGCAATCGACCATTCGTTCAGCAAGATTTGCCCTGGCCCCACCCCGGCACCGCACCATTGGGCATCGGGCGCCAGACGGCTGAGGGTTTTGACGTAGAAATCAAACACCGCCCTGTCCACCGGCATGGCATTTTTCACGCCCATGACGAATTGCACATAAAGCGGTGCCTTCAGGCGGCCATCAGCGGCCATGCGTACAGCCTGAAAGATATGGCTAAGGTCAAAGGCCTCGATTTCGGGTTTGATGGCGTAAGCCTGCATTTCAGCCGCCAGCCAATCCACCAGATCAGGCGGGTTTTCATAGACCCGGGTTGGGAAATTATTTGACCCTACCGACAGCGACGCCATTTCCGGCCTGAGCGGCAACATACCGCCGCGCGCGTGCCCCGCGCCTGAGCGCCCGCCGGTAGAAAGCTGCACGATCATACCGGGGCAATGGGTGCGAATTCCGGCCATGAGCTGGGCAAATTTATCCGGGTCAGAACTGGGGCTGCCATCATCCTCGCGCACATGCAGATGTGCAATCGCCGCCCCGGACTCATAGGCGGCATGGGTGCTCTCAACCTGTTCGGTTACTGTGATCGGCACCGCCGGATTATGCGCCTTTTGCGGCACCGAGCCGGTTATGGCAACGCAGATGATGCAGGGTTTGTTCATAGCCGCTCTGC
>CAYNXK010000009.1:0-5048 GCA_964401125.1 uncultured Aliiroseovarius sp.
GGATGCGCAAAGACCTGGGCATCTGCCTTGATACGGCAGACGAGAATGGCGCCTCACTACCGATCACGGCCCTTGTTGACCAGTTCTACAAGGATATACAAAAAATGGGCGGCGGGCGCTGGGATACCTCCTCCTTGATCAAACGCCTCAGGGCAATGGGATGAGTCGCGGGATGAGTGGCGGGATAAAACTCCTCGCCGCCCTCCTGCTTGCCCTTCTTGCCACGCCCCTAGCAGCGCAATCCCTGCCAGTGCACGGCAATTGGTGTGGTATTGGCCATTCCGGGGGGCAATTTGGCGCAACCTCCCCGGCGACCTCCCCCCTGCTCCCAACCGACCCGCTGGATGCTGCCTGCATGCACCACGATATCTGCGCAGGCCAACGCGGCCGCTTTGATTGTGGCTGCGATATTAGCTTCATGCAGGAATTGCGCGCTACCCCTTGGCCAAATCCCGGCTTTCAGGCCAAAGCCCGCGCTATCTATGACAGTATCGCTATGCTGCCCTGCACAAATCCCCAAGGGCAAGCTATAAAGGCCGAAATGTTCATGAACGACTGGCTAAGCGGCGTGTTTTCCGGCCGCGAATCACCGTGGGAAATGCTGCGCCGCCTAGGCTATCTGGGCCATGATGGGGTTGAACAAGGTTGGCGATAGCTCACTTGGCTTCGGTGGTCTCACCTGGGGCTGCTGCCTGCTCCAACAAAGGCACATCACCCTTGCCGGACGGGTCGGCATATAGGTCATTCAAGCTTTGGATATGGCCGGCAGCCCGGTCACGTATCTCCCTCAAATTGCGCGCCACCCGGTTTGACCAACCCACCGGCCTTGCCGAGAAAACCGACCCGCGCCAAGAAGTAGTGCGCATGAAACCGGCGCGAAGATTCAGCTCTGCCGGGCCTTGCGCCTCTGGCAGTTTGCGCCCGATCCGGCGCCGCATGATGCCGCGCATCCAGATATGCTGGGCCACAATCAGCACCACGGCACCAACCACGGCAATCACGACATCCCACTTGTTGACCGCTACCCATTCAAACGAAAACCAGCCCTCCGGCAGCCCCCAGCCAAACCTTAACATCGCCGTAATCAGCAAAGCCACTACCAGCCCGGTGCCCACTGCATCGCCAATCAAAACCCGGTGCCGCCAAGTATTTTTAGCCTCACTCAGGCGTGGCAGCACGTCATGCTCAAGCTCGTTGGCAACGTTCTCCAGCACCCCGACAACCCGGTAATTACGCTGAATTTCCACCTCATCCATGCGTTTATGTATGGCCGCTAGATCAGCGTCCCGCCGGGTGCGAAAACGGGCGCGCAGGGCGTCATCTTCAATGGGAACCGCCGCGCTTTCATCATATATGGTGAAAAACTTACCGGATGTCAGACCTGCCTGAGCGATGGAGCGCTGCCAGGCACCGAACACCTCTTCGGGGTTGTCCTCACGCGCTGCCGTATCGATCTGGTTCAGCACGTAGAAAAACTTCGAGTTATCGGCCCGCTCCACACTGCGCTTGACCAAATGTTGCAGAGTGTCTTGCATGGCGCCGGGTTCCGGGTGGCGGGCATCAAAGAACACCAGCACCAGATCCGAAAGGTCGATGATATGGTCGGAAATGCGCAAAGTTGAGCGGCGCTGGTCATCGGCATCAAAGCCGGGGCTGTCGATCAGAATTTTAGATTTCAACTTGGCTGAGTGGCTGGTGCGCAATTGCAGATAGCTTTCAATGCGCTGGCCCTCGCCCTTCGATACTTTTTCGATCTCGCCGGAAATCCGGTAAAAAGGAAAGCGCGGATCAGCATCCAATGCGCTGCCGGGCAGTGTGTGATTGCCCGAAGTTGCCCCCGAGCGGTAAGTGATGACGGTAAATTTATCATCCACTGCCTGATTGCCGGTATCCTGTATTTTATCGCCGATATACGCGTTGATAAAAGTCGATTTTCCCGAGCTGAATGTGCCCAGAACCGACACCAGCGGCCACCATGATATTTTGGTGGCAAGCGAGGATTCTGCATCCAGCAACCCCATGCGGTAAAGCACCTTATCAAGCTTGTAATAGGTCGGCAGCACCTCCAGAAGCGCCGGGTTTTCGCTGGCCAAATGTGCTTCGAGGCTGGACAGGCGTTTGTTCAGAAACTGGCTCATTGCCCAGCCCTCATAGCCGCTGTAAGCCGTGCAGCCGCTTCCGAGTCAAACCCCCTGAGAATACCCGCCAACATGTGCGCCTGTGCGGCGCGCCCGGCAGCTATGGCGGCCATCCCGGATTGTTCAAAATGCCATGCCGCCTCGCGGCGCTGGCCTCTCATGAAATAGATATTTCCCAATTCACCATGCAGGTTTTCATCATCGGGAAATTGTGCCAGCAAAGCGATATAATGCGCAATCGCGCCTTGAATATCGCCCTGCCAATAAGCCCGGCGAGCGGCCTCAAGCCCTTGAAGATACGCCATTTCATCTGCAACCTCAACCGTCGCTGCTGGCACCGGGGCGGCAGGTGGAGCAGTAGGCGTGGCGACAAGCGGCGTGGCAGCCGCAGCCCTTGGCATCTGAATGGTTGCCGCCTGCGTGCTTGCAGCCGCCTCACCGGGAAGCGGCGCATAAACCGGCGCCTGTGGCACGGCCTGAGATGCGCTTGGCACAGGTTGAACAGTCAAGACCTCAGGGGGCGCCGGTGGGGTCGCCGGTGGGGCGGTAGGCGTGGTTACAGAAGCCACAACATCATCATTTCCCGTGAACATTGACATGATTGCATCACGTTTAAAAAAGCCGAACACGGCCAGGCCAACGGCAAGGTAGATTGCCAGTAATCGTAACATCGGGGCTATCATTTCAGGCTCCTTTAACGGGGTTGATCAGCATATATTACTCAACACATATTACGCGGGCCAGCGCATCAAGTTCTGCGGCCGCCTTGCCGCGCGGCTCCAATTCACTCACCGAAAGCCCCTCAGAAAACGAGCGGCGGAAGGCCAGCCGCTGCACAAGTTTTGGGCTTACCGCAGTGACACCGGGCAGCATTCCCAGCGCCTCCAGCGCCTCGGCATTCTCGCGCGAGCGCCGGTGCGGGTCAGCCCGGTTGAGAAAGGCCAGCACCGGCGGAAATTTGGCCTTGCCACGTTCAGCCCGCAAGATTTCCAGAAACCTCTGGGTGGCCCAGATATCCGCCTGCGATGGGGTCACGGGGATGACCACGCGGTCTGCGACCCGGATGGCCGCACGCATGGCATCCATGTCAGATGCACCCACATCTATCAGATATTGCACACCTTTTTTCTTTCGTGCGGGCAATTCATTGACCACATCAAGGATTGGCTCAATACCATCCTCGGTGCGGATCGCTGCCACATCCGAAACTGTGCGTTGCGGGTCAAGATCACAAACCTGCACCCTTTGCCCCTGTGCCTGTTGCCACAAAGCCAAATTGAATACTATCGTGCTTTTGCCGGTGCCGCCTTTGAAATTTGCGTAAAGTACGCGCATATTATCCCCCGTTAACCGTTACTGCCCAACTGGTTGCAGGCTCTGCGCCGCAACAGCGCTAAAGCCCTCTGGTGGCCAAAATTCAGCCGGATCAACTGGCCCGACCACAATATCTGTCAATTGCCGCATAATGCCGCCCGGTAGCTTTTCACGCAAGACCACACGCAGCGCGGCGTCAAACCACCAGCCACCAAGCTCGGCGGGCTGGCCGGGGGTTTTGATGCTGCTGCTCCAGTATTCAGCCGCACGGCCCTCAATATCCTGCATCGCCAGAAAGGTCATGACCATGCTGCTGCCGTCTGGCCAGCTCTGGCTCAGCGCCCGGCGCCGCCCGCTATCCCATTCAACACGGATAACATCGCCTGATTGCTGCATACGCAGCTCCCAGCTCTGGGTAATGATGCCCGAAACCCGGCCCTCGCCAACCCGCTCGCAACTTAGGCCCGCAGCCTGCATTTCATCAACTGGCGGGCAGGGGCTGGAGGCACCACTAACAGCACGCGCAACCGAAGCATCCATGATTTTGGCATAGGTCTGATTTTGCAAATCAACAAGGTAGGCGATACCCTCGGCCCCGCGCATGATCTGGACTGAAGTTTGCCCGTCCATAATCCTTTCAAGGCGCATGTTCTGGCCAGATTTGGTGATCCGCCCCACCTGCTCGCTGCCATCTGGCAGGGTCTGCACAGCAGTTGCACTAAAGGCGACCTCATTTTGTGCCTGAGCCATGGAGGCCATGGGAATCATGGGAAGAAAAACCAGCAAAGAGGTGCTAAAGATGGCTACTAGCGTGGTATTTTTCATCAGAAAACCTCCGAAACGGCGCGCCCTGCCCCGGCGAACCGGGACAGGAGTTTTTTAGTGCAAGGTTTAGTTGCCGGCAGGAGCTTCTGGTGCTTGTACTTCACCTTCAGCTTCACCTTCAGCCGCGGCTTCAGGAGCACCGGGGAAACCTGGAGGTGGCGGCATGGCACCTGGCTGCATCGGATGACCTTGCGGCCCACCCCAGTTGTTGCCGCCCCAGTTGTTGCCACCCTGGCCCCAACCCTGACCTTGGCCTTGGCCTTGGCCCTGAGCGCTACCGCCAAAGCTCATGTCAAAGTTACCGTCACCGAAGCTGTCGCCTGCGAACGGACCCCAGTTGTTGCCCCAGCCATTGTTGCCCCAACCATTATTGTTGCCACCCCAGGGCATCCAGTTGTTGCCGCCGCCGCCCCAAGGGCCACCACCCCAGCCACTGTTGTTGCCACCCCAAGGACTGTTGTTACCACCCCAGGGACCACCGCCCCAACCTTGGGCGCTGGCAGAAACAGCCACAAGGCTGGTTGCGGCGGCGATTGCCACGATCATCAAAGTCTTTTTCATTTTTTCTCTCCATATGTCCCACAAAAGATCAGATGAAACGGGCATTGGGACAAATGCCTGTGTCTGCTTGGCAGAGGGGTTTGACCCTTGCCGGGTATTTGCACCTCACCAAAAACCAAATGGTGACGTGCCGAAAAAGGGAGCCCCTCCGTGGGGGTTGAAGGAATTATAAGGACTGCCCCAATTACCAAAGTTTGAGGAGGGACCGCC